>CAZKPZ010000014.1:0-35789 GCA_964554745.1 uncultured Treponema sp. | reverse complement strand
TGAGTTTTCCATTTTTATAAATGTAGTCATCTTCATTCCATAATCCAGACCTGTCAGGAAAAGACTTCCAGCACTGTTTGAGTCACCGCTGACTATCTGCCCTAGCATTGCTCTTATCTCAGCCTCTGTCCTAGCCGGAATAGAGTATACCCGGGGGAAAAAGTTCGACAGGCTCAGATTCTCTGCGGAAAGAACGACTGTAACAATAACGCCGTCAAAATCACGTTCCTTGGTCTCCGCCCGTGCAGTTATAAACGGATTAAAAGATTTTTCAGATTCATTAAGCGTTATAGACCCTTCACGTATATAAAAATTACGACTCAGATAGGTAATATGCCCTCCACGGAATGCAGCATCGCTCTTCAAAGACCATTTTGAACTGGCACTATCCAACGCAAATTCCACCTTTGTCCCCGGCGCGACGATTGCCTGAAGCAAAGGTGCTATAACAAGGTCAACTTTCTTATCTATAACCGCATGGACTTTTATAGAAAAGTCCATAGTCTGCAGCAAAGACTGATACAAACTAGGCTTGTTTTTGTCAGCAGGTTTTCTAACCTTTCCGCCAGAAAGAGTAATCAGCTTTCCGATAGGAGCAACGTCATTCAGAGGCGTTATAACATTTATTTCACCCTTTGAAAGAGATGTAGTCACATCCAGACTCATCAACGAGTCCTCAAAATGCATTACCGCATTAAGAGTCGTCTCTCCCTTCAAATCAGCCAGAGGAACAGACATATCCACATAAACGGTATCAGAACCAACAGTCTTTCCGGTAATATTCACGGACTGCAAGCCCCAGCGGTCCATATACATCTGCATGGACGCATCCATTCTGGAATTTCCGACTAAAAAACGACAGGAAGAAATCTCAACAGCTTTATTAGTCAGCGTCAAGAGCAGATTCTTAGCCGTAATATGATCTCTGAACACAAGCGGCAGAGTAATGTCCGTCTGCCTGATAAGAAGACTTCCGTCCAAAGAGGGGTCACTTGTCATACCGCTGAGATTAAGATAGCCGGAAGCCAAACCACGGTAAACGCCCAGATAATCAGTACTCAGTAACTCATGAAATTTTTCAAAATCGCATGAAAAACCCTGTATTGTTACATTCATCATGGACTTTTTTATTCTTCCGCCTATATTTCCATGCAACGGCTTGTCCTTGCGCACTCGTACATCCAGATCACCGGTCTTTGCAAGGTAACTGCCGGACACGCCAAGATAGTCATCGCTGTCAAAGTATATATTTTTTCCCTCAACGCTCATCTCGCATCTGACTGGCACACTGCCGTTTATAATCCCCTGCGCCGTCACATCGGAAGAAGCTTCTATGGCTATTTTCTTAGGAATAAAATGCTCTATAAAGCTGTGTTTCTCAACAACATCAGAAGCATCCCGTATTGTCAGATTTGCAGGCACTCTGATATATCGGCTTCCCAAAACTTTTATGGAAAGTTCCCCGGAAGCAGTTCCACTAAACGTAGACAAATCGATATCTGTCGTAAAATCCGAAATACTGATATTTCCCCAGTTCAAATCAAAATCAGGAACAAAAAGGTCACCCTCTAGCAATTCGGCGCTTCCGTTTATCACCATTGGTTTTGTTCCGACTTGGGCAGAAAAATTCTCAAGCTTTACAGCAAGATACGGATTCTCTACCGTTCCGCTAGCAGAAAAAGAGCCGTTGAACGTATCATCCGCATACTGGCGCGGAACGAACCTCATAAGGGGGAAGCCCCTTATATCAGAGTTCAGCGTAAAATAGCAGTCTTTCAGCAGTACGTCCTTAGTAAGTTTTGCATGCAGAGGGTTAGAAAACTCTCCGTCAAGGGTGAACGTCTCCTTAGTGAATTCATTCGCCATATCAATAGAAACCGAAGCTGAATCCAATATTCCGTTATTCAAGTTCCAAAGAATATAGCCGCTTCCATCTGTAGAAGAGTTAATGTCGGCATACGACACTGAATCTATAATAAAGCCCTCTTGATCAACACTTCCTACTAACGAGATTTTAGGAGAGCGATTCAACTTGCCTTCGAGTTCCTCTATCTGAAATGTCTTAACATTGACAAGAAAGTCCTCAAGCGAGCGGGCGTCAAAATCACTGTCAAACGAAAAATTAAACTTATATTTTGAAAAAGAAATAGGAAACGATGATATTTTTGCAGAACCAAAAGCTCCGTCTTCTAAATTCGCAAGGATATTGATACCATACGAACCGGAAAGCGTAAACCACTTCCCCTTTGCGAACGTACCTGTAAAATCATAAGGAACATCGTTTACATTCATAGAACTCGTAAACGTAAGTTCTTTGCTTTCAGGAGCAAGATTCGCACGCAAAATAGCATTCAAGCGCAAAATACCGTAATTTAAAGAGAATTTCTGCACATCCAGAGACCGGTCACTGCCTTTAACAGCGGCGACCAGCTGTCTGCCGTTTTTTTTTGAATCCTTTATCGAAAAAGCCGGTATACTAAACTCGCACGATTTAAAATTCGTAGAAAAAGAAAAACTGTCGTCCGTAACATAAGACGAAAGGCGCGGTATATATTTTTGAATCTTGTCAGCTTTGTCTGCCTTCAAAAAGAAGGCGGCACAGTGAAGGATTGTGTCAAGAAAGAAGTTTGAAACATCCGCAGAGAACTGTAAGCTCCGCCTGTCCTTTTTCCAGCAAAAATTCCCGCTTCCTCTTATCGATGAAAGGCCGTATGAAGCATGCGCAGAATTCGACAAGGCTATCGAAAACGGAATACTGTCTTTTTCCACCGCCGCATTTACCTTTATTCCAGAAACAACAGCTTTCCCCAATGAAACTGAAGGAAGCGAAACAAGAATGTTTCTTCCATCAGTCTCAAAAAACGCCTTGAATGAAAGCACATTTCCGTTCGGGAGAACAAAAGAATCAAGTCTGAGCGTACAGTCTGGAGTTTTTGAAACAAAATCCACCTTACCAGTCAAAGATGCAGTCAGCATCTTGCCAGAAGCCTCCAGAGAATCTATTTTTAAAAGCTTTTCATTTCCCGAAGCTTTTAAAGTCACAGTCTCCCCGCCCTTTATAAAATCCTCGCTCAAATCAAAAGAACCGTCTCCGTTCCAGGAATACGTTTTATTCCGCAAATCCGCCTTGCCATTTCCATGCAACGTTATCAGCGTTTGCGCCAATTTTTCGACTTTTTTATTCTTAAAAGGTATTTTTACTAAAGACAGCAGATTAAGAGAATTAAAGTCTATAGTTGCATCAAGCTCCCTGGACGGGATTCTAAATGACGTGTAAATACTATATGGCAGCGACAGCTGCGTTGAACGGAGAAAAACAGAAGAGTCTTCATACCGTAGCAAGAACTGACTGCTGTATACCGTGTAGTCTGCCGTAAGATACGGATTCAGCGTAAGAATAGCAGAACTGCCGGAAAACACAGGAACGATATTCCCCTTAATAGCGAAACGAACTCCGGCAGAAGTCTTTTTTGCCCCGAATTCAGAAAAGATAGAGACAGAATCGCTTTCCAGTGTTATATTTTTATCGGAAAGCTTCAAAAGTGTAAGCTTATTCAAAGAAAATGCCAGTGCCGTTTTCCCTGCAGAATACAGAACTTGTACATCTTTTAAATAGGTTTTCTGAGGAATAGACGAAAATATCTTTTTTATCAAAGACTTCTGCTCTTCAGAAATCAAATGCTCCTCATCAAAACGGATATTTCCAACTGTACTGGATGGTTTATCGCCGACAGGCGCCTCAGAAGCAAGTTCATCAGAGTTTTTGGTCTTGCGCTCCCTAAGTTTATTCTTAACAAAAAGAAGTTTCTGCTTATCAAAATTACCTGCCACACCGGAAACCACAAGAGACCGGAACAGATTGTCAAAATCCTTATGAATCAAGCTGATAAGATTGTAGTTAAAAGAAAGTCTCTTTATGAATAGCAAATCTTCACCGGATTCTACGTCAAAAACATGAATATTATTGATAGTTATACCGGTCAAAAACGAAGGAGAAAGCGAGTCGTAAGAAAGAGACAGCCCGGTAGCTTCGGAAAACTCAGTACGGTACAGACTTTCCAGATTGCGGAATCTTGCGTCAATTTCTCTATACACAGGTCTCAGCAAGTTAAGGCAACACAGAAAAATCATGAGAAAAAATAGTATTCCTAGTAATGATTTCAGCAACCTTGACTTTTTCATCTCTGTGCTATAGCTTAAAGTATATTTTACTTATCTTAATATAAAACGATAGAAAATAGAAGGGTTTCATGGTATTACAGAATTTTATAGTCTTTGAAGGCATAGACGGAGCCGGAACTTCCACGCAAATTGACATACTAAAAAAACGGCAGGAAACCGGCAATTTTCTCTTCACCTCAGAGCCCACAAAAGGAGAAATAGGGCTTTTTCTGCGCAGAATGCTCAAAGGAGATGTCTCTATGACAAATGAAACTGCCGCATACTTATTTGCAGC
This sequence comes from uncultured Treponema sp., assembly GCA_964554745.1. Lineage (GTDB taxonomy): Bacteria > Spirochaetota > Spirochaetia > Treponematales > Treponemataceae > Treponema_D. Next base: position 31,333 of record CAZKPZ010000014.1, on the reverse strand, counting down.
AGACAGGAACGAGCATGTTAACGGACAACTGGCATTAAAAGACGGGAACACTTTAGTCAGCGGAATAAAAGAAGCCTGCAGTTCCGGTAAAATAGTAGTGAGTGACCGGTATATTTTTTCATCGCTGGCATATCAAAGCATATCTTGCCCAAAAGAAGTACCCAGACGCTTAAACTCTGCCTTCCCGATGCCTTCTATTCTATTCTATTTCGACATAGAGCCGTCTCTCTCTCTTTCACGAATCGGAGGACGAGAAACCAGAGAAATATACGAGAACGAAGACTTCCTTAACAAAGTCACAAAAGAATACCGCTCAGCCATAAAGGAATATGCAGCCATAGAGCCGAACATGAAAGTAATATACCTGGATGCCACAAAAAGCATCGCAGAAATATCCGCGTCAATTTGGAATGAAATAGCAAAAAAGTAAAGATTATTGCTTAATTTACGCTAATGCTATATATTTTACGCACATAAAACAGTTTGAGGAAATAGATATATGAAACTTACTTGTGGTATTGTCGGTCTGCCTAATGTTGGCAAGTCCACTATTTTTTCTGCACTCACAAAGGCTCCTGCCGCAGCTGAAAACTATCCGTTCTGCACTATAGATCCAAATGTCGGTGTTGTCGACCTGCCGGATGAACGGCTGGACTTTATGGCCGGAGTTTTTAACCCCAAAAAGAAGATTCCTGCATCTGTTGATTTCTTAGATATCGCAGGTCTTATCAAAGGAGGAAGCAAAGGCGAAGGTCTTGGCAACCAGTTCTTGGCGAATATTCGTGAAACAACGGTTATAGCTCACGTAGTCCGCTGCTTTGACAACCCAGACATTCAGCACGTCCGCGACGATGCAAAGACAGACGCGCCGATTGACCCGGAAAGCGACATACTCACAATCAACTACGAGCTGGCACAGGCCGACTTGGACACCATTGCAAAAAGACAGGAAAAAGTAACAAAAACCATCCGGGCAATGGGTAAAGAAAAAGAAAAGGAATTTGCCGCATACACCAGTGCCGTAGCAAAAATAAAGCCGCTCCTTCAGGACGGTAAGAGCGCACGCATGGCAGACTTGACAGATGATGAAAAGAACGCCATATATGACTTGCACCTGCTTACCATAAAGCCGCAGATTTTTGTCTGCAACATTGACGAAGACACCATCGAAAGCGGAACGAACAAGTATGTTGAAGCAGTAAAGAAAATCGCGGCTGAAGAAAAAAGCGAGACAATCACAATCTGCGGCAAGTTCGAAGCAGATTTGTCAGACATTACAGACCCCAACGACCGCAAGGAATTTATGGAAAGCGTAGGACTGAAGGAAAGCGGCCTTACCGTACTTTCACGTCAAGTCTATCATTTGATGGGGCTGCGCACGTTCTTTACAGGCGGACCTGATGAATGCCGCGCATGGACAATCCATGCAGGAGACAAAGCGCCACAGGCAGCAGGTGTAATCCACACAGACTTTGAAAAAGGCTTTATCAAGGCTGAGGCTTATACTGTTGATGACCTCAAACAGTACGGCAGTGAAGAAAAAATCAAGGAAGCCGGTAAATACCGCACCGAAGGCAAGGACTACGAAGTGCAGGACGGCGACGTATTATTTTTTAAATTTAACGTGACAAAGTAAGACAGTCGGGAGAATGTGGTGTCATGAGTTCGGTGCTACGCCAGCTCGCACCTCATCTTTAAGTTCAACGTCACAAAATAAAACAAAACGTCTTTGACCAAACAAAAAGCGGCGCTCGTATGGACGCCGCTTTTTGCTATAGCTCGTTATTATAGGGAGTAATTTACTTACTTCCAAGCACACTCATCGGATTTATACTGCGACCGTTTTTATAAACAGAAAAATGCAGATGCGGACCTGTACTCATACCGGTACTGCCTACATATCCCAATGTAGTGACTGTAGAAACAGTCTGCCCCACTTTTACGGAGGCGGCCTTCATCATGTGGCCGTACAAGGTCTGATAGCCGGAATGATGGGAAACCATAACATAGTATCCGTATGTGTTGTTATATCCCACAGCGCTGACCGTACCGTTAAGCGCCGCATAAATTCTAGTTCCCTGTGGGCAGGCAAAGTCTGTTCCGCCGTGAAAGGTACGCTTTGCCGCGTTGAAAGGACTCTGGCGGTATCCATATCTTGAAGAAATATAGAACCAACTATGAATCGGTTTGGTAAATAGGTCTCCGTTGATTTCCTGCTTCTGCATCCAGCCCATTCTTGCATCTGGGATGAACACTGTCTGCCCCTTGGAAAGCACGTCAGCCTTACCTATATTATTCGCAAGCGCGCACTTATCCGCATTCAGCATAACAGGTTCCTTGCTGGTAGCATCATCCTCTTTATAAAGCTTGTCACAGATTGTCTCAAGAGTCTCATCGTCTGCATTTGTTGTATACAGTATTCCTGTCATTGAAGGAATCTTCAGATAGTCACCGGGCTGTATCAGGCGGGTAGCCCGGATATTGTTAACGCTAATAAGAGAGTCTTGTGAAACGCCGAACTTTTCGGCAATCTTACCTATCTGGTCACCAGGCTCAATGCAGTAGGTAAAATAATACAACCCCCTGTCTTCTCCGCTGTCAGAAACATCTCCTAAATCAGCAGCGACAGGATCATCCTCAATGAGAATCTGAGATGAAAGTTCTGGAAGCCCTGGTGTCTCCAAGCCTCCCATTCCAGTTGTATTCTTATTATAATAAAGCACTCCCAATGTTGTAGCCACAACAAAACCTGCGGCACTGATAACAAAAAGCGAACAGAATACAACCATTTTTAAATGGTCACGCATTTTAGACTTTCTACTATAACACATCTCTCCGAATTTTGCAATTTCATTCATACAATCCCGCTCCACCTTTTTTACTATTTTTTAGTCAACCCGATTAAATACGTCTCAAACGAAGTAGTTCTGCAAGCCTCCGGCTTGAAGCCCTTTGCGCTGGTGAACACCTCGCGCATTTTCTGCAAGCTCTTTTGCTGTGCACCGTTCTGAAATATCTTCACACAAAAATTGCCGCCTTTCTTCAGCATTGCCTCAGCATACCAAATAGCCATTTCCACCAAGGCAGAAGAACGGGCGGTATCAACAGTCCTGTTTCCAGTAGTAAGCGGAGCCGCATCGCACACAACCAAATCATACGGTCCCTCCGCCTGAATCTGTTTCCGTATTGATTCAGAAAGCAAATCACCCTGAAAAAACACCAAATTATCGCCTTTCACATCTTTTGAAAGGGGATTCAAATCAACAGAAACGACCTTGCTGCCCTCTCCTAAATTCCGCAAAAGCCAGGTAGTCCAGCTTCCAGGTGCAGAACCCAAATCCAAGACAACTGAACTGCCTTTTATCATGCCGAATTTCTTGTCGATTTCCTCAAGCTTATATACACTACGGGCGGGATAGCCTTCCTTAAAAGCTTTTTGAGACCAGAAATCAGGTTTTGCATACGAATTCTGCTTAGACGGCATATTTTTAATTTCGGTATATTTATCTTAAATTTTAGCCTTTACTCAAAGAAAAGGTATTCATCAAAGTATACATTCTCTATCTTTCCAAGAATAAGCGCGGCATTTATCCTGTCCCGTATCTCATCCTTAACAGCCTGTTCCCCCATCTCCAACAGCTCTTTTTTTGTATGGGAACTGATACAGCCTATCACAATTGACTTTTCCTGCATCTTCTTTTGAGAAAGCTCCTCATACAGCTGCGTATCAACAGACGGATACGAAAACCACGGCGTAATAACCAGAAGCGTGCCGGGAGCCTCCCCCTCACCCTTAGTGACAGTACGTATCTGCCCCAGCTCGGTATACGCGCTGACCGACTTTTTTGAACGCAGGCTGGAATTCACAACCTGCTTCGGAGTCGGATCAACCCTGCGGTAACGCGGAGAAAGCACACCTCCATTATTTGCAATGGCAACCGCAGTCCCCCCTACAAAAACAACAAGCAGAGCGACAAGCACAACGACAAGCAGCCTGTTCAGACCTTTCAAAGCGTTTTCGTTTCTATCATCTTCCTCTGCAAAATAAACTCTATTCATTTTTCCGCCCCCCGTGTACAATATAGGCCGAAAGCAGAGCCTTAGTCCTTGTGCTCGCCTTGCCGTCACTGTCTATCGTTCCAGAAATACGAGCCTCAAGTTCTATATAGTCAGCAGACCATTCCTCTTTTAGAATCTTCCCGTTCTTCCGCACCAACTCCACCAAGGCACAGTCAGCCATAGGAATGCGGTATGATTCCACCTTGCCGTAAAGAGCTTCGGTAATCGCTGCAAGCAGCTGCTCAAAGCCTTCCTGTGTTTTCGCGCTAACCCTTATGGCTTCAGGGAATGCATTATGCAGCTCAGAAGCAAACACCTCGTCCGCTTCCTCTCCTCCGGCAACCTTATCGCACTTGTTAAGCAAAACAAGCCGGGGAACAGAGTCAGCCTTTATCTCTTTCAAGACCTTAAGAACCTGGTTATACTGTTTTATGCAGTCCCTGTCGCTGGAATCCACCGTAACGAGCAGCAAGTCCGCATAAGAAGCCTCTTCCAAAGTAGACTTAAAGGCATCAATAAGCGTATGAGGCAGGTTCGAGATAAAGCCGACCGTATCCGTCAAAAGGACTGATGAACCTTCAGAAAGCGCAAGCTTGCGGGTTGTGGGATCCAGCGTGGCAAACAACTTGTCCTCAACAAAAGCGTCCGCACCGGTCAAGGCATTCAGCAGACTGGACTTTCCTGCATTAGTATACCCCACCAAGGCGCAGGACAGCGTTGCCGTACGCATCCGCTGCCGCCGCTGGGTGGAACGATTCATCTCCACCTGCTCAAGCTCTTTTTTTATCTGGACAATCTTATCTTCGATTTGGCGCCTGTCAAGTTCAAGCTGGGTCTCGCCCTGCCCCTTGTTGCCAAAGGCGCCGCCGCGCTGCCGCGACAAATCACCGTAGGTATGGCTCAGCCGCGGCAGGGAATAAATCAGCCGGGCAAGGTCAACTTGCAGAACAGCCTCTTTTGTTTTAGCACGCTGGGCGAAAATGCGTATAATGACTTCGTTTCTGTCAAATACAGGGATTTGAGTCAGGTTTTCCCAGTTCCGCTGTTTGGTAGGTCCCAGCTCCCAGTCAAAGATGATACAGTCCGCCTGTATTTCTTTTGCCTTATCAGAAATTTCCTGGACTTTACCCTTGCCTATTCCGTACGCCGGAGAAGGCTCAATCCGTGAGAGAACGATACTGCCGGCCATCTCCATGCCCAAGGTGTCAACCAGACCGGCAAGTTCCTTAGGACAGCCGTCATCTTTTGAAGCAGGAGACCCGATAAGCAGGGCGCGGGCTTTTTTTTCTTGTTCCTCTTTGACTTCTACCATATAATTGTAGTATAATAGCCGAAAAAGCCATAAAAGTACAAGAAGCTTATGAAAAATCAAGGTTCAAATCTTGCAAAAAAAAGTATAGATTCTCATCAAACTCACGGACTTTTAGCAAAGGCGCTCTCCCTTAACGGCAACGATGATGCCATTATAGAGACAGACGGCATTTTTTCAATCAAAAAAGACCTCGACATCTCGCACGTTACAATTGACCCGGAACTAAAAGAGCTGATTGACACCGTTTTAAAATAACTTTTTACCTCTCAAATTGTTAATAGAGGTATGAGACAGCAAAAAACAAATCTTTTAATAATTTCTTATCTGGTATTGATTCCGCTATGCCTGTCCGCAAAAAGCAGCATGAATGCCCGCATCAGGGAAGTTCCGGCGGAAATACGGAGCGAAAGCTTTTCCAACCCCAAAAAGGCACTCCCCGACTTAGTTGAAAACCTGGTTTCCGGTATAAAAGACGAAAAACTAAAGGCACGCATCCTTCATGACTGGATATGCGACAACATAGCCTACAACGCCGAGATGTATTTTTCCGGCAGCGAAAAAAAGCAAGATTACAGCAGCGTATTAAAAGGCCGAAAAGCTCTCTCTTCCGGCTACGCACGGCTGTATGCACAAATGTGCAGCAATGCAGGGCTTGACTGCACTATCGTAAAAGGATTCCTAAAAGGGCACGGATACGGCGGAACGCTGCCCGAAAAAGAAAACCACAGCTGGAATGCCGTAAAAATCAACGGTAAATGGAATCTTGTAGACGTAACTCTTGACGCAGGCTCTCTTGAGCAGCGCACATTCATAAAAAGATATTCAACGCAGTGGTTCTGCCGCGACGCAAAAGAATTCTTGTACTCTCACTTACCAGCAGACGAGCAGCAGCAATTCGCAGCCGCGTCAGACATAAAGACAAAAGAGGAATTCCAAAACGAGCCATATATCCCGGGTGTTTTCTTTGACTACGGATTCAATTTTTCTCAGGAACGGCCGTCCTGCAACACGGTCATCAGCGCTCCTGTCAGCTATTCATTCACCCAGTCAAAGAGGAACGTTGCACTCCTGGGCGGAATCTCAACAAAAGACGATTTATCCAAGATTGAAAACGCAACCTGGATTAACAGAAACGCAAACCTTGTGACAATCACCTTTGACGTACCTGACGCTAAAGAATACCAGGCATCGTTATATGCCTGCTATGCCGACCAAGAGACATATCCGTGGTTCTTCTCACAAGCCGAATACGAAGGGCAGATTCTCCCCAAGGCTGAGCAGCTTTTGCAGAACGGTGAAATAAGCCAGAATGAATTTGACTATTTGGAAAACTCTTATTTCAAAGTGAATTACAACAAGCGCTATTATCTGGCAGAGGATTTATTTGACAACGAGCGCAACGAAGCAGTCAGAAAGATATTCAGACTTATCGGTCTTACGCCGTCTTCTATGGAAGAAATCTTGGCTTTCAGCATACGGACAGACGGCGTATACTCGGGATTCGGCCACGGAACGCTGAACTACCCCACCGCATATACCGAATACACGCTTACGAGAAACACAGAGCTGATTTCTCCGCTCAAGGGAATACTTAAAAACGGCGAGAGCATAGAATTTGAAATAGCCAGCGGCGACTACAAATCAATAGCCCTGTCCGCCGATGACGGAGAGCTAATAAAGCTTGAGAAAAATCCTGAAAGCGGACACTTTGAAAAAGAATGTATCATCGGGGAAAACGAGTTTGCAAGCGTACACAGCATCAAAGTCTACGGCTCAACTGACAACCACCAATACGAAGGGCTTTGGGGCTATAAAATAGAATAGACAAAAAAAGCGTCTTCGTGCAGAAGGCGCTTTCTATTAAAGAAACACTAGCTTTTCAAAGGCAGATTATTCTGTCTCGGTAATCACAATCTGGAAATTCTGCAGCAACGATATAAACGCATACAGCTGTTTATAAACATCGATACACATCTGCTTAAGCTTGCCTTCCGCAAAACGATCCAAATCCTTCCAGTTGATAATAACCTCGCTCTGAGGAGCCTTCACGAAGTCCTCCAGAAGCATCTTCAAGTTCTTGTCAAACACAAGCATGTTCTGCTTTGCAGAAAGCAACAACTGCGCCGCGTCATTATTCGCATCATTCAAGGTCATCTCAAAGATATTATGAGCCTCGCGGTCGCGCTCAACGCGCGGAAGCAACGTCTTAAGCTTGTTTCCGTAGCGCCCGCTTTCAGCAAGCTCGTCATCAAGGGCAGAAATCTTAGCAGGAATATCCATCAGCTGGTGAGCCGCCTCGCTCATCGGCTGGGACATGGACTGTGTAGCCCACTCTCCGCGCACAACAAGAATATCCGCAAGCTCCCTGACTTCTTTCTTTACATAATTGAGCAAGAAGAACTTCAAGTACGAAAGCGGACCTGTATAGAGGAAACCAGAAAGATTCTTGCGCTCAAAGGCAGAACCAACCGTCTCGTTATAGTTCTTCAGCGGCTCTATGTTCGTATTGCCGAATATCTGGGTAAGCAGACTGTCAACCTTACCCGCAGTCTGCCGCTCCTTAAGGCTGCTCAGAGTCTCCTCAATACCCTTTCTGGTCTGAGAAATAAAGTCATCCAAGATATGATACTCGTCAGCCTTAGTCACTTCCCTATATGCAGGATTCTCAGTGATGAGCTGAACAATCATTTCGAATATACGCTGGTCACGCACATAGCGCAGGCGCTGCAGAACCTTCTTCCAAGTACCCAGGGTAACAGGCTCCACGCCCTTTATCGCCTTCAACAGCTTGAAAACGTCATCCCAATCATCAGACGGAAGCGGCCATGCAATTGAGATAAAGTTCTTTATGTCCTCAACAACATAAGAACCGCCGATTGCCTGGAACTTGGGAACAGCATTAAAATTACGCTCCCTGAGAGAGCTGTCAAATTTCTTTAGCAGAAAGTAAAAATCATAGGATACAAAATTCTTGAAAAGCATCAATTTTGTATACAACATGTCAGTTTTTACTATTTTCTCATTAGTAAAATCCGAATTGAACTTTGCAAGCTGCTCGTTCACGGTTGCGGTCAGCTGCTGCAAAGGAACTGACGTAGCCTGCCTTGTAAGCTCTTCTTCAGAAAAATCTTCCAAAAACTTTTTCTGCTCTTCAGTAAGAGAAAGATCTATAACGACCCTTTTCAAAGCATTGGCATTAGTATTCGCAAACATCAACTGCGCCGGAGAAATAGCCTTATAAATCTCATAGAAGAATTTGGCCATGGAAGGATCGGCTTCATGGGAAGAATATTTATAGAAATGGTATTTAGTCTTGGACAGATTCTTTGCTATCCTCTTCAACATTTTCCGCTTGATGGCATTGTCATCGCCTCCGCTGAAAAACGAAGAAAGTATAGTCTGAAAAAAATTTCCGCTAGCCATAAAAATACTATACGTTATAAGAGAAATTTAGTCAATCTTTATGAACCGACTAAAAAAACAGCAAAAAAATACAGTCTGCCGCAAAACAAACTGTATTTTTATTACAAAAGAACAAATTAAGATTATTTTCCACCCGGAATCAGCTCAAGAATCTGCTTTATCGGCATGCACAAATCGTTCACTTCCAGAGAACGCTCCGCCTTCAATATTGTTTCCGCACAGTTTTTCATAGCCGGATAGGCAGAACGAAGCATGTGGTTTGCATAGATAATAACATTTGCACCCCACTCCGCAAGTTCTTTCTCTGTAAACTGGTTATATGTTGTCGGAACAAGAACCAAAGGTATACCGGCATATTCTTTTCTGAATCTGGTACAAAATTCTTTTATATCTTCACCGGACTTATCCTTGGAATGTATCATGATGCCGTCAGCCCCAGCCTTTACACTTGCATAGGCCTTTGAAAGAGCCTCGTCTACGGAACGCCCCGCAATTATCTCCTCTATACGGGCGATAATCATAAAGTCCTTTGTGACCTGAGCCTTCTTGCCCTCGCTTATCTTGTGGCAGAATTCCTCTTCCGAAGCAAGCTCCTGCTTAACCTCTGTTCCAAACAAGGAATTCTTCTTCAATCCTTTTTTGTCTTCGATTATAACCGCAGAAACTCCGTTACGCTCAAGCGTGCGTACCGTAAACACAAAGTGCTCGGCAATACCGCCTGTATCACCGTCATAGATAATAGGCTTTGTCGTGCATTCCAATATATCCGTAAGGCTCTGCAGTCTCGTAGTAAGATCAACGGCCTCGATATCCGGCTTGCCCTTGTTGGTTGAATCTGTCAAGCTTGAAGACCACATGCCGTCAAAGCAATGGATGCCGTCATCTTTTTCAACCGACACATTTTCTATTATCAGACCGCTCAGCCCCGAATGGGCTTCCATAATACGAACGACAGGCTTGGCCGCAATCAAGCGGCGCAAGCTCTTCAAGCGGATTTCCGGCGTCGTGCCGATTGTAGCGGCATTATCCACCAGGGCAGTTGAATTTATGCCCTTAGTATACGGAATCTCTATAACCTGGCCGCCCCACTCCTTCATAACTTCATAGACTTCCGCCCGGATTTTTGAAAGATAATTAGTCTTCCAGTCATCGCCGTGAATGATGTAGTCAGGCTTGTATTTCTTGAGGTTCGGAACGTAACTCCAGTCTTCCTGCGGAACAACCTGCGAAACGCCCCGTATATTCTCCACCACATCCTTTCTCTGCTCATAAGTCAGATACGGCAGACGCTTATGTGTGACTATCGCAGAATCAGTAAGAAGACCTACCGTCAAGTCACCGTACTTAGCACCTTCTTTTATTATATTTATGATTCCGGGATGAATTATATCACCGGTAATTCCCAAATAAACTTTCTTTCCCATAATCAGGCAACGACCTCCTTGGATTCATGCTCTTTTTCAACAGTCTCTACCATATAGTCCACAATACGTTTACCAGCCTCTCCCTGGAACATCCAGGCAGTCTCCTTTGCCTGCTTACGAGATTGCCTAAGTTCCTCACTGTCGCTGACTCTTTCAATAACCTGCTTTATGTCAGAGAAATCACGCTCCTCAAGCTTTATTCCCATCTTCTTTAAAATCTCAAACTGCCACAGCTCGTGCCCCAAGTCAAAGGCATCGTACGGCCGCAAATCCATATCTGTATTAACATACATAACAGGCTTGTCACACAGGAAGGTATAGTCAAAGATGATTCCAGAAAAGTCAGAAATCATTATATCTGCCTTCTTCATGGCATATATGTTCTCGCGGCTATAATCCCACTCGACGTTCGCCTTATTCTTATAACGCGCCTCAAGTCTGGCCAGCATATCGGCCTCGCTTTTCTTGGACTGCGGATGAGGGCGAACGATAATTCTCCAGCCGGTCTCACTAAGCGGATCCAGCAACTTCTCGCCATACTTCTTTAGGATACCGACATTGCCCCAAGACGGAGACACCAGTACGGTAAAAGGATGGTTCTCTTCCGCAGGAATACTCTTTATGTGTTCGGCAAGAACATCCAAGTATGAGCAGCCGACGGTAACGAGGTCTTTTTGAGGGATACTGCGCTGAGACTCAAGGAAGCGCAAGTCTTTTTTCTGATAATCTCCGGTAAGAAGGACAGAATCAAAAAAGTCCAGCCCGAAGAGCCTGTACGTGGTCGCATCGTTCGGCATGTGGAGCACATGCGAATAATGGGCGACGTTCCGGCTGCGCTTCCACTGGTAGACCTCAAGCCCCGGTGTAGTAGCGAGCAATATGCCGGCGGAAATCATATTGAGACGTGCGAATGCGGAATTCCCTTCACCTATATACTCACACTTTACACTCTTGTAGTTCTGGGAGAATGCAGGGTCGTCCTGTGAACTTGTATAAAAGGTCAGCGGCAGGGAACGCTTTTCCGCCTCATCGCAGACAGGCTTAAAGACATTCCAATACTGCTTACCCTCACTGTAAATTACATACGGACGATATGATGAATCCTGTACGACGCCGTTCTTTTTTCCGGAAAAAATCACCTTAAGCTTCAGCCAGGCAGCCTTAACCAAAAAAAACAAGGTTGCGGCTACTCCGACCAAAATGGAAAAAAGCATACTGCCTGTGCCAGGATCAATATACAATATATAACCCATAAAAACTCCTTAATTGCATTCATAAATTACCACGGCAGACAGAAAGAAGAACAAGTCATTTCAAGAATCCACACAACGACACCATGATAACAGTAAGATAATAATGAATAATAGAATATTTTACAAGCTTAATTCAAAAATCTGACCGAGCCACCTTTTAGCTTACGATGCCGCGTTAACGTACGTTACGATGTCGTATTAACGTAGCTTAGAAAGGAGCATTAACGTACGTTGCGAAGCCGTGTTAACGTAGCTTACGAAGTCGTGTTAACGTACGTTTCAACGGCGATGTGACTTACAGGGCTACAGGAGAACAGTTTTATGCAATAAGTATTGATATATATTCAGAATTATTGATAAAATATTTTCTGGACAATATCAATAAATACCGTTATACTGTGGACATAATGCAAGAAGAAGAAACCACGATAGTAATAAATCCGCTTGAAGACATTGCAAAGCTAAAGGCTCTTGCTTCAGAGCCTCGCATCCAGATGCTCAACCTTACCAGAAACAAAACGCTGAATATAAATGAGATTTCAGAGGCATTAAAGCTTCCTCAGTCTACGGTGGCAACACATATAGCGATTCTTGAAGACTCAGGATTAATAGTAACGGAATCCGTGCGGGCAAAAAAAGGCAACCAAAAGCTCTGCCATCCGTCGTTCAGGGACATTCTGATTCAGTTTCCAGAAAAACAAAACGAACAGAAGAACTACACGGAAATTGAAATGCCCATCGGCATTTTTACGGACTGCCACGTCACCGCCCCCTGCGGTTTGTGCTCCACAGAAAAAATAATCGGTCTCCTGGACATACCGGACTCCTTCTTGAATCCTGACAGAATGAAGGCCGGTCTGCTCTGGTGCGGCAGCGGCACATTCGAATATAAATTCCCGAACAACTCCATGTATGACCAGAAAAAGCTTTCCAAGCTGGAAATAAGCATGGAGCTTTCTTCCGAGGCGCCGGGAACAAACCCCAACTGGCCGTCAGACATAACGCTCTGGCTTAACAAAGTGGAAATCGGCACATGGGTCTCCCCGGGAGACTTCGGAGACAAACGGGGACGCTACACGCCGCTGTGGTGGAAGCTCGAAGGTTCGCAGTACGGACTTTTAAAGCATTTTTCCGTTACCAATGACGGCAGCTTTGTAGACGGGGTAAAAATCTCGAACGTAAAGCTTGCAGACCTGCAGATAAGCGAGCACCATTCAATCAGAGTTAAAGTCGGTGTCAAAGAAAACGCCGAGCATTCAGGCGGAATGAACATCTTTGGAAAAGGCTTCGGCAACTACGACCAGGGAATCATACTGCGCAGCTATTTCGATTAAAAAATATGGAAAATATTGACTACAAACTTCTGGCCTCCCAGGCAGAGGCTTTTGCCCAGGGTGTCTCGTCAAGAGAAGAAGCCCTCGCCGCGCTGTGCAACATCACGGCACTGATTCACCAGCAGATGAGCCGCGTAAGCTGGGCAGGATTCTACTTTGCAAAAGAAAAGGTATTGTACCTCGGTCCCTTCCAGGGCAAAGTCGCATGCACTCCAATCCCCTTCGGCAAAGGAGTTTGCGGAACCTGCGCGGAGACAGGAACAAGCCAAATCGTAAAGGACGTGACGCAGTTTCCAGGGCACATAGCATGTGACTCCGCCTCCCGCTCAGAGCTGGTGCTTCCGATGCGGGATGCGGACGGCACGACTGTCGGCGTGCTTGACCTTGACAGCACGGAGCTTGCTCGCTTTAGCGAAGAAGACGCAAAAGGCCTTGAAGGCCTGGCTTCCACCGCAGGACGGCTTACCGGCATTTTTATGCAAGCCTAGCGCCGCCTGTAAATATCAAATATTTTTGTTGTAAATCAACAGATACCGTGATATACTCTTTTTAACAAACGAGGTTATATGAAACAGAAGATTATTGTCGACACACAAGACAAAAAGCAAACCATCAGCCCCGACATATACGGGCATTTTTCCGAGCATCTGGGCCGCTGTATCTACGGCGGCTTCTGGGTAGGCAAAGACTCTAAGATTCCAAACATAAACGGATACAACAAGGCCGTAGTACAGGCATTCAAGGACATTGACATTCCTAACCTGCGCTGGCCGGGCGGCTGCTTTGCAGACGAATACCACTGGAAGGACGGCATCGGGCCAAAAGAAAACCGCAAGCGCATGATAAACACAAACTGGGGCGGCGTTGTCGAAGACAACTCGTTCGGCACACATGAATTCATGGGGCTGTGCGATGAGCTAGGCTGCAAGCCCTACATCTGCGGCAACGTAGGCTCAGGCTCCGTGCAGGAGATGGACGAGTGGATTGAGTACATAACATTCGACGGAGAATCCCCGATGGCCAAGCTGCGGAAGGAGAACGGCCACGAAAAGGCCTGGAAGCTCCCCTACTTTGGCGTGGGCAACGAGAACTGGGGCTGCGGCGGCAACATGCGGCCGGAGTTCTACGCCGACAACTACCGCCGCTACCAGACCTTTGTGCGCCAGTACGGCAAAGACAAAATCTTTAAGATTGCCGGAGGCGCAAACACTGCCGACTACAACTGGACTAAAGTCCTGATGGAAAACTGCGCCAATATGATGGACGGTCTGTCTCTGCACAACTACACGTTTGAATATGACTGGTCCAACAAAAAAAGCGCGACAGGCTTCGGCAAAGAAAGCTGGTACCGCATAATAAAAGATGCATACCGCATGGAAGAGTTGGTGCGCCGCCACGGCGAAGTCATGGATAAATACGATCCGCAGAAACGCGTCGCCCTTGTTGTTGACGAATGGGGCAACTGGTTCGCACCGGAGCCGGGAACGAACCCCGGCTTCCTGTACCAGCAGAACTCAGTCTGCGATGCAGTCGTCGCTGGAATAACGCTGAATATCTTTAACAACCACTCTGACCGCGTAAGAGTGGCAAACCTGGCACAGGCGGTAAACGTCCTGCAGGCTCCGGTACTCACCGAAGGCGACAAGATTGTGCTTACACCGACCTGGCACGTATTCCACGCGTACAAAGGCCATCAGGGCGGAACGCTGCTTGGAACATCGTTTGCGTCTTCAAGCTCCAGAATATTCGACAGCACCGCACAAAAGGAAATCATCGTCCCCGGCCTTTCTGTTTCCGCATCAGAAAAAGAAAACGCCAAGAGCGGCAAGACCCGCTACCTTGTCACCGTCACGAATAACGACGCGGACAGCAGCAAAACGGTGGAAATCGGCTTTGAAGGTCTGTCACGTACAATAAGCTCATCAGAGGCGACGATAGTCAGCGGCGAAAAGATGGACAGCATAAACACATTTGAAAAAGGCGATGCCGTTACGGAAAAGGCACTTGCAGTCAAGAATGTGGACGGAGAAACAGTCTGCGTAGAACTGTCCGCACACTCAGTTGCGAGCATTATAGTAGAAGCATAAAAAAAACGCCCCGGACAGTTGATTTTGTCAAATATCCGGGGCGTATTTCACAAAAATAAGTCTTTGCTCTTATTTAGTCAGAAGGTTATACACTTCTTCGGGGGTTGTTGCGGCAAGCAGAGAATCACGCAGCTCTGAATTGCGTATCTTTGCGCTGAAATAGGACAGTGTCTGCAAATAGTAGCTGTGCTGATTGTATGCTGCGGCAATCATAAAAATCAAGCGGACAGGAATATCATCAATAGGCTCAAAGTCAATCACATCCACTTTTGAGACTCCGACGGACATAACCAAATCAGTTACAGAAGCAAGCCTTACATGCGGAATTGCGATTCCACGGCCAATCGCAGTGGACATAAGCTCCTCGCGCTTCAAAATCTCCTTCTTGAGTTCCTTTGCATCCTTGACCTGCGGAGCTGTCGCCAAGTTGTCAGACAGCTCAACAAGCGCGTCATGCTTTGTCGGATGGCTCATGAATATAATGCGCTCCGGGGAAAGGATATTCTTTAACTGGACTGAAACATCTATGTTCGCGGCATTCTGAGAAGAAAGCCTGTCGTTAACCCACTTTTCAATTTCTGATTTCTTGAATCTCCAGACAGTGCCTATCTTTCCGCTGGGAATCTCTCCCTTCTGCGCCCATTCATAAACGGTACGCTCGCTCACACGGAGATACTTTGCAACTTCATCGATTGTTAATATGTCTTCTTCCACAGTTTTACTTCCTGCCTGCGTTTTGTTCAACTTTTATTGTAATATTTTGCAAATTATACGCTTTTTTGTCAAGTGTCGCATGACGAAAACGATTGCAAAATTATATTGTAAATGCTATCGTAGAAGCATGTTTATATTCCTTTTTCTTGCAATTCCGCTCGCACTCATATTCTTTCTGGCATCAGAACAATCCAAAGGCTCGTTCTGGGCGGCAATGGCATTAAGTTTCTTTACCGCAATAATATTCTGCTTTGTTGACGAATTCTTTATTTTTGCCACTCACCACTTCACTCAGAACATAGCGGCGAACTTTTTCTACATTTACCTGAAGGACAATCTCCTTCCATCGCTTCTTCTCTCTACATCCTACCTGCTCCTGTCCAGAAAAGAATGGAGCCGGAGGCTGCTGTCTCTCTTTCCGCTGCTCGCAGCATACTACATGGTTTACATTCCTTACAGCGTAATCACGGGAAACGAGCGCTTCTCGTTCTTCCTGTGCTTTATAAAGCCGCTTCTTGCAATAAGCTATACAGGATTCGCGGCGCTGTCGGCAAGCACCGCATACTGTCTGCTGCAAAACAGAGACGGTGTTCCTGCAGACCGCAGTGCAAAAAAACAAAGAGCCGCATACGGACTCATTGCCGCGGCTTTTGTACAGGGCGCGGTCTTTTCTCTGACGGAAACTCTCTGGTACATGAATTTTACGCCCCTGCTCTGGATTGGACTTTCCATCCTGCAAGCAGTTTTATTGGCAGCATTGTACCTTTTTGCAAGCAAAAAGGCTGTTTCTGACTAGACATATTCATATAAATTATGATATTATTTTGCAATGCTTATTAAAGGCATTTTATAGAAACATGTGCTTTCAGGCATTTACGCTTAGAAACACAAGGGAGGATCGTTGGCAGACAATAAGGGAATGCGCATTAACGGAATGATTCGTGTGCGCGAGGTAAGGCTCATTGATAATGAAGGTAACCAGAAGGGTATAGTTCCCACGCTAGAAGCCCTCAAAATGGCAAGAGAGCAGGAGCTCGACCTTGTTGAAGTTTCGCCGAACGCTAATCCGCCGGTCTGTAAAATACTGGATTTCGGAAAATACAAGTTCGAACAGGAGAAAAAACTCCGTGACTCCAAGAAGAACCAGAAAGTATTGAAAATCAAGGAAATTCGCATGCAGCCAAAAATCGGTTCAGGCGACCTTGACACGAAAGCTAAGCATGTACAGGAATTTCTTGACGAGGGTAACAAGGTTAAGGTAACGATTCGTTTCCGTGGGCGTGAGCTTGCCCATACCGAACTCGGCTTTGATGTCCTGAAAGAGGTTGAAAAACGGCTTACCGCAGACTCTTACGTTATGGAAAAGCCTCCGTTGATGGACGGACGCTTTATGTCTATGACGCTGGGTTCAAAAGCCAAAAAGTAACAGATGTGGCAACACATCAAGAGGATTAATTATGTCTAAGAACAAGATGAAGACAAAGAAAAGCTCAGCAAAACGCTTTTCACTTACCGGAACCGGTAAAGTAAAGTACAAGAAGATGAATCTCCGCCATATTTTGACGAAGCGTTCCCCGAAAAGAAAGAGAAATCTTCGCAAGACAGGTATCCTTTCTGAAGATTCAGCAAGAAGAATCCGCAAGCAGCAGATTCCGTATGCATGATTTTGCATTCTAGCAATTAGAACCTGCAAAAAATTATCGAATTTTTAGGAGTTGAATTATGTCTAGAGCAGTAGATGGACCAAAAAGAAAGGAACGCCGCAGCAAAATCCTTCACTTGGCTAAGGGTTTTAAGGGCGACAGAAAGTCAAATTATAAAGCAGCTAAAGATGCAGTTGTAAAGGCACTTGACCATGCTTACACTGGTCGCAAAGAAAAGAAGCGCGTTTACCGCCAGCTTTGGATTGCTCGTATTAACGCTGCCGTAAGAGCAGAAGGTTTGTCATACAGCCGCTTTATCAACGGATTGGCAAAGGCTAATGTTGTAATCAACCGCAAGGCTCTGAGCAACATGGCAATTGAAGATCCAACAGCATTCAAAGCAGTTGTTGATGTAGCAAAGAAAGCATTAGGCGCATAAGTATACAAAGCCTAAAAGGTCGTATTAGATGATTTCGCTTGATCAAGTCTTGTTATTGCAGAAGAAGGTTGAAACCGCTGTTGAAAAAATCAGTTTCCTCACGGGACAGGTTGAACAGCTTAAAAACGACAATGATGCTTTGCGCGCAAAATGTGCAGAGCTCACAAAATCATTGGACGAGAAAACGGAGTTGGTTACATCCCTCGAATCAGATCAAGGCAAAATCGAAGAAGGAATCCTTACGGCCTTGAATCGTCTGGACACTGTAGAGAACACAATTCTTAACGGTTCAGACGATTCAGCATCTTCAGCGCAGGAAGAAGAAGCTGAAGATGACACACCGGCATTTGACTATACCGGGAGCACCGCTGATACTGCCGCACCGGCAGATACAGAATCTCAGGAACTAAAAGAAGTAACTGAAGAGATTGAGCAGGCCAGCCCTGAATCTCAGGACGTACAGCTCAACGAGACCTCAAACACAGCCCCGACAGAATCTGATTCTGGCGCAACAGAGCAGAATACAGCGGATTCCATTAGCCCGCAGTTTGATATTTTTTAATCACATCAGGAAATGGGGAAACTTCAAATAGACATACTGGGAACTTCATTCGCTGTTCAGGCAGCGGAAGAAGACGCCTACTTGAAAAAACTCTATTCATATTATTCTGACATCATAAAAACAATACAACGGACTTCAAAAATCAAATCTCCGCTTGAAATCAGCATCATGGCGGGTATCACTCTTGTTGATGAGTTGTACAAGGAAAAACAGCGCTGTGCATCCTATTCCAAAGCGCTGAATAACGGTACCGATGAAGAAGCTGACCGACTTACTGCCCTTATGATAAAAGAAATCGACAAGGCCTTGCAAAAATGATACAGTATGAAAAACCACATATCTGGATAGATGCAGATTCCTGCCCCGCACAGGCACGGGATATCGTACTGAAAGCTGCGGCAAAAGAAGAACTGCACGTTACCTATGCGGCGAACCGTCCGCTCGCATTCTCTCTGCAAAATCCGCTATTTACCATGCACATTTGCCCATCCACCCCCGGAGCCGCGGATGACTATATTGTGGAGCATGCAAGCGAATGGGACATTGTAATAACAAGGGACATTCCTCTTGCAGCCCGCTTAGTAGAAAAAAACATCTGCATAATAAATGACAGGGGCATACGCTTTGATAAAGATAACATAGCAAAGCGGCTTAAGGAACGGGAACTTTCCATGCAGATGGAAGCGCTGGGGCTTCACAAGGGCAAGGGACATATCCCATACGGCGGAAAGGAAATAAAAGCTTTTAACGAATGCTTCCAGCGAGTACTCGCCGAAAAGCTCTACCCTTTCCGCTGAAGATTTACTCACCAAGATTCATTATCTGCTCGTAAATAGGCTTTCCGCCGGGAACCATCGGCAGGACCATCTCGTCGATGTCAACTTTTGCATCGATGACAGCTGCCTTACCGGAAGCAAAAGCCGCATCAAAGGCTTTTTCAAACTCGTCGGCGTTGCCGGCGCGATAGCCCTGTATGCCGTAGGCCTCGGCAAGCTTGAGCCAGTCCGGGCCAAAATTCAATGTAGTCTGGCTGTAACGCTCACCATAGAAAAGGTGCTGCCACATACGGACGTTGCCGAGCGCGCCGTTATTGACAACGACAATGACTATCGGCAGGTTATAGTGCTGGATTGTCGCAAGCTCATTGCAGTTCATGCGGAATGAACCGTCACCGGCGATGTGCACCACCCGCGCCTTGGGCAAGGCACACTGTATGCCGATTGCAGCTCCAGTACCGAAGCCCATCGTTCCCAAACCACCGGAAGTAACAAATGTGCGCGGAACGTTAAACGGATAGTACTGGGCGACCCACATCTGATGCTGACCGACTTCCGTTGTAATAAAGGCATTGTCGCCGGCGACTTTATGCACGTATTCACAAATGAACTTAGGGTTAATCGAATGTTCGGGCTGCACGTCATATGAAGACGGATGCTCAGCTTTCCAATC
The DNA here is from genome assembly GCA_964554745.1 of uncultured Treponema sp. Lineage (GTDB taxonomy): Bacteria > Spirochaetota > Spirochaetia > Treponematales > Treponemataceae > Treponema_D. Next base: position 11,634 of record CAZKPZ010000014.1, on the reverse strand, counting down.
GGCAATCTTTGCGTCCCAGTCAGGGCGGGTCTTCTTTTGCAAGAGCGGCAAAAGACGGTCAAGCACAGCCTTTACGTCTCCAACCAAAGAAGCTGCAGTCGGAATATTCTTATTAATCTCTGCCGGATCAATATCGATATGCAAAATCTTGCTGTTAACAGCAAATTTGCCGGGATTTGAAATCACGCGGTCAGAAAAACGCGCTCCCAAGGCAATAATCAAGTCGCTTTCCGTAATTGCCATGTTACTGGCCTTGGTGCCGTGCATACCGACCATCCATGTACACAAACGGTGACTTGAGGGAAATGCCGCGCGAGCCATAAGACTTTCGGAAACAGGGATATCACACTTTTCTGCAAGTTCAAGCAGCTCTTTTTCGGCGCTGCTTATGACCACACCGCCTCCGGCATATATGACAGGACGCTCGGCAGCATTAATCAAATCTGCAGCAACCTTGATTTCTTCGTCAGCCGGTACAGCGGCATGAAGCACACGGTGCATATTGGTCTTTTTGCCTTCAATCAATGCGATTGAATCATCAGCCTTCTTAAGCGGCTCAAATTCAACAAAGTTAGAAGGAGAGGTAACTTCTTTAGGTATATCAATAAGGACAGGACCAGGACGGCCGCTTTTCGCAATAACAAAAGCTTCACGGATAATTTGCGCCAAATCTTTTATGTCGTGCACCATAAAGTTGTGCTTGGTGACAGGCATAGTAATTCCAGTTATGTCAATTTCCTGAAAGGAATCCTTACCGAGCAAAACAGTAGGAACATTGCAAGTAATGGCAACGACCGGAGAAGAATCCATATAGGCAGTGGCGATGCCGGTAACCAGATTAGTTGCACCAGGACCTGATGTAGCCATACAGACACCGACTTTGCCCGTAGAGCGTGCATAACCGTCAGCTGCATGGGCGGCGGCCTGCTCATGAGCAGTAAGAATATGCTCTATACGGTTCGAATTTTTGTAAAGCTCATCGTAAATATTGAGGATTGCACCACCGGGATAACCAAAAACCTTATCCACCCCCTGCTCTATAAGACATTCAATGACAACCTGTGATCCGTTCAGCTTCATATAAAACCCCTGTTCTAATATTGCAAGCATTTTACATTAGAAGCAGAGGAAAGTCAACGAAAGTTTTTACTTATACTAAAGTTTCTAAAACATAATGCAAAGTTTATACTGAAGACTAGTAAATTTTGCATCAAAAAGGTACAGTATACCTATCATGAAGATGATTCTTATGGGAACAGGAACCAGCCACGGAGTTCCGGTGATTGCGTGTAACTGTGCAGTCTGCAGGTCAAATGCGCCGGAAGACAAACGACTGCGTTGCAGCGCATTTATCAAGGAGCCGGTTAATATCGTTATAGACACAGGCCCCGAATTCCGTATTCAGGCGCTGAAATACAAAATAACACATCTTGACGCAGTGCTCCTGACTCATGGGCATGCAGACCACTTAGACGGACTTGATGACCTGCGAGTATTCAGCCACAGCCGTTCAGCGGACGGTTCCGCCAAGAATCCCAAAGGTCTTGAGACGCAGGGAAAAGGGCTTTCGGTCTATGCAAACAATGACGCAATAAACGATGTAAAAAAACGCTTCGACTATGTGTTCAAAACAGTTCCTCTAGGCGGCGGGAAACCCAAACTCGACATGGAAGACTGCAGCAGCTTTACTCCCGGTCATCCGCTAAAAATAGGCTTACTGGAGATTCTGCCCGTACCGCTTCTTCACGGTACGCTCCCAGACTCAGGCTGGCTCATAAGCGAATACAATAAGACTGACGGCAAAAAGCACAGCATCGCATACCTTACAGACCTAAGCTCTATTCCAGACAGCTCTATACAACTCATACAGGCCAACGCAGGAATTCTGGAGCACGCCGTAATAGACGGATTAAAGCTGAAGCCCCATGTAACGCACTTCAGCTATGAACAGGCTATGGCTCTGGCGGAGCAAATAAAACCAAAACATACATGGCTTACTCATTTGACACACGAGCTTTCTCATAAGCAGGTTAAGGAATTTACGGCGGCCGTCCTGCCTAACTATTCTTCGCTCAGCAAAATCGTAAGCAAAGGAGGAAGTGTCGGCCCCGCATACGACGGACTGGAATTACAGACCTGACCGTAACTGATTAGTTCTCTATTTTACCCTAAACTGTATTGTTTTTTCCATTTTCAAATCCTCAAACGGCTTTATAATTAGACCTAGATGAAATAAAAGGACTGTTTGTCCTGAGGAGTGAACATGAAAAAAATAGTAGCAGTTTTATTGCTTGCAGCTTCAACATGCGCAGCGCTTTTCGCCTGGCCGTGGAGTAAAAAACAACAGAGCAAAAAGACCTCCCTGTCTTTTATGCTGAACAGCCCTGAATTGACGGAAGCTTACAAAGACGCATTCGCCCAGTACGAAAAAGAAACGGGAGTACACATTGACGCTGACATTTTGCAGAATGACTATCAGACTGTATTAAAGACACGCCTTAATTCAGGCGATATACCAGATTTGTTCATCACAAGCGCATATAATGACAACAAAGTCTACCGCGACTACGATTACAATTTGGACAAAGAAGCCCTGTTAAAGAACGTACAGCCGGCCATTCTTTCTTCCGTAACATTAGACGGTCATGTAACAGGGCTGCCGTTTGTGGTTCAGTCACATTCGTTTATCTATAACAAGGCTCTTTTCAAAAAAGCCGGTATCACCAAACTGCCGGAAACACTTAGCGAATTCAAAGATGCCTGTGAAAAGCTCGTGGCTATTGGCGTTCAGCCATTCAGCACAGGCTTTGCGGAATGGTGGATTCTTCCGCAGACAACCTACCCTGCAATGAGCGATGCATATAATGGTGACTACGAAAAGCTCTTTAAGGACGTTGAGTCTGGTAAGCTTAAGTTCGGAGACTTGCCGCAGGTGGACTTCGCCCTTGATTTAATCGACCTGATTAAAAAATACGGCGGAAACAAACCTATGGAATCAACAAATGACGTGCAGACTTCTGATCTTGCAAACGGCAAGGTTGCTATGATTCACAACGGCTCATGGGCAGAGGCCGGAATCCGTGCCATAAACCCGAATATAGACATCGGCTACCTAAAGAATCCTCGGTCCGACGGAAAAGGCGTAATCGCAGTTGAGTCAAACCTTACGTTCCGTGTATACAAAGACGGCAAACACCGTAAGGAAACGCTTGCCTTCTTGGAATGGCTTACTTCATCTGAATACGGCAAAAAATGGATTCCAGAGGTAATCAAGCAGATATCTCCGCTCAAAGGCGCACCGGCACCGGACACACAGCTTGCCGCAGAAACAGCAAACGCACAGGCAAAGAATGTAACATGCCCATGGTGGATTTTTAAGGGACCAGACGGAATCGAGCAGCCGTTCGGAACAGCTTTCCAGAACTATGCAGCCGGAACTGCAAGCAGAAAAGAAACAAAAGAAGCTCTTACAAGGCTTTTTGCAGACGCATATGAAGCAGAGTAAGAAATCTTTCCGTGCGGCACGGGAATTCCTGTGCTACACGGGACCGGCAGTAGCGTTAATAACGCTCTTTGTTTCCGTGCCGTTTCTTATGTGTATTTACAATTCCTTCCGCAAATGGAACGGAATTGCAAAGACCACAAAGTTTATCGGTCTTAAAAATTACCGCAAGCTGCTTATTGACGACCCTACGTTCATCCATGCGCTTGGCTTCACATTCTTGTACGCAATATGCGTTGTCATTCTGATTAATGTAATTGCCCTATGCATAGCAGTTCTTCTTGAAAGCAATATAAAAGGCAAAGGATTTTTCAGAACAGCATTTTACGTGCCTAATATCATAAGCCTTGTTGTCATAGGTTTTATCTGGAAGTTTATATGCATACGCGTGTTTGACCAGCTGGCAGTTGTAACAGGCAACTCTCTTTTTACGCTGAGCTGGCTTGGGAATCCAAAACTTGCACAAGTGACTACGATTTTGGTTTCTGTATGGCAAGGCTTAGGCTTTTATCTGATTATCTATATTGCAGGTTTGCAGTCCGTACCGGAAGACATAAAAGAAGCGGCAAAGATTGACGGAGCAGGAGTCTTAAGAAGACTTTTCTCCGTAACGATACCAATGATTATGCCGTCAATTTCTTTCTGCATGTTCTATTCGGTTGCAAATTCAATGAAGATGTTCGAATTGATTTTTTCCCTAACGGGAGGAGGCCCAGGAGACGCAACGACACCTATTGCACTGGACATTTACAATACGGCATTTAACAACAATAATTTTGGCTATGGAAGCGCAAAATCTGTTATTCTGTTCATCATCGTATGTGCGATTTCTGTAATACAGGTGCGTTTCTTTAAGAGTAAGGAGGTTGAGGCATGACGCTTGCACAGGAAAAGAATCTCAAGAAAATTATCTTTGCTGTACTCATTGCTGCAGTCGTGATTTATCTTACTCCACTCGCCCTTATGCTTCTGAACGCAGTAAAAGAGTACGACGAAATTATGAAAGACGTGTTGGCCCTGCCAAAGAAGTTTTCACTTAAGAATTTTGCCGTTGTCTTTTCTGACATGAACTATCCCCTCACTTTCTGGAATACAGCAGTCGTTACGGTTGTAGGACTTGCAGGAATTGTACTTTTCGGCTCTCTATCAGGCTACAAGATGTCCCGTGTAAAAACAAGGTATAGCAAACTTCTGTTTTTGTACTGCATCACCCCAATGATGGTTCCCTTCCAGTCCTTTATGATTACACTAGTTGTAATTGCCAGAAAACTGCACTTTACCAACAGTCTCTTAGGACTGGGGATAATCTACTGGGGCTTGGGAATTCCGATGGCACTATTCCTCTACCAGGGCTTTTCCAAAACGATTCCGTATGAGCTAGAAGAAGCTGCAGTTATGGAAGGTTGCGGTCAGTTCACACTGTTCTTTAAAATCATTTTTCCTTTACTTAAGTCAGTAACAGCGTCTGTTATTGTCGTAAACGCCATGTGGATTTGGAATGATTTTCTTCTACCGCTGCTGATTATCGGCGGAAACAAGGGCAAAAAGACCTTGCAGCTTGCGGCATATTCTTTTATGGGACAATACAAATCAGAATGGCAGAACATTATGGCAGCTGCGATTCTGATTATTATTCCAGCACTCGTGATTTATTTGATTTTCCAGAAGCACATAATCAAAGGACTGGTAGCAGGAGCTGTTAAATAACTATGAAATTTACGAATGGATTTTGGTTAGTAAAAAAAGAATTCTCAGCGGATTACGTCCGTGAAATTTACAAGTGGGATGCAGAAAAAGAAAAACTCACACTCTTTGCTCCTTACAAGATGATTAGCGGACGCGGCGACACGCTGAACATAGGTCTTATGACAATTGCTCTTTCAAGTCCTATGGAAGATATAATCCGCGTGCGGCTTACGAATCATGCAGGAGCCATAAAAAAAGACCCTCTTTTTGACATACCCGATCTCAATTACGACGGAGTACAGATTACATCTGATGCGGACACAGCTTCAATAACATCAGGAAAACTAACTCTTTCTGTGCATAAAGGCCGCCCGGAAATTCTTGTAATATCACAAGGTAAGCTTGTTACAAAAATTCCTGCAAAGGGATTGGCGTATATGAGACGCAATGACGGGCATAATTTTTTAACAAATGAATTTTCTCTCGGAACAGGAGAACTGGTCTACGGCCTTGGTGAACGATTCACTCCGTTTGTAAAAAACGGGCAGAGCATCGATATGTGGAACGAAGACGGCGGAACGGCCAGCGAGATTGCATATAAAAATATTCCGTTCTACATGACTTCTGAAAATTACGGAATCTTTGTTAACCACCCCGGCAAAGTGAGTTTTGAAGTAGGCAGCGAAAAAGTTGAATCCGTGCAGTTCTCTGTAGAAGATGAATCTATAGAATACTACATTATCCGGGGAGAAAACCAGAAAGATGTTATTTCAAAATACACCGCACTCACCGGCCGTCCACCGATTCTACCGAAGTGGAGTTTTGGTCTATGGCTCACGACATCTTTTACTACAAATTATGACGAAAAGACAGTCACGTCTTTTGTTGGCGGCTTTGCCAAACGCGACATTCCGCTACACGCATTCCACTTTGACTGTTTCTGGATGAAAGAGTTTGAGTGGTGCAACTTTTCGTGGGACAAAGACATGTTTCCAGAGCCAGAAGAAATGCTTAAGCGACTTCACAAGAAAGGTCTGCACATCTGCGTCTGGATAAATCCGTATATTGCGCAGAAGTCTCCCCTGTTCACAGAGGCAGCAGAAAAAGGTTATCTGCTTAAAAATGCCGACGGCACTGTCTGGCAGTGGGATATGTGGCAGGCAGGAATGGGCATTGTCGACTTCACCAATCCGAGTGCGTATGAATGGTACCAGAGTAAACTAAAAAAGCTTGCGGACATGGGAGTTGACTGCTTCAAGACTGATTTCGGCGAGCGTATTCCTTCGCACAAAGACGGTTATAATATTGCCTGGTACGACGGCTCTGATGATGAAAAAATGCATAACTACTACACCTACTTGTACAACAAGTGTGTGTTCGAGCTGCTTGAATTCCAGAAAGGAAAAGGCAATGCAGTGCTGTTTGCACGCAGCGCAACCACAGGCGGACAGAAGTTCCCGATTCACTGGGGCGGAGACTCAACAAGCCAATATGTTTCAATGGCAGAAAGTCTGAGGGCAGGGCTTTCGCTCATGGACTCAGGCTTTTCATTCTGGAGCCACGACATAGGCGGCTTTGAAGACCAAGGGCCGGCAGACCTATACAAGCGTTGGTGTGCATTCGGCCTTTTCTCATCACACAGTCGTCTGCACGGTTCCTCATCCTACAGAGTTCCGTGGACTTATGATGACGAAGCCTGCGACGTGCTGCGATTCTTTGTAAAACTAAAGTGCCGGCTTATGCCTTACATCTACAGCAAGGCAATTTACGCACATCTTACAGGAATTCCCTTGATGCGCCCTATGCACCTTGAATTCCCACTAGACAAGAACTGCCGCTACCTGGACGCAGAATATATGTTCGGGCCGTCAATCTTAGTAGCTCCAGTATTCTCACAAGACGGCAGGGGAGACTGCTATTTACCGGAACTTGAATCGCCACAAGACACTTGGACTCATCTACTTTCCGGTAAACAGGTCGCAAGCGGTAAATGGTTTACGGACAGCTACGATTTCTTCTCCATGCCTGTTTTTGTAAAGGCCGGAACAGCATTGCCTACCGGCAAAGAAGAAAATACGCCGGATTACGATTACATAAAAGAAACTGTCTGGCAAGTATTCCCTCTTTATCGAGAAGGAGTGTATAAAGGCGAGATACTTAATAGCGATGGCAAGGCAGACAGCACTCTGGAAGTAAAAGAAAGTATTTCCTCAGATGTAAAAGAAGCTGTCCTTGAGTTTGACCTGACAAAATGCAAAGGTACAAACTCTATCCTAGTACGCAATTTTAAGGCGGAACAAAACTTAGGCAATGATTCATCGTTTACGCTTGAGCAAAAAGGCAGCGACTGCCTTATTTCAGACATCGGCCAGATCACGGTTAAGATTTGCTCTGTAATCGGTGGGTGAAATACCTTCTGACGCACGAAACGCCTTGCTGAAATAGTTGCTGTCATTGTAGCCTAGCTGCAAGGCAATCTGCTGAATCTGCACTTTAGGATCAGCAAGCAGCTTTTTAGCACGAGCCATGCGCACTTTCAGTACGTATTCATAAATACCTGTTCCAAACTCTTTCTTAAAGAGACGGGACAGGTATTCTTTTGTAAAGAAAAAGTGCGAGCTTAGGGAATCCAATGTAACTTCCGTAGCATAGTTTTTGTCGAGATAATCTTTTATTGCATTCGGCAAATCATCAGATGTATAGTGAGACTTAGACTCGTCCGCCGGCAAAGGAAAAGGAATGCCCCGCTCTGAATTCAACTGCTGAATGGCGTTTGCCAACGCTTTGTTCAAATCATCAGAAGAAATCGGCTTTAGTATATAATCAACGGCTTTACTCTGCAAAGCAGTGCGCGCATAACGGAATTCGTCATAACCGCTCACAACTATCAGCTTAACCTTCGGAAACTCTGCGGCGGCTTTCTGTAAAAAGCTTGGGCCGTCTAAGACAGGCATATTCATGTCAACAAAAACGATGTCAGGATGCAACTCACGCATGAGCGCAAGCCCTTCCTCGCCATTCCATGCGGAATGCGGCTGCTCCAGTCCCAGGCTCTGCCACTGAACAAAATGCGTTATTACTGTGTGAACAGCTTTTTCATCATCTATAATAAGAGTCTTATACATTGTCTATTTCCATTACAATACTTGTTCCGGTAAATTCTGTACTGAATATTTTAAGGTTATAGTGTTCGCCATACAAAAGATAAAGCCTTTCCGCAAGATTCCGCAAGCCCATACAGTCCGTTGTTTTGTTGTCTGCCGCAGAGTCATAACGGCTTCTTCCAGAAATAGCTTGCTGCACTTGCTGCAAGCGTTCATAGCTCATACCGCGTCCGTCATCTGTAACGGTCAGAACAAGCTTGTCCTGCTCTAAAGTCGCCGTCAGCTCAATTCTAACGCTGTCCGCAGTTTTAGACATACCGTGAATTATAGCATTCTCCACAAGGGTAATAATACTCATCTTGGGCACTTCATTTTTTAAAAGCTCCTGCTGAACATCAAACTCATAAGTTAATCGTGTGTCAAATCTGGCTTTCTGCAAAAACAAATAATCAGCAACGTGCTCAAGCTCCGTACGCAAGCTGACAATCTTTTCTCCGTGCAGAGTATATTTCAGCATTGAAGCAAGCGCCATAACCATATCATTTATTTTCTTCTGGCCATGCTCAATGGCCTCTGCCGAAATTGTCTGCAGCGTGTTATAAAGAAAGTGCGGATTTATCTGAGCTTCAAGAGCTTTTATAAGTGCATTCTTGTAATTAAGCTCTATAACATAGTTCTTCCGTACAAAGAAAACAAGCAGGGAAACAGAAAGAATAATAGCTATAAGCCCTGTACAAATTGCAATGAACCTTGTATGTGCAGAAAAAGAATTTATCTTTTTTCTTGAAATATACGCAGTCAGTTTCCAGTCAGGAACTTCTTCATCATCAGAACCTGTACCGCTGTCTGAACTTATAACAAGAAAATGAGCCTTAGACTCTTTGTCAGCAGAACCAGTACCATCCAGTACGCAATGGTAAAATTCAGAACCCTTGTAATCCTGCAAGAGTATATGTTCGCCGGGGATTTCTTCTATCCAGCTTGTATCAAGCCACGAGGTATCAACCTCAAATTTTATGTAGGCCAAAGGCTTTCCGCTTTCTATATTTATAATTGTCCTGTAATACAGGAGCAGCCTGCCCTCTTGACCCGCGGGCACGACAGCCTTGTACCGCTTAGGCCTTTTCATTTCTGCAAAATATGGGTCACTGCTGATATCAGAAAAAGGAACCTCACGAATATTCCTGTTTTCCCGGGAAATACAAAAGCCCTTATTCCATGACGGAACGAATATACTGTAAAAACTTATATCATCCCGCCTGTAATACATGCCTTTAACCATGTCAGTAATAAACTTGCGGTTAGCGTAATTTTCATCCCCTGTCTTCACGATTTTTAAAAAATCAGTATCGTTTCTTGGGGAAAGAGAAAAAGAGTCGAGCTGATCAAAGTAACTTGAAAAATTTCTAATCTGTAAATTCAGCAGACTCTCTGTACACTCATAGACTTTATTTTCTATGTCCTGACTGGAACGGACAGACATTATACAGACTACGAGCAGCAGAATCGCAGCCATAAGAAAGGAGAGAGCAAAACTAAAACGGGAAAGCGAAGTGCGGCTTTTTAGAAAGCCTTTTATTTTTTTAAGCATACCTGTTTACTAAGAATTATAGCACAACAGGCAGAATTATGCCAAAAAACAATTTTTATAATAAGGCAAACTAAATAAGCTTACTATGAATATGAGTAATAGCACCGGCAAGAGCGTCGGCAGCGTGATCAGGTTTTGGCTCGGTATTTAAATTCAAAAGGAGTTTTACATACAGTTCTACAGTCTCTTTGTCAGCACTGCTTGTACCCGTAACAGCAGATTTTATCTGGTTAGGTGTGTACAAAGTCAACGGAATTGCCTGCTGAGCCAGGCAGAGAGTAATCACACCCTTGGCTTCCGCAACGGCAAGTGCGCTCGATGTATTCCTAGAAAAATAGAGCGTTTCCATTTCCGCCTCATCAGGTCGGAATTCGTCAATAACGGCCAGCAGACGATTGTAAATGGCAAGAAGCCTTACGCTATGATCCTCGTCGCTTTTTGTTTCTATTACACCATAACTAACCAGCTGTATTTTTCCGCCGCAAGAATCAACTATTCCGAATCCTGTATGAGCCAGTCCGGGGTCAATACCCATAACTCGTATCTTTTTCATATCATGACTTCTAAAATGCAAAAAAAAACGCTTCCCGTGCTAAAATTGAACACGAAGAAGCGTCCTATATCAACTATAGTAAAACTCAGGCTACGCTGTCAGGATCAAAGTCATCAGGATAAGAGACTGTTGTATAAACGTTCTGAACATCCTCATCTTCTTCAAGCTTGCTTATGAGCTTTGCAACCTTTTTTGCCGTATCAGCGTCCACATCTGTATAAGCCTGTGGAACCATGGAAACTGCAGCAGAAAGAGATTCAAAGTTCTTTGCCTGCAAGGCTTCAAGAACCTTATCAAAAGCAGAAGGATCTGTAGTTACAGTTATAACACCATCTTCTGTATTAATGTCTTCTGCACCGGCATCAAGGGCAACTTCCATAATCTCGTCTTCGCTGACTTTCTCGGCATCATACTCAATGACACCCTTGCGGTCAAACATGCGGCTTACAGAACCTGTCGTTCCAAGGTTTCCGCCGTTCTTTGTAAAGAAGTTACGTACATTGGCAGCAGCACGGTTCTTATCATCAGTAAGAACCTCAACAAGAACAGCAACTCCGCCAGGAGCATATCCTTCATAAACAAGCTCTTCGTAAGAAACAGCGCCAAGCTCTCCCGTTCCTTTCTTAATAGCACGCTCAATATTATCCTTTGGCATAGAAGCAGCCTTGGCCTTGAGCATAGCAGTACGGAGACGTGGGTTAGAGTTCGGATCTCCGCCGCCCATCTTTGCGGCTATTGAAATTTCCTTTATGAATTTTGTGAACAACTGTCCACGCTTTGCATCGGCAATACCCTTAGCATGTTTAATGGTTGACCATTTACTGTGTCCTGACATGGGTAACTCCTATAAATAAAACAGATTGTTCGATGATTTTATCAAAAAACCGTAGTATATGTCAATGAGGCAAAAGTTTTTCCAAGAAATTCGCCCGCATATACACGGTTGCTAACAAAGAATTAGACTTTATTCCGGATAAACAGTGTGCGCATCATCCAAACAGCACAAAGTCCTATCCAAATAGCGCCTGGCAAGCCAATTAGCCATACCAAGGTTCTGATCCAGATAGTTTCCGCAGTCCTTTGCGGCAGCTCCGGGTATTTCGCCCTTGTAATCGCGGATAAATTCAAACATGCGCTTTACAAGCGGAGCCACATAGCCAGAAGAAAGATCCCCGAACATAAAAAGGTAAAAACCTTT
>CAZKPZ010000013.1:12246-36639 GCA_964554745.1 uncultured Treponema sp. | reverse complement strand
TCGTAAGGGGGCCATCTGGACAGAGATAATTTCTGCTGCTGATGAATATAAGGCTGATTTAATTTTACTTGGCGGATCCAATAGCGGCTTGCAGCTTTCGACTATAAAGCATGATGTCGTAAGCATGCAGGACAGCGAGATTATTGGAAGTGCGCATTGTTCGGTTATGGTTGTTCGTCAACCTTACATCGAGCAGCTCTTTAGAATAGGTTAAGAAAGAAGCATAATTTTCAGTTAGTTTTATAATCTTTTGTAATATTGAATCTTTTTTTAAGACAAACAGAAAGTTTTGCTTTAATATTAAGCTATGAGATTATTACTTGTAGAAGAAGATGTGCGCCTTTCACAGGCCTTAGTTGAAGTTTTTCAAAGGAATCGCTATGGAATTGATGCCGTCTATACAGGTTCAGATGGTCTTAAATATGCCCAGAGCGATATTTATGATGGCATTATTCTCGATAGCTCTGTATCGGGGATGGATGGTATTAGCTTGCTTAAGACCATCCGGGAACAGGGCTTGAATACTCCTGTATTGATTCTTTCTATAAAAAATGACGTTCAGGATATTGTCAACGGATTGGATGCCGGTGCGGATGATTATGTTACCAAGCCGTTCAATCAGGACGAACTGCTTGCACGCGTTCGTGCCTTGACACGCCGCAAGGGAGAAATAAAAAAGAACTCCATCACGTTCGGTGACTTAATTTTGGATAAAGATAACTGTGAGTTACAGAAGGTGAACGGACGTTCTGTGAAGCTTTCATTGAAAGAATTGCAGATTATAGAGTTTTTGTTTGATAATCCGCATCAGGTTATTAAGAAAGAGAATATAATAGAAAAGATTTGGGGTGGCGATAGCGACGCTGAATATAATAATGTTGAGGTCTACATTTCATTTATCCGCAAAAAGATGGAAGATTTGAAGGTTAAGACAAGAATTCGTACGGCACGAGGAATAGGGTATTCCTTGGAGGATTCAATATAATGATTTCTAGAAATGAGGGTTTCTCAAATTTAGCGGCAGGATATCTTTTTCCTGAGGTTGCAAAGAGGCGTAAGGCATATCAGGAAAAGCATCCTGATGTAAAGATTATAAGCTTGGGTATCGGTAACACAACAGAGCCTTTGACTCCGCATATTACCAAAGCTATGGTTGACTATGCGGCAGGACTTGGAACCAAGGACGGATATTCTGGATATGGTGACGAGCAGGGACTTACGTCTTTGAGGGCAAAGATAGCTTCTGTCTTATACCCGAACATGGCTGAATCTGACGAAATCTTTATTTCTGACGGCGCAAAGTGTGATATTGCCCGTATTCAAATTCTTTTTGGCTCCAAAACTCCAATTGCGGTTCAGGATCCTGCTTATCCGGTATATGTAGACGGAAGTGTTATAGTTGGTGCTGCAGGAAAGGGCAGTGCGGATGGAATGCATGAGGGTGTAACATATTTGCCGTGTACTGCGGAGAATGGCTTTTTCCCTGATTTATCCGTTATAAAGAAGAATTCCCTTATTTATTATTGTAGCCCGAATAATCCGACTGGTGCTGCAAACACGCGTGAGCAGTTGCAGAAGCTCGTTGACTATGCGCTAAAGAATGAGTGCATAATAATTTATGATGCGGCTTATTCTGCTTTTATACGTAATATGGGGATACCAAAGACAATCTTTGAGATTGACGGCGCACGTAAATGCGCTATTGAAGTGAATTCTTTCTCTAAGCTTGCTGGTTTTACGGGTGTTCGTCTCGGATGGACTGTTGTTCCTGCGGACTTGAAGTTTGCTGATGGTTCTTCTGTAAAGCAGGACTGGAACCGAGTTATGACGACGCTCTTTAATGGGGCCAGCAATATCGCCCAGCAGGGAGGACTTGCTTGTCTTGATGAGGAAGGGCAGAAAGAGACCCGTGCATTGGTAGATTATTATCTGAAGAATGCCGAGCTTATGAAAGCTGCCCTCACTGGTAAGAATTTCTCTTCAAAGGGTGTAATCGTGTATTATACCGGTGACAGTCCGTATCTTTGGGTTAAGTTCCCTGGATACAAGAGCTGGGATATATTTGATAAGATTCTGGATAAGTGCAATATCGTGACTACTCCGGGTAGCGGATTCGGTCCGTCTGGAGAAAGCTATCTGCGCTTTTCTAGCTTTGGTCATAGAGCTGATGTTGAAGAAGCTTGTAAGCGCTTAGCTTCTTTTGAACTGTAGCTTTGTATCGGTCGTCCGAATCTTATTTTATCATGGAACTAAACACTATAGTATCGTACTGCACGATTCTATAGTGTTACGACGCATGAACGCATGCGGTTCGAGTGCGTGAACGTATACTGTTCGACTGTATGAACCCCAGCGTTCATGGTGCGTGACCCCTAGCGTTCAGGGTGTGTGAACGTATACATTTCGATTACATTAACAGTTTTCCTTAATGTTCATTTGTACGGCATTTCTTTAGACTTTGAATAAATCTATCTGATTGTTTATTGCGGTAATAGAATCTTTTACTTTATCAGAAATAGTTGAAAGCTGAGTTCCTGTGTCTTTTATCTTTTGCGCGCCTTTTGCCATTTGCTCCATATTTTGCGTCATTTGTGTAGAAGAGCCTTGAAGCTGCTGTATTTCTTTGAGGATTAACTTGTTTCCGCGCTCCATCTCTTGAGACGCGCTTTTTACTTCTACTGTGCTGTTGTTCATGCTTTTTAAGGTGTCTATAATTTGCTTTGAGCCTGCGTTTTGTTCTTCCATGGCAGCTTTTATCTGCATGACAAGCTGGTTCGTGTCCTGGATGTTTTGCGAGACGGAATTAAGTTCCTCGCTTGCCTCGGTTGAGGTCGTCACCACATCGTTAATGGATTCCTTGATTTTGTTAAGCTGGTCTCCGATTGTCTTTGATTGCGAGGTTGATGTTTCCGAAAGCTTGCGGATTTCATCGGCAACGACAGAGAAGCCTTTGCCCGCTTCTCCTGCGTGGGCGGCTTCAATTGCGGCGTTCATTGCAAGCAGATTTGTCTGCTCCGCGATGTTTGCGATTACGGAGTTTGCTTCCTGCAGCATTTCGCTCTGCTCTTCTATCTGCTTGATTTTTTCGTTTACGTCCTGCTGCTTGCTGAATTCTGTCTGGGCGCTGCCTTGCAGAGTTGAAAAGGAAGATGCCATTTTATCAACGGACTGGTTTACGCTCTGTATGTTTCCAATCATTTCCTCAACGGCGCTGGAAGCCTGGGCGACTCCCAATGACTGTTTCTCTATCATTGTGTTAAGCGATGTAATATTGGAGGATATTTCGTCCACTGCGCCCGCAGTCTGCTGGACACTCTCGTTTTGCAGGTTTATCTGCTTGTGCATGTCCTGAATGTTGTTGATTATTTGCGTTATGGAATTCACGGTATCCTGTGTGGCAGAGGACATGCTGTCACCTGATTGAGAAAGGTTGTCTTTGGAATGCTTTACGTCGCTGATTATCAACCGGAGTTTGCCTGTAAGCGAGTTGCAGCTTTCCGCAAGAAGACCGGTCTCGTCTTTTCTTGTTACAGGAATGGTGAGTGTTAAGTCTCCGTTTCCTTCTGCAACTTTAAGCATGGCCGAATTTACTTCCATCATCCGCTTTATGAAATTCGAAAAGAAAACTATAATGCAATAAAGACCGGCGACTAGGAGTATAAGGCAGATGACGGTCGTGCGTATTATATTCCTGCGCAAGAGTGAAATGACAGTCCGTGCGTCAAAATCGCATGCTATAAAACCGACAACTGTGCCGTCCGTCTTCTCTATTGGTGTGTAAACGGAGAACGTCCATCCCCACAAATCTTGTTTTGCGAGGCTCGATGTGATAACGCCGTTTTCCATGGCTTCAAACGGGGCTTTGCCATAGCTTGCGATGTCTTCTTCTGTTCCTAGTGGTGAAAAGTTTTCTTCGTCGCTGGGCGGAGCGCTTCCGTCAATTACGTATTGAAAGGTCGTTCCTCTTACAGGAGCCATTGAATAAAGGTAACGGCAGTTCGATGTCTGTTTGATTCTCAGCAGTGAGTAGCAAAGCGTTTTGTAGGTGTCGTTCCCGGTGTCCTTGGATTTTGCAAGGTTTTCGAATGCATCGGCATCTACCACCTTTGCCGCAGCCTCAAGTATTGGTGTTCCGTTGTCTGTGAATATTTGAATCGCAGACTTGATGTTGTCTGTAGAGAACAAAACTGTTATTACAGAAAAAATTACAATAAGAAAAAAAGTGATGAACAGAATAAATTGAGTTTTAAATGAAACGGCCTTTTTCATAGCACAAAACTCCTTGAGGTACATCTATTCCATTCTATAATCACTTTTGAGAATTTTCAATCGTTATTTTCGTGTAATTTTCAGTTAGAAGTTTGCCTTGTATCCTATGCGTATGTTGACGGCGCTGGCACTGCTGCTGTCGCCTCTGAGCAGCTGCGTCATGCAGACTGATGCGGCTCCGAACAGCTCTCCGCCGCGAACGGGGGCTTTGATGTAGGGGCTGGCAAAGACATTCCATTTTTTTGAGCCGGAGTCGTCTTTGTAAATGTCCCGCAATGTCCTTCCGCCTATGGCTAATGTTGTATGCATTCCGAATGTGAAATTCTTGTCCAGCAGGTGGAAGTAGCTGGAAGATACGTTGAAGTCAATGCCGCAGGGGTTCACGTTGTTATAGCCGTCTTCACAAGTGTTGTATCCGCCATACTCATTTTGTTCTTCATTGCCTGTGAAGTTGCCAAGATAGAACATCTCGCTTGCCTTGGCATAGGGGATATTGAATAGCGTTAATGACAAGTCCGCCTTTCTAAGCTTTAGCCGCGGTTCGACCAAGGCATAGAAGTTGCTCATCATGTCTCTGAAGTTTATGTCGTAGTCATGGCGGGGGTCAACTATGTGCTCCGGGTCTACCATGAGGTCTGAGAATCCTGTTTGCACAAATACGCTTGTGGTTGCGGACGGATTGCCAATCAAAAGGTTCAAGCCTGTGTTTATGGAGAAGAATTTGATTTCTGCAATCCTGCCGCTGGTTTTGCTTGATTGCGGAAAGGCAACTCCGGTAGACCAGTCCCATGTTATAAAGGGCAGGACTCCGGCCAGGCGTACGGCTACGTTGAATGCACGCTCTCCTTCATCACCTTTATAGTTCCAGTAGTTAAAAGAGGAGTACTTGTATTTTTCATAGTCTTCATATAAGTAGATTCCTGCGGCCAGTGACTCGGACGGCTGCAAGACATAGGAAATGCCGGCGCCATAAAAGCGGTTTATGGAGCTGCCGTTTTGACCGGAGAACGTTGAGGTTAAGTCTGATGTTATGCGTTCGATTCCGAAATGCCTTTGAAGGAATGTATCTGAGCCGATTGGCTCATATTCACCATAGAATGCTGAAAAATAGTGTGCTATAGAACCCGTGTTCAGCTTAAATACGCCGGAAAGCTCGTTTATTTTTAGAACTGACTCATCGATGTTCTCCGGGCCTTTCAGAATGTCTCCCGAAAGTATGTCTCCTGTTTTTACGGAAAGCTCACCTGTTGCTATGAAAGTATCCTTGAAATGAAGTTGCGCGCCTAAGTAGCCTTGCCCGAAAAGTAGTAATGTACTGTCGTCTGAATCACCGGTGAAATGGCCTGAGAATCCTGTGTAACCAGTGAGATATGGCGTATTTAATGCAAAAAGACTTGCAGAAACTATAAAAAATACCAAGCAACATAATACTTTCTTCAATTTGCATCTCCATGGACGGAATAATTTTCTTTCTTATATTGTCTTTTTCGGTTTTTTTCATAAGTGACTTAAGAGCCGGAAAGTATTAATCTATTCTAAAAAAATAATGATTTTCGATTTTTTTATCTTGACTTATATTTGTAACCGATTAAAATATAAGTATGAGTGATTATCTTGATCCGAACAATGAGGAATTGCTACAAGATTTCTTTGCCGAGGCTGAACAGCAGGTGGAGAACCTTGAGAGTAATATTCTTGTAATAGAGAATGACCCCACAAATCATGACGCTATCGATGAGATTTTCCGTGCCGCTCATACTTTGAAAGGCGGTTCGGCAACAGTCGAGATGACTGAGCTGTCGACGTTCTGTCATGATGTAGAAGACTTGTTGGATGCGCTTCGAGGTGGAACTGTTGCTGTCAGTGAGCCTATCGTTGATGTTTTGCTCAGTTCGATAGACACTATAAAGGCAATGCTTGAGTCTAGGCAGAACGGTGCCCCTTATGGACAAGATGTAACTCCTTTGATTGAAAAGATAAAGGCTTTTCTTCCTGCGAAGGGGGCAAAAAAGAAGGGCGGCGCACCTGTTCCTGCGGGCATGGTGGGGGCTCCGAAGCCTGCGCCTAAGCCGGTCGCTCCTGCTCCTAAGGCTGTCGCGGCTGTTGATAATTCAATGCCTCCTGTGCCTCCGTTGGCAGAAGATGATTTTAACGAGCTGAAGGGCGCTGTTCCTGACGGGCAGAAACTCTGGTCAATTAACGTTACTTTTGATGAGTCAAATCCTATGAATTCCGTTGGTGGAATCCAGGTGTTCGCGGCGTTAAAAAACAGGGGCGCTGTTCTTAAGACGATTCCTGACTTTGAAGCCCTTTATGAAGATACTTTCTATCCTCAGGTAGTTTACTATGTGTCAAGTAGTGCTACAGGACCGGAGCTTGAAGATACAGCATTCTTGGATGATGTGACGCTTGCTACGGATGCCCGTGAGGTTACGAGTGCCGGCGGTGCTCCTTCTGCGTTGTCTGCGAGTGAGATTCCTGTGGAAGCTGCTCCTGCGCCTGCGGTTGAAGAAGCTAAGACTCCTCAGCCGGCTGTCGTAGCGGAAAAAGCACCTGCCGCTCCGTCTCCGGTTGCGCCGGTTGCCGCTGAGTCTGCTCCGCAGGCTGCTGCCGCTCCTTCTAAGGCTCCTGCTGCAAATGGTGCGGCTGCAGCTCATAAGGCTGCGCAGGCTGCTGCTTCTGTACTCCGCGTGGATTCAAGGCGCGTTGACAACTTGATGAATCTTGTCAGCGAGACTGTTATTACTAAGGCTGCATTCAACCAGATTGGACTGCATACTGCCGATTTGCAGGTTCAGTTGCAGACTTTGAATGCAAGCTATAAGGAAAAACAGCACAAGCTGTTGGATGAGCTGCCTAAGTTAATAGAAGAAGTTCAGCAGGGTGCGTCGATTAAGGATGTCCGCCAGAAAGTAACTGAAGAATACGGCTCAATGAGCAGCTGGTTCGACAGTTTTGAGAATGATTTTAAGGCTACTTCTACAAAGTTGCGTTCGTCAACTCAGAATCTGGGAAGAATTGCAAGTGAATTGCAGGAAGGTGTCATGAAGATCCGCATGGTTCCGATTGGTACTATCTTTAACAGATTCCCTCGTGTCGTGCGTGATTTGTGCCGTGATTTGGGCCGTAAGGTTGACCTCGTTATCGAGGGAGAGGACACAGAGCTTGACAAGACTGTTGTAGATGATCTTCTTGATCCGATTATGCACTGTGTCAGAAACTCTGTTGATCATGGCATTGAGACTCCTGAAGAGCGCAAGGCTTTGGGCAAAGACGAGACTGGAACTTTGATACTCCGTGCTTCCAATGAGGGAAATATGATTATTATCGATATTATCGATGATGGTCAGGGTATTGAAGTTGAGAAGGTAAAGGCAAAGGCCGTAAGCAAGGGTCTTATCAGTCCGAATAAGGTTCTTACGAATCAAGAAGCGTATAATTTGATTTTTATGGCAGGCTTCTCTACAAGCGACAAGATAAGCAGCGTTTCTGGACGCGGTGTAGGTCTTGACGTTGTAAAGACAATGGTTGAGAAGCTTAAGGGTAGCATTAATGTTACCAGTGAGCGGCATAAGGGGTCCCGTTTTAGTATCCGTTTGCCGTTGACGCTTGCAATTATCCAGGGACTTCTTGTTCGCGTCGGAAAGGAAACATATTCTATTCCGATTGCAAACGTAATAGAGAGCCAGCGCGTTAAGAAGAGCAGCATCAATACTATTGATAGCTATGAAGTTCTTAATGTTCGTAACGAAGTTATTTCCATACTCCGCTTGAACCGTTTGTTCAATATAAAGGATACCACGGACAGTGAGTACTGCTTTATTGTCATAGTCGGTTCACAGGACAAGAAAATTGGTGTTATGGTTGATATGCTGGTTGGTGAAGAGGACGTTGTTATTAAGCCTCTGCGCGATCAGTTTACAAAATCTCCGGGAATCGCGGGTGCATCAATTTTGGGTGATGGATCTGTTTCTCTGATTATTGATGTTAGCCAGCTTCTTGAGCTTGGTGTTCAGCAAGAAATCAATGCTCAGCAGATTCGTGAGAAAGAGGCTATCCGTAAGGGGTAATAGAGGAGAAAGAGGGTAAAACAGATGGCAACAATACAGGAAAGGCTTAGCGTTCTTGCCAGTACGACTGAAGAAGTTGGTGGAAAAGGCTCTCTTTCTCAAGAAGAGCTTGAGAAGAAAAAGAATGCTGTTACCGATTATAGCATGGTTACATTTTCTCTTGCCGGCAAGGATTATGCAATTGACATTATGAAGGTAAAGGAAAGGGCAAAAGCCGGACACTTTACTTATGTTCCTAATAGTCTGCCCTTTGTCCTTGGTGTGTATAATCTTCGTGGAGATATTATACCTGTTATAGATTTAAGGCTCTTTTTTAATATTGACGTGACGCAGCATGATGATGACAAGCTTGAGAATATGCTTATCGTTGTTGTGGGTGAGCAGACATTTGGTGTTGTCGTAGATGAGATTGACAGGGTTGTCGGTATACAAAAGAGTTCAATTCAGCCGCCTCATCCTCTTTTTGGTGATATAAATATAAAGTATATCTATGGAGTTGTTGAGGCGGAGAGTCATCTTTATGTTCTGCTTGATATAGACAGAATTTTTGGTGTCAGGACTCCGGAAGAGGAAGAGGAGCTTGCCGCTTCTGCAAAAGCTCAGATGGAGAAACGACAGATAGAAGAGATGCAGCTTAATTCTGTTAAGGCAGGAACTGATTCAGACTTGAAGATTACAGGAAAGCCTGTTTCTGAAAATAAAGCTGCATCAGCTTCTTCTGCGAAGACAGAGATAAAAGCTGCTCCTGCTCCGCAAGCTGAAGAAAATGCGTCTGAAGCTGATTTGAAATTTATTGCTGATACGCTTCTTGCCCAAAAGAAGTTTACAGTTAGTCCTGTTTCTTTGGATTGGGTTAAGAGTCGTTATATTGAATGGCGTAAGCAGCGTGGTAAAGACAAGACCCAGTTGCAGAATGAAGATGATGCAGAAGAGTTCTTGAAGCCATTCTATTCACAGCATAATGGTGATTGGTGGGGCGAGGCTTATGCATCTGCAATAGAGAAAGCGATGCCGGATAATTCGGCAAAGAATATTGTTATTTGGAATCCAGGCTGTGGAAAGGGATATGAGTCATATTCATTGGCATGTATTCTTAAGAAACGCTATCCGAATAGCCATATCAGAATCTATGCTCATGATACAGACTTGCTGAATGTTTCTAATGCACCTTTGTTGGGTATAAGCAGTCAGGCGGCAAAAGATTGGTATGCTTCATATCTTTCTACAAATGTTGCCGGAGAGAATACATTTGATAAAGATGTCAAGGATTCAATTATGTTTGAGTATCATGACATCGCTAATACGAATAACTTACCGGATATAGATATAATTTTTGCACGTGACGTTCTGTCATTCCAGAGTGAGGCGGCGCAAAAGTCTATACTTTCAGATTTCAAGGAGAAATTGAAAGGCAACGGAGTTATTTTTGTTGGAACAAATGAAGATATTTCTGCGTTTGGTTTCAAGAAAAAGATGATAGGAAATATTGCTGTTTATTCTAAATAGAAGTATTTTTATAAAAACTCAGTAGGGGGAAATAATGAGAGTTGAGTACATTAACCCATTCGTTGAAACTTCGTATAGAGTATTAAAGGAAGTTTTAGGTGGTGCCGATGTAAAAAGAGGTGATTTGTACCTTAAGTCAACAGCTATGCCTGTTATGGGCGTTGCTGCACTCGTCGGTCTTGCTGGCGATGTTGAAGGTCGTGTTCTTTTTGATATGACACTTGAGACTGCTTTGAATATCGCTTCAAAGATGAATGAGGAGAAGTTGCCAGAGTTTGATGACTTGGCAAAGGCAACCATCAGCGAGCTTGCAAATATTATTACGGCACAGGCTGTTACAAAGCTCCACGAACTTGGTTTCAAGTTTGACTTGACTCCGCCTACATTGTTCGCTGGTGAAAAAATGGAAATTGCTGCATTGGGTGGAACAAACGAGAATGTAGAAGCTCTTATTGTTCCTCTTATCACTGAATATGGTAAGATTGAAGTCAACGTCGCTATTCGCGAGCGCACATGAGAAAGGAGATAGAATAGTATGAAAACGAAAGAAGATTTTCCATCAATTAATGAGCGTCCGCCAGAAGGTCAGAAGCTTGATGGATCAAAATTTCGAGTACTTGTTGTAGACGATTCTGTATTCGTTGCTAAACAGTTGACTCAGATTCTGACTAGCGATGGTTATGAAATTGTTGCAACTGCTGTTGACGGAAAAGAAGGCGTTGATAAGTATAAAGAGCTTTGTCCAAACATTGATTTGGTAACAATGGATATAACAATGCCACGTATGGACGGTATTACCGCTCTTGAGCAGATTGTCGCTTTTGACAAGAATGCACGTGTGGTTATGGTTAGTGCTCTTGGTAAGGAAGAGCTTGTAAAGAAGTCTCTTCTTGCCGGTGCAAAGAACTACATTGTAAAGCCTTTGGATCGTAAGAAGGTCTTGGAAAGAATTTCCGCTTCTTTGAAATAGGTCACTGTAGAAGTTTGGTCGGTAGTAGTTTCTACTACCGATATCTTCAAAAGATACTTCCCTCTAAAAATATCTTTGTGGGTGTGGTGTGTCATAATGCCTGTTCCACAAAGATATGTGTTTTTTGAAGTTATTATCTTTGCCTTTTTTATTATGTTGTTCCTCGTTCAATAAGTTTGACAGCCATTTTGATGTCTTTGGGGATTATCTTTCCGCCCTTGGCTTCTATTAGTATTTTTACAGCTACCTCAGCCATTTCTTTTATTGGTTGTTTAATTGTGGTAAGCATAGGAATTGTCCAACTTGCAAGAGGAATGTCATCAAAACCAACAATCTTTATCTTGCCAGGAACGTCATAATGGAAATTTGCACAGACTTGCAGAACCTGTGAGGCAATGATATCATTTGAAGCAAAAACACCGTCTATATCGGGGTGTAATGCAAAAATTTCTTCAAGAAAATCGACATATTCCATCTTTTCGTAGAGTTCTTCTGAAAATGGAACTTCAAAATGCGCGACGTTGTTTTTGTTGCAGGTATCTATAAAGCCTTGTGCTCGTTTGTCTGCCGGCATAATAGTGCCGACAACACCGCTTAGATGCAGCAGGTAGCGGCAGCCCTTGTTAATCAGCAATTGCGCAGCCAGCACTCCGCCTTCGTAATTGTCACACTTTATTGCTGCCGCTCCGGCCGTATCGACGTCTCGCTCAATCGTCACCAGCGGGCAGTCCAAATCTTTGATTGATGATAGCGAGAACAGTCCTGAACACAGTATAATTCCTGCCACGCGATTCTTGCGGCACTGTTCGATGATTTCCTCTTCTTTTTCTGTATTTCCGTTGGACACAAACACAAGCATCTGATAGTTATAGGCGGTTATGAATTCTTCGAGCCATTCGGAGAGGGAAGAAAAATAGGGATTGTCAAGCTTTGGAACAACGACGGCAATAATTGTGCTTGTCTGCTTAGACAGGGCGCGAGCCACTTCGTTAGGCTGGTAGTGGAGTTTTTTCATTGCCTCTTCCACCTTATGCCTCGTCTGTTCGCTGATGTATCCTCGGTTGTTCATTACCCTGGAGACAGTGCCGATAGAAAGACCTGCCTCTCGGGAAACGTCTTTGATTGTCGCCATGCTATCATTCCTTCTTTATTGTTTTAGGAGAGTGTAAAAACTGTTACCTTGCAAGTTCCATGTATGGTCAGCCGTGTACCAAGTGTTGATACGCATTCAAAATGCGCGATGTCGGTGTAGTCGCTGCCGGTTATTTCAAGCAGACTGCCGTCAAACGTGCAGTGCAGGCGTTCTGTCTTGCCGAACTTGATGGCTTTGAATCCAAAGTCCTTCCGTTCCGCCTAAAAGTTCGCATTAGTCACAAGCGTTCCGCTTTGTGCCTGATAAGTGAATATATTCTGGAACGGCCCGCCGTTTGAGCTCAGCTCAATCGACAGTTCGGAAGGCTTTGTGCTCTCATCTGCTGAAAGCGAAAAGTCCAGCTCAAAGGCGCCGTCTGGCACAGCAATTTCTGCTGAGCCGTCTATGTCCTTGGTAAGCAGCTCTTTTTTGAGCGCCTTATACTGCGCAATAGGTTTATGGGCAATCCGATATACGCCGTCTTTTTTTACCAGGGTGAATTCGCGTGGAAGCGCCATTGCTCCCCGGTATATTTTATCGGTATTTTGTGTTCTAAGCCAAGCAACAGAAATGACTTTGCCTGGAATATTAGAGTAGGTCTGTGCAGCGTAGGCGAGGGGAGTACGGTAGGTTTTCTGCATCGCCTGCTCTTCAGAGAATGTTCTGCCGTCAAAGGAACCGAGCAGATAATAGCCGTCCGCTGACCAGAATACCCATTTTGCTTCGCCTGTCTCAGGACATTCAAGTTTGAACAAGTCCGGGCATTCCCATGCAGGCGGGAATGAAAGCCGCTGTGTCTCTTCCCAGTGTTCTAGATCGTTGGAGCGCAGAATGCAGTAAGTGCTGTCAAAGAGCCAGATCACACAGATGTATGAGGATTTCGGCTCGTGCCAGAATACCTTTGGGTCGCGGTTTTCACTCGTGATGGTTTTGATGACAGGTTCATTCATCTTGGTAAGCGTGTTGCCGCCGTCCGTGCTGAATGCGTACCGCTGGCTAAAGTCGCGTTCGTTTCCGTCCTTGTTTTTGTTTGCCAGGGTATAGAAGAAGATTAGCGCGTCTTTGGGCAGAGAAAGCTGTTCGTGTTCGTTTACGATGCCGCTGCCTGAAAAGATAAAGTAGTCTTCTTCGGGATACAGCACAGTGTCCTGCTGTGTCCAGTGGAGCAGGTCGTTGCTTGTGGCATGTCCCCAGCTCATGTTCTGCCAGGAATTATTGAACGGATTGTATTGAAAATACAGATGGTAAATGCCGTCTTTGTAGACAAGCCCGTTGGGGTCGTTTATCCAGCCTGTGTTTGCGGTAAAGTGAATGTGCGGCCGTTCATCGTCCTTTTTGCATTCTGGACGTACTGGTGAAAATTGAAATAGTTCTTGGTTAAAACGCTTGCCGTCCACATCTGCAGTAATTACCGCCGCATGGGAGGTACTAGCGGCGATTTCCGGGTTCGCCCCGCTGCTGATATGTAGGCAAGCAAAGTAATCTGGCTCTGCTGTTTCTGCTATTGGCAGCAAGACCGTGGTAAAAGGCTTGCCGTCAATAACAAACGAGAATTTGTATTCCTTATGTCCGCACCATACCGGCACAAGCAGATAGCAGCCTGTGCCAGATATTGTAAATTGCATTTATTTAACGGCTCCTGCAATAACTCCGGCGATAATCTGTTTCTGCAGGGCAAGATACAGCACAAGAATAGGGAATACTGTTAATATCAATGCGGCCATAATAACTCCATATTCGGCAGAATAAGTTCCGTAGAATACGTATGTTGTAAGCGGCAATGTCAGAATCTCTTTCTTTGCAAGAATCAGGCTTGGCAACAAATAGTCGTTCCAGAACTGAAGTACATTCAAAATCACGATGGTAAAAGAAACTGGCTTCAAGATAGGGAAAACTATATTAAAGAACGTTCTGTAACGTCCGCAGCCGTCGATGGTCGCTGCTTCTTCCAGAGCGACAGGAACTTCAGACTTTATGAATCCCTGATAGATGAACGTACTTAATGCGATGGAAAATCCCGTATGCATAAAGATGAGCGTCGGTCTGTGGTTCAAGACATTCAGATTCGCTCCGTAGATTGAGACAAGCGGAATCATCAATGCCTGGAAGGGGATGATCATAGATGCAACAATGGCAATCGAGATGATTTTGCTGAACTTGTTTACGTGGCGTACCAAGTAATAGGCCAGCATGCTTGAAAGCAGCACCGTAAAGAACGTGGAGAAGCTTGTTACGAACATGGAGTTTCCGAAGCTTCTTATATAGTTCATCTTGGAGAAAGCTCGCTGATAGTTGCCTATCGCAAGTCCTCCTGCAAAGTTAAAGCTGAACGGATCCTTGATGATGTTAACCTTTGTCTTCAAAGAGTTGAGCAATACCATCAGGAATGGGAACATAAAGAGAATGAATAAAATCAAAATAATGACAAAACAAATAGTGTCCAGTGCGATTTTTCTTGTGCCGCCGACTTTCATCTGCTTGGGTTCTTTCATGCTCATGCTGCCACCTCCTTCTTTCTTCCCAATGAAACTTGTATGCTGCTTATAACGGCGACTATGACAAAGAGGAACAACGCTTCTGCCTGTCCTATGCCATATTCACGCGAAGTGAATGCCTTTTCGTAAACGTGCATGGCAACAAGCCTTGTCGTACCGTAGGGTTCTCCGCCGGTAAGTGTAAGGTTGATGTCATATACCATAAAGCTGCGGCTCAATGTCATGAACACGCAGATAACGATTGACGGAACCATGAGCGGCAATATGATGTGCTGCATGCGTTTCCAACCGGTCGCGCCGTCAATGCTGGCCGCTTCAAGAACATCATTGCTCATTCCGGTGAAGCCTGCGATATAGATGAGCATCATGTAGCCGGACAACTGCCATACAGTAACGATTACGAGTGACCAGAATGCCGGTGTCGGCTGTGAAAGCCATGATGTGGAAAGCGCCATTATGCCGAGCTTCTTGCCGAAAGAGACAAGAACGCGGCTAAAGATGAACTGCCATATAAAGCCCAGGACAACTCCGCCGATTAAGTTTGGCGTGAAGAAGCCTGTCCTGAAAAAGTTCTGCGCCTTCATGCCGGATGTAAGCAAGTAGGCGAGCGAGAATGCCATTACGTTGATTAAAAGTACTGAACAGAACACGTAGCGCAATGTGAGCCACATGGAAGACCAGAACTTCACGTCAGTGATTGTTTCGATGTAATTTGAAAATCCGATAATGTTCTTTACCTTAGTCACGCCGTTCCAGTCTGTAAGCGTAAGGTAGAATCCGTAGATAAAAGGAACAATGACAACGAGTGTAAAGACTACTAATGCCGGGACTGCAAACATCAATGCAGTAATGGCGTCTTCTTTTTTCTGTTTATCCATTTTAACCCCCGTAAATGAAAAAACGTTTCTGAATAATCTGCCGCGGCTTTATTAGGCAGAACATACGGCAAAACACGGCACTGTGATTCCCTGCCGTGTTTTGCCCGTATTGCCTGCGCTACGGCAGCCTGTTTACTGCAGCGTCCGCATGGAACTTATTTCTGTGAAGTCCAGTAAGAAGAAAGTTCCTTTGTGAATTCTGCCTTGCTTGAATTGCCTGAGATGTACTTCTGCAAAGCTGCTCCCATTGCAGACCAGTGGTCAGACGGTGCAATGAAGCTTGAGCTGAATGTTTTTCCTGCAGCCATTTTTGCAACAATGTCCTGTCCGAGCGGGTCTCCTGGCTTGTATGAGTTGTTTGTGCAAGCAGGAATAAGGGCGCATGTCTCAACAAGAGCCTTCTGTCCGGCATCGTCAAACACGAGCCAGTTCAAGAAGTCCTTTGCGGCCTGCTGTGCTTCTGCGCTGGCATCCTTGTCGATGATAACCTGCTTTGTCGGTGAAGCCTGCATCTGGTTGTTTGCAAAGTCTGATGTGTCATTGCCCAAGACGAACGGAATGAATCCGAATGCGTCAGAAGTACTTGCTCCGCCTTCCTTGATGTTTGGCCATGCCCAGTTTCCGTTTGCCCAGAATGCTACATCGCCTGTGGCCAGATAGAGAGCTCCTTCGTCATAGTCAGCTCCGAGCGGGTCTGCGTGTGCATAGTTGTACTTTACGAGCAAGTCGAGCGTGTCGATGAACTCGTTGTAGCGAGGGTACTTTGCCGGGTCGAGTCCACCCTTCAAGTCATTGATGATTTTTTCTGAGCCGGCTGTCGTGCCGTCATAGGTATCGTAGATAAATCCGAGCTGGTGTGCTCCGAGTGACCAGTCTTCCTTTGCGAGGAATACCGGATACTTCATGCCTTTTGATGCAAGCTCTTCGAGCAGTGACTTGAATGCCTTGTAGCTGTTTACTGAAGCCGGGTCAAATGATTTGCCGAGAGTCTTTTCAATAGCTGCCTTGTTGTAGATGATGCCGCGTCCTTCAACGCAGAACGGGAAGCTGTAAATCGTTCCGCCGATTTTTGTGAGCTGGTTTGTTTCCTTTGTCCATTTTTCATTTGAAAGGTCAAGGGCATACTCTTTTGCAAGAGAGACAACGTCATGTGTGTCCTACATTGCAAGGGTCGGCATGTTACCGGAATTCTTCTTGGTTGTTACTTTTGTATATGGAACTTCTCCGGCTCCGCATGCTACTATGTCAAGCTTTACGCCTGTCTGCTTTGTGTATGCTGCGGCGACATTCTCCAATGCTTCCTGAATCTCGCCCTTGCTGTTCAAGAATGTGATTGTTACGTTTGATTTCTTTGCTGCCGGTGCGGCCGCTGATGAACCGCTGTCTTTCTTTGCGCAACCGGTAAAGAGCAGCGCTCCCATTGTCACTGTAGCAAGAGTGAGCTTGACCAATGAATTTTTCATATATTCCTCCAAATAGTTGTGAAGAAGGGCCAAGCCTTGAATCTGTTCACCGGCTTTCTGAAACCCCTTTCATGTTTACAGAGTACACCCGCTTTTATGATATGTCAAGCGGTTGACATAAAATATTTTCATAAATTCTCTACAACCCTGTAAAAACCGTTTTTTATGACAAAATAATTCAACAAAATTGCTTTTGATTAGAGTTTTTCGAGATATTTAGTGCTTAATTGAGCCTATTTGGACTGTTAAGCGGTTTTATATTATTGACGGTTTTCACGAGCCAGTGCTTTTATGTAGGCTTCTTTCATACAGGTGCGGAACAAAAAAGGCGTGAGTTTTGCGATTTTGCCTATGCTGTCCCTGCCGCCCCGGGCTTTCCATGCGGTGTCTATCTGCTTCCAGAAGAGGGCTATGCGCGGAATGAACGTGAGAACCAGCGAAAGACTTTCTGCAAACGGCGTATGCTCTTTTCTTGTAATGAATCTTTCAATGCCTGCAAAGCCTTCCCTAAACTGATTGGTGCTTGTCGTACGGTAAAAGAGCGAGGTGATTTCCAAGGAAAGCGCAAGGTGCAGCAGTAACGGCAGATAGGTTGTTCCGGGAATGAACAGCGAGGCGACTGTATGAAAGTTCCACTGTGTCTGTGCGGAAAACGCGTCCGCCGTGTTGAGCAGAATTTGCGCTGCGTAGAGCATCACTAGATACGCAAAAGCCGGTTTTGCGTCTGACAGCACCTGCTGTGGCGTAAAGTGCAGCGCTGCCATCGAGAATACAATGCAGAGCAGGTAGGCTGCAAGTGCGTACTGCCACGGCGCAGAGAAAGCCGCTATAGAAAGAAGCAGCATGAGCGCTACCTTTACGGCGGGGTTCAGCTTGTGCATGAACGTCGTGCCGCTTTTGAATTGAAAGAGCCGTTCTTCACCTATCATAATTTGTTCTTCCAGACTAAATCCTCAATTCCTTTATACTGCGTAAGCGGATTCCTTATGCCCCAGTCTTCAAGTTTGAGACTCAGCGCGTCTTTGGGCAGGCCGTCGAACACCAGCTTGCCTTTGTGCAGGATAATAAAGTGGTCTGCCAGCGCCAGGCACTTTTCCAGTTCGTGAGAAAGCACAATAACGGTCTTGACGTCTGCGTGCAGTTTTTCTATAAGTCCGTTTACGTCCAGCACGCCAGGGTAGTCCAGGTTGGCATAAGGCTCGTCAAAGATAATGATGTCCCGCTGCAGTGCCAGTATAGACGCGACCGCAAGCCTGCGCTTCTCGCCGCCTGAAAGATACTCCGCAAGATTGTCCGCCTTGTCCAAAAGCGACACCTGCGCCAGTGCCTTTTCGCTTTGAATACGTATTTCGTCTTTTTTGAGCTTGCGGTTTTTTAGCCCCACAGCTACATCTTCTCGCGCCGTGTCTCCAAGTATCTGCATCGCCGCGTCCTGAAAGACCAGCCCCGGCTTTGAGGCGGTAAAGACTGTGCCTGCAGTCGCTTTCATAAGTCCTGCGATAATCTGCATAAGCACGCTTTTGCCGCTGCCGTTTGCGCCGCCAAGCACCGTGAGACTTCCTTTCTTTATGCTGAAAGAAACTTCGTCCAGTGCCAGAGTGTATTTTTCTTTACCGGAAGCAGCGTCTATCCCTGTTGACGGAAACAGCTTTGTTACGCTTTCAAGCTCTACGGCGCTGTCCGTCTTGAGTGAATGGTCTGCCATCAGGCTTTGCCGCTTTTCTGCTTGAGTTTTTCAAGAAGCTCCGCGGCTTCCTTTTCGTCATCGGGGTAGAGGTAGCGCGCTGCCACCGGGCGCAGCGCAGCGGTAAGAATCACGGAAAGAACTATCTTGATGGAGTCTCCCGGAATAAAAGGAATCAGCGTGGCCGAGAGCGCCTTTGCAAAGCTGAACGCTTTGCCCTGGGCTGACATTGAGGATATGAACCACGGAATTCCTATAGCATACTGCATGGCGAATGCAACGAGCGCGGCAAGTATGATTTTTACATAGAGATTGAGGCCGTGCGTATGTTTTTTTTCATTCTTAATCGGCGAGCCTAGTATAAGCCCTGCAAGCAGCGCGCCTATGAAATAGCCGAATAGGAAGCCGCCGGTGGGGCCTTGCAGAACGGCAAGCCCGCCCGTTACGCCTGAAAACACCGGTATGCCCACCGCGCCGAGCACCAGGAACAGACCTACTGCACCGGCCCCCTGTATTCCGCCCAGAACCAGGCCTGACAGCGCCGCGAACATATTCTGAATCGTAATCGGCACGCCGCCCGGAAGCGGGATGGAAATAAAGCAGCCTACGCAGATAAGGGCTGCAAACAGCGCCGTAAAGGTGCTTCTGACTAAGTTTGTCTTTGTCGTGAATTTCATAAAATACTCCTGTTTTATCTATGCTATTTGTTTTGTTTTTTTATAAAGCTGATTGTTCCGGGCGGCAGACTCTCTGCCCTGCCGTCGCCTGTGACGACATTCGCCCAGCCAAAGCCGTTTATGCCGCTGAACGTAACAGTGCCTTGGAAGCCGCTGATACAAAGCGTCTTGCCTTTGTCCATGGCCAGTGCATTCCATTCGTCTGTAAGCGCGGAACTTTCCTGCGTTACAAGCTGCTGCTCTTTGTTGAATTCCTTTAAGAACAGCTGGAGCAGTTCTTTGCGGCTCACTCTCTTTCTGCCGCTGAACACTGCGTCCGTTCCGTCTATGCGCGGCTTGTTGTACAGGTTCACGCCGATTCCCTCGTTTATCCAGCGGCAAAAGCCGCCGCTGGCGCTAAGTTCATCAAGAATGCCGGAGACCTTGCCGTCCGTGCTCCACACGTCGTTAGGCCAGCGCACGTAAAAGCCGCGCCCTGCCGCCGCGGAAAGCACCTTTGCCAGTGCAATCTGCGCGGCCATCACCTGCCTGTGCGATGCGGCCAGCGGTAACTGGGCTTTGGTTATCAGCGTAAAGGCAAGGCTGCCTTTTGTTGTAGTCCAGCTGCGCCCGGCCTTGCCGCGTCCGTTTTTCTGCAGGTCGGCGGTGACAATTCTAAGCGGACTGTCCTGCTGCTCCGCTATGGCGCGCGCCTGTGTCATTGTGGAGTCCGTTACCGGAAAGTACGAAAACAGCTTCTCCTCGTCACCGAACTCCCACGGAAAGATACTGTCGCTCACGTCCCTGGCAAGCGTATATCCGCTCTTGCCGCTTGTAATCTCGTAGCCGCTGTCCTGCAGAGCTTTTATCGCCTTCCAGACAGAGACACGTGAAATTCCTGTCTCTCCTGCAATGGTTTCGCCTGAGACCGGGGAGCTTGCGTTCCTGAGAGTAGTTAGTATCTTGTATTTTGTGGAGGTTCTGGTGTTACCCATGGTTTTGCAGAGGGTAACACAAAAAAGGTATTGCTGTCAACTGCCCGTAATGCTGTCTGCGGCATGGGCGTATAAGGAACGTCTTGTGCCGCAGACCTTGGCGTAACAAAAAGGAGCTTAGGCGGCGGACTGGACTAGAATCTTCTGCTCAAAGTCAGCCTGCTTGTAGCGCTCCTTGCCGGGTTTGGTCGTTACGTAGAGCGAGTATTCCCCAGGCTCTAGGTTTGACGGAATGAAGGCATCCAGAATATTGGAGCCGAGCCGGTTGTATTTTTCTATTCTGCTTACCGTGCTTCCGTCCGTGATGAATACACCTTGCTTCTGGTCATCGAACTGGAAGGCCAGATTCTTGCCGGTAATCCTGATTGAGTCGGACGGCTTGAATTCCAGGTTCTCGTTCTTTGTTCCGTTGGGGTTCACGGAATATACCAGTGCGATTTTTGGATCCATGGGGCTTTCTGGGAATTTCTGCTCGTAGGCTACGTCGGCAGTCATTGCCTCAAGGGCTTCCGGATTGATGCAGACTTTTACGTCAAGCTTGTTGTTGCCGATTCCGTTTGCAAACGTTCCTTCTTTGCTGTCGCATGTTCCTGTTGCCTTGAGCCGGATGTCAAGGAACGGCAGTTCCACTTTGTAGCCCTTGTTCACGTAGTCAATGACTTTTGTGTTCAGCACTGAGAATACAGCCTTTACGTCCGCGTCTGTGAGCGTGGAGTTGTAGTTGACAATCTCCCTGATGAGCTGCTCCTGTGTAAGAACCTGGTTAACGCTGCTCTTGAAGCAGTACTTTTCCTTTGACCCTCTGGCCTCTGACAAATAGTTGTAGTTTGTGGTTACCTGTAACACGGTAATCCTCCTGTCTGGCTTTCGCCGTAATTTTATTTGCGCTGCCCGGCGTGTCGCGCCGCACCAGCGTATGGCACAAGTATAGAAAATTTTTTTGCCTCTGCGGTGTACTGTTTACTTGACGTTTTAAAAAAAAATCAGTTATCAGAATCTTTGCGTTGTTATGGCTTGAAGTTTACGCCCGGTTAAAAGAATGTCTGCCGTCTGTTGTGTCAGACTTTAAGTCCTGCGTGCTGAAAGTCTGTGTCCGTCGAACTGGGCTTTTGAATTCACTTGTGCCGGACATTGTTTTGTGCGGACAAAAAGATTCTGGCAGTAAAAAAAACTTGCACATATTCTTTTGTGGTGTTATCATTTCTACTATTAGAAATAGGAAGTTTAAAACAATGAACGAAAACGTGAAAACAAAAAAAGAGAACAGCCTTGTTGCTGTCCTGCTTGTTTGCGTCGGTCTTGCAATCGTTGTTGTCAGCATGGCGCAAGTATTCTACACTAACAAAGTCCTTAAGACGGAGCTTTCCGACGACTGCATCCAAAAGTACAGCGAAGTGGCGGCGGTTCAGGCAGAGTCAATAGAAAACCGCATTGACGGACTTTTCAGCAAGCTTGATTTCTATGTGAACAGTGACGTTGCGCGCAGCGGAGACGAGGAGCGCATTGTTGACTGGCTGCATGCGCACAACGACCAGCGCTCCGAGAAGTTTTCAAACGTCTTCTGGTGCGGCAGGAGCGGCCAGAACTATTCTGACATCGGCAGCAGCGTTAAGGTTGCCGACCGCTCATATTTTAAGGATATAATGAATGACGGCAAGGAGCGCACCGTGGACAATCCGACTACGAACCGCGCTACCGGCAAGTCTGTGGTGCATCTGTGCCAGAGCGTCAAGCTGAACGGAAAAATATACGGATTTTTCTGCGGCAACCTGCCTATTGTCCACGTGAACAAGGTCATAAATGAGATGCGCGTAGGCAAGACGGGCTTTGCCTTTATGCTTGCCGGTGACGGAACGGTCATGGCGCACAGGGACGAAGACAAGGTTATGAAGGTGAACCTGCTGACTGACGACGATGTGTCTGAGTCACTGCGGGAGATTGCCAAGCGTATCTGCAGTGAGCAGGAGGGCTACGGCTGGATAACTGACGACGGTGAGAAGCGGCTGATTGTGTTCCACCGCATTGAGGACACGCCATGGAGTCTTGCGGTCTGTGTTTCTGCCAAGGAGATTTACTCTCTTAGCAAGAGGATTTCCACAACGACCGGTCTTTGCTGTGTGGGTTCAATCATAATCATGCTCTCGCTCACTGGCGCTCTGCTGGTTAATTTTATGAAGCCGCTCAAGAAGGTTGACTCCGCTATTATGGAGATTTCTTCCGGCAATGCGGACTTGACCAAGCGCATCTCCGTAAAGTCTAACAATGAGATTGGCCATGTGGTGAACGGATTCAACAATTTTACCGGCAAGCTGCAGAAAATCGTGCAGGACATAAAGGAGTCCGAGTCGGAACTCGGCTCTGTCGGTACGAATATGGAAAAAAGCACGATGGACACTGCCGCGGCCATTACTCAGATTCGCGGCAATATAGACAGCGTGTACAAGCTGATTGTAAGCCAGAACAACAGCGTGCAGGAGACTGCAAGCTCCGTAAAGCAGATTGCGGGCAGCATTTCTACGCTTGACCACATGATAGAAGACCAGTCCGCCGGTGTTACACAGGCTTCTGCGGCAGTAGAAGAGATGATGGGCAATATTTCGTCCGTCAACATGTCTGTTGACAAGATGGCGGATTCGTTCACCGTACTGAGGAATGACGCTTCAAGCGGTCTTTCCAAGCAGCTGTCCGTAAATGACAGGGTAAAGAAGATTGAGGAGCAGTCTGCAATGCTGCAGGAGGCGAATGCGTCTATTGCGTCAATCGCGTCGCAGACTAACCTGCTT
This sequence comes from uncultured Treponema sp., assembly GCA_964554745.1. GTDB lineage: Bacteria > Spirochaetota > Spirochaetia > Treponematales > Treponemataceae > Treponema_D. Next base: position 13,738 of record CAZKPZ010000013.1, on the reverse strand, counting down.
GCCATGAACGCGGCAATCGAAGCCGCCCATGCTGGTGAGGCCGGACAGGGCTTTTCTGTCGTTGCGGATGAAATCAGAAAGCTTTCTGAAACTTCTTCTCAGCAGTCAAAGACTATCGGAAACCAGCTTAAGGTGATAAAGGATTCCATTCTGAGCGTTGTAGAGGCCTCTAATGATTCCAGAATCACATTTGAAGCACTTTCAGATAAAATAATGGAAACTGATGAGCTGGTTCTGCAGATAAAGGCCGCCATGCGTGAGCAGGAGGAAGGCTCCAAGCAGATTAACGACGCTCTTCGCTCTATGAACGACAGCACCAGCGATGTGCGCACCGCCGCGCAGGACATGACGAGCGGCAGCAAGTCTATTATAGCGGAAGTTCAGAGACTGCAGGAAGCCACCAGCGTGATGAATGACCGCATGAAGGAAGTGTCTTCCGGGGCGGAGAGAATCAGCGAGACTGGTGTTGCCCTCAAGGAAATTTCCGGGCAGGTTAAAAGCTCAATCGTGAAAATCGGCAGCCAGATAGACCAGTTCCAGGTGTAAATGCAGTACTCAAAAAAATAATGCTATAAAACCCTGTTTTATCAAAAAATAGGGTTAAAGGCATTTGACATTACTGGAATAATACTTTATTCTATATAAGAATAATTCTAAAACAATCTGGAGAAACAGTATGACAGTTTTGCCTTACATCATTCTCCCCGTTGCGGGAATTGTTCTTGGATGGACTATTCGCTGGATTTATGCCAGATTTCAACTTTCCGCGTCCGAACAAAAAGCCGAACGCGTTAGACAAGATGCCATAAAGGAAGCTGAAGCTCTTAAAAAAGAGATTCAGCTTCAAGCAAAAGAACAACTCATTCAGGATCGAGCCCAGCAGGAAAGGGAGAACCGCGATCGCCGTAAAGAAATACAAGCTTACGAAAATCGTGTGACGAAGAAAGAGGAACTCTTGGATCAGAGAAACCAGGAGGCTGACAAGCGGGACAAGGAATTTGCCGAGCGCCAGGCCGCTATGATCAGAAAAGAGGAAGCTCTTGCCGTTACGGAAGAGAACCTTAGGACTGAGCTTGAGCGGATTTCCGGCTTGACGGCGGAAGAAGCCAAAACTCTTATCATAAAAAGTTTGGAAAATGATGCCCGCCATGATGCCCAGGCCTTGCTGAACAAAATTGACCAGGAAGCTCAGCTTACAGCAGAAAAGAAGGCTCAGGAAGTGCTCGTTACCGCCATGCAGCGCATTGCGTCGGAGATTACCGGCGACAATACGGTTGCTACGGTTTCTCTGCCTAGTGACGAGATGAAAGGCCGTATCATAGGCCGCGAGGGACGCAATATCCGCACCCTTGAGACCTTGACCGGTGTTGACATCATCATTGACGATACGCCCGAGGCCGTCGTTATCTCCTGCTTTGACCCTGTGCGCAAGGAAATTGCCAAGCAGTCGCTTGAGCGCCTTATTACTGACGGACGCATTCATCCTTCTCGC
>CAZKPZ010000013.1:0-12236 GCA_964554745.1 uncultured Treponema sp. | reverse complement strand
CGAGGAAGGCGAGAAGGCTCTGTTTGAGCTTGGAATACACAGCATGAGCCAGGAGGGCACGCGTGCTATCGGCCGTCTGTATTTTAGGACTAGCTATGGTCAGAGCGTGCTTGTGCACTCCAAGGAAGTGGCTGAGATTGCGAGCATGCTTGCCGCTGAAATCGGCTGCAACAGGGAGCTTGCTAAGCGTGCCGCCTTGCTCCATGATATCGGTAAGGGGGCTGAGGCTGACAGTGACCAGAACCATGCCGAAGTCGGTGCCGAGATGGCCCGCAAGATGGGCGAGGATCCGCGCGTTGTTAACGCGATTGCCGCCCACCATAATGACGTGGAGCCGCAGACTGTTGAGGCTGTTTTGGTGCAGGTTGCGGATGCAATCAGCGCCGCGCGTCCTGGTGCCCGCCGCGAGACTGTGGACAACTATGCAAAGCGCCTTGAGAATCTTGAGGCTACGGCAAAGAAGTTTCCCGGCGTTGAGCAGGCGTATGCAATCCAGGCCGGAAGAGAGCTTCGCATTCTGGTTAATAACGAGAAGATTCCTGATGACCAGGTAAAAGAGCTTGCCAAGAATATTGCAAAGCAGATTGAAAATGACTTGCAGTATCCTGGCCGCATAAAGATTACAATGATTAGGGAGACAAGAATTATCGAGTATGCGCGGTAAAAAATCTGCGTCTGTCTGAATCAATGACTGATAAAAAAGGGGGCTTTCCAAAGTTCATTCTTGGGAACTTATTGGATAGCCCCTTTTTGTGCCCTTGTCTAGGCGAGCTGTTTCTGCGAAGTCTGCTGAGATTTGCCGGCTGATGGCTTTTTTAGGGCTTCGTTGCTCAGCGCGATTGAAATGCGGAACGCATGGTCGCCGAACTTTTCTATCTGCCGCACCATGTCGATGTACATAAGTTCCGTTCTGACTTCCGCGCCGTTTTCAAGCCGCTTTCTGGCAAGCTTTTTGAGAGCCTTGTGCTGCTCGTCTATCTGCTTTTCTATCTTTTCGGCATCGCTGACTTCTTCTTTTGTCCAGCTGAAGTCCAAGTTTCCGTGCACAATGCCAAATGCCTTGCCTGCCAGCGAAAGGTAGGGCTGCAGCTTTTCCATGTCGTCTTTGGAAAACTTCATGTCTTTTTCTATGCTCTTTTTGAGCATTACGCCTATGCTGTAGCATTCGTCGCTCATGCTTTCTATGTCTTCTACTATCTGCATCATGCGCGTAAGGTCATCCGCCTGTTTTTCGGTTACGGAAAGCTTTGAGCATGCTACAAGGTAGCTGGTGATTGCTGCTTCCATCTGGTCAACGTAGTCTTCTTTTTTAGTCAGCACATTGTAGTTTTCCTTGATGAACTTCTTTGACATGTCGTTGAAGCCTGCCTGCACATAGCTGAACATCTGCGCTACGTTTTCCGCCATGTCGAATATTTCTTTTTCAGCGCGGATTATATACGCCGCGGCATTCTCATGTGCGCCTGTCGCAGTGAATTCAAGCGTGTAAACGTTGTCAGAGTCGTCTGAAGAGCTGCTTTTGATGACTCTTTGCGCAAGTGCGGCAATCTGGCGTGTGAACGGCAGGAATAGCAGCGCAGCTATGGTTTTAAGCGAGGTGTGCAGCATGGCTATGTGGTAGGTGATGTTGTCTTGTGCAGTTCCCGGAACTATTGTGTCTACAAAGTGGAGCAGCGGGCGGAACAGTATGATTGCAAAGAATGCCATCACCACATTGAACATAACGTGGATGAATGCCGTTTGCTTGGCGCTGTCTTTGCCGCCCCATGCGGCCAGAATCGCGTCAATTGTTGAGCCTATTTCGCTTCCTATGACTAAAGCCGCGGAGAAGTTCCAGGTGGTGAGCTTGTTGTATGCAAGCGTGATTACAATGGCTGTCGTCGCGGATGACGAGTGGAGCAGGGCCGTGATTATAGTGCCGATGAACACGCCGAGCAGAAGGCTTGCGAAGCCCCAGTCGTCCAGTGCCTTTATAAAGCTCAGGTGGCCGCTTTCTACGGAGAATGCGCCTGAAAGCATCGAAAGGCCTAGAAAAAGCATTGAAAAACCGATTAAGGCTTCTCCTAAGTTTTCTTTGCGGATTTTCTTTACGGTTGAAAACAGGAATCCGAGACCAAAAATAGGCACTGCGAACGAAGATATGTCAAAGCTGAAGCCGAATAGCGCTACAATCCATGCCGTTATTGTTGTTCCTATGTTCGCACCGAATATTACGCCTACTGACTGCACCAGTGTCAGCAGTCCTGCATTTACAAAGCTCACTACCATTACCGTTGTGGCTCCGGATGACTGGATTATCATTGTGAGAACCATTCCTGTCAGTAATGCCACAAAACGGTTGCTCGTCATGAGGGAGAGGGCCTTTGTCAGTCCGTTGCCTGCGCTTTTTTGTATGCCCACGCTCATCAGTTTCATTCCATAGAGGAGAATCGCAAGGCTTCCGCCGAGTTGCAGGATTTTAGCAAGTATATTCATAGGGACTGTACCTCGAAAACAGGATTACCCATTATTACCGATTTTTGTGTTTATGTACAGACCTTGAAAAAAGTCCTGTATTACAATAAACTATATGCCATGAAAAATCGAAATCTTGGTGTGATGAAAGATGACCGCAAGCTTAAGCTGTTTGTTTCAATCGCACTATTCTGCTTTATATATATTTTGTTTGCATTCAGGCCGCTTGAAAAAGAACTGCATCTTACCCCCGACTGGACTGTTTCCGTCAGCAAGGTGAATGCCTCTGCTTATGAGTCTTCTTTGATTCCGTTTAAACTGGGGCAGTCAATCGGCTACTTTACGGAAGAGGGGAAGGTCAGTTCCTGTGTTACATACGGATTTAATTCTTCAATTTCTTCCGATTACTATGCAACTTACAATGCTGATAATACTGTTACGGAAGTAAAGACTCCTGACGGTCTTACAGCAGGAAAGATTAATGCGGCTGGATTTCCGTTTTTTGAGGACAACAGGATTTATGTCTTTATGCCGAACGGAAGTTCCGTGGCGCGCTATGAGGTTTCCGGTGAAAAACTGTGGGAATATGAAAGTTTTGCGCCGATTACGGCCTTTTCTTCTACTGCGGGGGGCGCTGCCATAGGATTTGCTGACGGTCATGTGGTTTCTGTGCGCGATAACGGAACTATTGACCAGGAGTATTATCCGGGCGGAAGTGCAGTTCCTGTTATTCTTGGTGTCGGCATAAGCAATGACGGAAATCTGCTGGGCTGTGTTTCTGGCCAGAAGAAGCAGCGCTTTGTTGTCTCGGAGCGTAGCGGTGAGCACTCAAAGATAATTTTCCATGAATATCTTCCGTCTGATTCTACGCGTCAGACTCTTGTGAAATTCAGTTCTGACTCTAATACTGCATATTATAATTATATGGGCGGTTTGGGCATAGTTGACTTAAAGAATTCCAAGGCCTCTCATCTGCGCCTTGACGGTGCTGTTCTGCAGATTGAGGAGTCTGAAGACTTTGCGCTTGTGTTTGTGCTCAGCAAAAACGGAATGAAGTATACTCTTACGGTGATAGAACCGTTTGACAATGTGCTTTCAACTACATCTTTTGAGGCTAAGAGTTCTTTTATTCAAGTTCGCGGAAAGTATATTTTTATTGGAAAAGACGGTGAGGTTTCACGACTCACGATATCCAGGCACTAAGATTCATGATGCATAGTCGAGTAGCGAGGAAGTAAAAATGAGTTCTAAAAAAAGTAAAACAGTTCTTGCATTGACATTCTGTACAGCTGCCGTGATGTTTTCACCTGTCGCCTTTGATTGGCCGCAGAGTGAGACAAAAGCTGATTCATTCCGCTCTTACTTTGCCCAGCTGCGTGGCAGCAGAATAGAAGCGTCTATTATCTTTAATGACAGTTCCACTGACGTGAAGTGTGCGGAGGACGGCACTGTTGCGGCTGTAATTGCGGAACACGGCAATGACTTCGGCTGGTTTGAGTCGCCTTTAGGGACTGCTGTGGTGATTGCTCATGAAGACAATCTTTCAACGGTATATGCCAATCTTGACGGCGACAGTGTGCCGCAGAACTTCTGCGGGGGCGTGCCTGCAGGCAAGAAAATAGGCGAGAGCGGCAATTCCGGTTGGCAGCAGGACGGAAGCGGACTTGAGTTCCAGGTGCTGGATACCGAGAACAAGGCATGTGTCAATCCTAGAATCTTGATGCCGCGAATCGGAGAAGAGCTTGACCTTGTTATAGGCGACCTTACGCTTGATGACAGGAGCGGTGTGACGCACCACTTGTTGAATGAGCGTAAGCTGCCTGCCGGTTCATATAAGCTCTATCATGCGCGGCAGGAAGTTGCAGTTCCGTATACAACGCAAGTTGCCGTGAACGGCGTTACCGTGGAAACCATGAAGTATGACCGTCTGCTGGAAAACAACGGTGAGCTTTGTGTTCTTGGAAACGATAAGTATCCAGTAAAGGACGTGTATCCTGATGAAAAGCGGCAGTTGCTCTCTGTTCTGCATCTTGCAAAAGGGCACTGCACGCTGTCTGTGTTTGTCATTGACATATTGGGCAAAGCCCATCAGATTAAGTACAGCCTTGAAATCGAATAGTCTAGGCTTTGCCGTGCAGTGACTTTGTGATTATTCCTCCGCCGTATATGACTCCCTCGCGGTAAAATACGATGGACTGCCCCGGCGCTACGGCTCTCTGCGGTTCTTCAAACGTTACTTTGTATGATTTTCCGTTTGTGTCTTCGCCGATGAATGGCTCAATCAATGCTTTTACCGGCTTTGAGGCGAGTCTGATTTTTACGTTCGCTTCAAATGCGCAGTTAGGGTCATAGTTTGCAGGCCAGCTCATGTCTTCTGCAATCAGTCCGGTAGAGAATAGGTCAGAGTCTCTTCCCAGTACGATTACATTCTTTTCCTTGTCGATTGAGGCAACGTAGAGAGGTTCTTTTGCGCTGATTCCAAGCCCTCGCCTCTGGCCAACTGTGTAGTGCTCTATTCCTTTGTGTCTGCCCAACACTTTACCGTCTAGGTCAATGAAATCACCAGGAACAGAAGCTTGGTCTGAAAACAGCGAGTCAAAGTATTCAGGCGGAATAAAGTCCTGACTTTCTTCTTTTTGTGCGGCCTTGAGATTCAGTTCTTTTGCCATTTTAAAGACCTCGGACTTTTTGTAGCCGTAAAGCGGGAAGCGGACTTTTTCAAGTATTGAAGACGGTATGCGGTATAAAAAATAGGTCTGGTCCTTGCTTGAGTCTTCGGCCGTTGCAATCATTTCTGGTTTTTGTGCTCCGGTTTTATCTGCAGAGGTCGTTGCGCCAAAGCAGGACGCAATGCTGCCCTGCGGTTTTACAATCTTTGCATAGTGGCCGGTGCAGAAATAATCATAGTCGATACCAATTGCCTCGATTCCTGACAGCAATGCCCCGAATTTTATAAAACGGTTACATCTGATACAGGGATTCGGCGTACGGCCGGAGCGGTATTCATTCTTAAAGTATTCCAGAACTTGTGTCTTGTATGCGTCTTTTACGTCTATGACTTTGTATTCAATGTCGTTTTCCTTGCAGAATTCTTTGCAGTCGGCTATATCTTGTTTTTCTCCGGGACCATAGCAGCTGTCGTGCAGGTGTTTTGCAAGAGCTGCGTTATCTATGCCTTTTAAGTCTCCGTCTGTCCATAGAGACATGGTGACTCCGATAACGCGGCATCCTCTTTCTTTGAGCAGCATTGCTGTAACAGTGGAGTCAACGCCCCCTGACAAGCCGACTACGACTGTGTCGCCGGCTTTGGGCAATTCAAGTTCCGTATAATTCATAATGCTTACTATATGCTAAAATATAAAATCGTACAAGCTTCTTATTGTTGCAGTTTAAAGAACTTTTGCCTTTAGGCTGCCTTTGGACGGACGGATAAAAAGCTCTGTTCCTTGTTCTACCCGAGCTGCGTCCCTTAGTACTTGCCCGGTGTGCGCGTCAGTCACCATGGAGTAACCGCGGTCAAATATGGTCTGCGGATTGCAGTTTTCCAAAGTCTGCGTGAGATTCGTGAGCTTTGTACGGTTTGCTTCAAGAGTCTTCTGCATGCTGTCCATTATGGTTGCTTTTGCATTGTCAAACCGCTGTAAGTATGGCTGTTCTATCATACGAAGCTGCAACTCCATGTTTCCTCGTGAAAATGCCTGCAACGTGAGTTTTTGTGTCTGAATTTTTGTGTGTATGGCATCGTGGAGTGCGCGTGCTTCTTCTTGTATAAATTCCGTGATGCTAGACAGTTCCGGTATTGCTATTTCTGCCGCAGCGCTTGGGGTAGGGGCGCGCACATCGGCCGCAAAGTCACTGAGCGCCCAGTCAATTTCGTGCCCGACTGCAGAAACCGTCGGTATCTGGGAATCTGCGATTGTGCGAACTACACCTTCATCGCTGAACGGCAGCAAGTCTTCAAGGGAGCCGCCGCCACGCCCGATAATCAGAACGTCACACAACTTGTAATAATTTGCCGCCTGTATCATTTGTATGATGGTTTCTGCCGCTCCGTCGCCCTGCACTTGCGCAGGCAGGACAATGACAGAAACCTTGTTGTTTCGTCTGTGGATTATGTTTAGGATGTCGCGCAGGGCGGCTCCCGTCGGACTGGTGATAACACCGATTGTCTTTGGAAAGAACGGCAGCGGGCGTTTCTTTTCGCTGTCAAAAAGACCTTCTTCGGCGAGCTTGCGTTTGCGCTCTTCTATCATCTCCATTATATCGCCCAAGCCAGCCTGTGTCATGGAGTCTATGACTATCTGGTATTTGCCCTGTGCTTCATATACGCTGATTTTACCTTTTACAATTACTGACATGCCGTCTTTGGGCTTGAATGAAAGGTGGTACGCCGAACCGCGGAACATTACCGCGCTGATTTGGGCGCTGCTGTCTTTTAACACAAAATAGAGATGTCCTGTGGAATTCGGGCGGAAGTTTGAAATTTCGCCTTTTATCTGCACGTAAGGAAAAGCTCCCTGCAGCATGGTCTTTATAAGGCCTGTAAGCTGAGAGACGGTGTATATGTTGTCGGTATTGTCTTCCTGAATCAAAATGCTGTCTGCCTATACTATTTATGTTTCTGCATGACATGCCAGTTTGCCTGGTCAGACATGTCATTTTCAACGGAATAAAGAGTGTTGTTTGAAAAATCAAAACTATATGTTCCGTGCTGCCCCGGATCGTATTTTCCGTTTGAGGAAATACCTTCCGCCTTAGCTTCTTTACGGGGTCGAATAGGGTTGTTCGTAAACGGGTTAACAGGGGTTTCAACTATTCCCTTTAATGCAATGGACGGAACGTCTGCATTTGTCATAAAGGAGTCATTGATAGTCAGTCTTCCTGTTGCTCCAAAATCTTTGACCAGAAGGAGCGGATGATTGTGATCCGGGTTGAAGTCCTTTTCCAAATCGTTTCCAGTAAAGAACAGGTCATTACCCGAATCGGTTCCTATTCCATGGTCTGAGACAATGATTATGCGTGTGTTGTCATAACAGTCGTTGTCCTTAAGGTATTGAATCCATTCCCCGAGCCTGCGGTACATAGCGCCGTTTGTGCTAAAACCGCTATAAAGCTCGCTTGTATTTTCGCTGTCAGTTTTTGACGGCTCAAAATCAGGAGCCTGCAGTTTATGAGACGAATGTGTCGTGTCGTTTACAAAGCAAACGAATGTTCCTGTGTCGCCACCGGTAAAATCAGTCAGCTCTGGCAAGTAATCAAGGCAGGAATATGACGATAAGAATTCAATCATATCTGAATAGTCTTTTTCTGAGTTCCACCAAGTGCCGTCGTAATACAGGACTGGCCGTAAGAAAAGTGGAGCGAATTTAAAAATCGAAAAACGCAGTAAGTTGCGGATTATAGCTTTGCTGGTGGAATTCTCTTTTATGTTTCCGGGGTGTTCTTCAATCCATTTTGATGTGTATTTTCCTTCAAGGTTATATCCTGTGATATGAGGATAGGGATCACAGATGGACATGTCGGAAATGTAGTTGTAATTTGCCCAGGGAAGATCCGCTGCCTGTGCTTCAAAACCGGCTTGCTCCGTAAAAATCCTGGACATAAGAAGCACGGCCTCATTGTTTTTTTCTTTCTGAGAGGTGCCGTTCCTCTCGTTCATTGCCAGCGGCGTATATTCATAGCCACCAAAAAGCGACGGGGCTGCAAGTAATGTGTGCCCGTCGTATGAAAGTGTATGGGAGTACAAAGTGAAGCCTGTATAGATGTCATAAAGTTCTGGATATGAAGTGAACATAGGAATTGCATAGGCGTTTTCTGCCCTGTCCATCATGATGAAAACAACATTCTTACCCTGCTTTGAAAGATGGAAGAGAGTTCTAAATGATTTGTCTTCATCAGTTTGTGTTTGTGTAAGTGACTTGTATTCCCGTTCTATTTTGTTTATATGCACAACACCTTGTGCCAGTCCGCCGAGAATGAAAATTGAACATACCGGTACAAAAATCTTTTGTGTAGAAAATCTTCGTATTAATATGATAATCAAAATACTTGCTGCAAAGAGAAGTAACAAATTGAAGCATTTGATGCTCGTGCAGTCGTTAACAATCCTGTCAAAGAGAAAAACTCTGTTCAAGGAACCGTAATCGCCTGAGAAGAGAAATGCGTTAGCCATTCCTCCGATGGTTATTATAAGAAATAAGAAAGAGAGTATAGTCTGTACGCGTTTGTTGAACAAAAAATAAACACAAGTCGGCCAGAAAACAAAGAGGCCAAATGCCTGTATGGTGGCAATGTATAAAAAAAACATGGGGCTTTTTATTGTGTCAACATTTGAGAATTCAACGACAGATGATGAAATTGCATAAGACGGAATTACAATACCTGCCATAACAGCTAGGCAAAGTCCAGAGAGTAAAAAGATTAAAAAACGCTGAGCATCGTTTTCTTTGAGCTTTTCCAGAGGCTTGTCAATTAAGTATTTTGCAAAATATACAAGAAGTGGTACGAAAAGAAATGCGGTAATAAAAAAAGTTAAAAAAAGACGCTTTTGAACCAAACCTGTATGGAATTTAAGAAGAAAAATATCTACTGCTATTACGAATACGCATAAAAGAATATAGAGGACTCGTAAAGGCCGTTTCATTTTGTAGAAAATGTTTTTGACCAATGAGAAAATGTTGTTCATTGTCCAGTAGACAACTAGTCCTGCAGGAGAATTGTAAAGCAGGACGAGAAAAAATACAGCAGGTATATAGACCTGTAGCTTTTCACGGACTCTTAAGCCTTTTGTGTAGATTGCTCCGCTTATCAGATTGATGAATGTCATCGCCAGCGGCAGGACATTTATCGGAAAATCTTTGATATAAAAAAGAGCATCCGGCTTGCCAAGGTCTTTTATGAATAAAAAAGACTTTCCATGTAACATCTCAAGTTTTGACAGAAATGTGTATGCGGCAATAAAAAACGGAATCTGTATCAATATTCCAAAGGAGGAACGCAATGCCATAAGTGGGTGGTAGTGCTCCTGCCTGTAGTAGGTCGATACAATCATATAATGCTCGTCGCCTTTGAAAGAGCGTTTGAAGCGGGCAAGCTGCTCTTTCATTTCTGTCTGCTTGCTCCGTTCCGTCTCTTGCCATTTTTCGGCAACAATATAGAGTGGCAGGCATAAAAACGAGACTGCAAGACTGACCCCGATAATTGCCAGTCCTTCTTTGTCGTTCAGGACTTTAAAAGAAACCATGAATGCTGTTTCAATTATCTGAATGAGAGGGTAGATTATTATAGTATAAAGAATAGAGGTCAATTTTCTTTTCTCCAAGATTTCAGGCAGTAGCCTGGTCTTTGCTGACTGTTTTTAGCATGAAGTCTGCCGTACGCTTGCCGGCTTCCATGCGGTGCATCCATGCAGTTTCCTTTGCTTTTGTGCGTTCTGCCGCAAGATGCTCATTGTCTCTGGTTTCTTCAATCAGTTTTTTTATGTCTGCAAAGTGTTCTTCCTTAAGTTCTATGGCAAATTTTTTCAGGGCTTTAAATTGCCAAATCTCTTTGTGCAGGTCATACGCATCGTAGGGCTCAAGATTCATGTCTGCGTTTACGTAAATCACCGGCTTGTTAAAGACGAACGTGTAGTCAAATATGATTGATGAAAAGTCCGAAATCATGATGTCCGCATTCAACATGGACTTTAAGTTGTCGCTTTCAAAATCCCATTGAATGTTCGGAGCGTCCTTGTATTTTTTTTGCAAGCGTTCAAGCACATCCTTCTCCGAAATGCGTGTCTGCGGATGCGGTCTGATTATGATGTTCCAACCTGTGTCTCTGAGAGGGTCCAACAAGCGTTCTCCAAAGCGGGTGAGCAGGGCGTCAGCTCCCCATGATGGCGATACCAGTACGGTGAATGCCCTGTTGTCGCCGGAACCTTGTGCTGCCGTCGCTGTTCGTGCAAGGTTGTCAAGATAAGTGCAGCCGACCGTCAGTAATTCTTTTTTAGGCAGTTTTCTCTTGTTTTCCAGAATCCGTATGTCTTCTGCCTGGTAATCGCCAGTAAGTAGTATCGAGTCGTAATAATCCAGGGCAAAGACTCGCATCATTGTGGCATCGCCTGTGCCGTGCAGAATATATGCGTAGTGTTTTACGTTTCTGCTGCGTTTCCATTGGAAAACATCGAGAGAGGGAGTCGTTGTAAGAAGAATACCTGCGGAAAGCATGTTCAGACGCGCAAAGGCGGAGTTACCCTCTCCTATGAATTCTGCTTTTACAAATTTATAGTTTTGCAGAAAAACAGGGTCATCCTTGCTGCCGGTGAGATATACTAATTCTGTTTGTCTTTTTTCAAATTCCGCTGCCACATCCTTAAAAACCGTCCAGTAGCGCTTGTCTTCACTGTAGATTACATACGGCATATATGATTTATCAACAACAGAGGCGTTTTTGTCTTTGAGTCTGCCCAAAAAGACTTTCAACTTTAGCAAAACCGCTTTTGCAAGAAAAAAAACTGTCGCCGCCGCTCCGATTAATATCGAAAAGAGCATGCTGCCCGTTCCGGGATCAATATATAAAAATAGACTAATTGGCATAAGGAAAATCCTTTTAGGGAGTGTAGCACTTTAAGTAGTAAAAAACAATATCTGTTTCAGTGAAATATATTGTAAATCTATAGTAGTGATTGACATTTTCTGTAATTTAGTTAGAATAGAGAGGACATTGATATGTCACTAATGTTGCATTGTTTCATTTTGCCATAAAATGCAGCTTTGTAACATGGTATCATCTTTTAGGAGTTATAATTATGGCACTTGCAAAAGAAGTCACTGCTTCGGTCGTGAACAAGTTCGGCGCAAAAGACACAGACACAGGAAACACAAAGGTTCAGATTGCTTTGCTTACAGAAAGAATTAAGCAGCTTACTGAGCATTCAAAGCGTTTCCCTAAGGATGCTACGGCAAAAAGAGCTTTGCTCAAGGATGTCGGTCAGCGCAGAAGACTGATGAGGTACTATCAGAAGAAGGACCTTGAGGCTTACCGCCAGTTGGTTAAAGACCTCGGACTTAGAAAGTAAATTTTTGAGTTTAAAGGCAGCTTGATTCTATTTCTTATAGATGAGGCTGCCTTTTATGTTTTTCAGGGTGATCCGGCTGTTCAAACGGATTATCCTCAGCATAAGGCCTTGCGGCTGAGTGCTGGAAAGAATGGAACTATGGAAGGATAGCTATGGTACAAAGAGTAACTAAGAAAATCGGCGACAACGAGCTGATTCTTGAAACAGGTACGAGCGGCAAGCAGGCGAACGGCTGTGTTATGGCACAGTTCGGCGGTACGGTTGTGGTTGCGACTGTTTGTGCGTCAAGTACGGTAACAGAGGGAATGGATTTTGTTCCTGTTACAGTAGATTACAATGAAAAATTCTATGCCGCCGGAAAGATTCCTGGCGGTTTTGTAAAACGCGAGGGCAGACCGAAGGATAAGGAAATCTTGGTCAGCCGCTTGATAGACCGCCCTATGCGTCCTCTTTTTGAGCCGACATTCGGACGCGAGATTCAGATTGTTCCGACTTGTGTTTCTGCGGATGGTGTGAACCCGCCGGATATTCTGGCGGTTATTGCGGCTTCTGCTGCAGTTACGATAAGCGACATTCCTTTCCACGGACCTGTCGCCGGTGTTCGTGTCTGCTACATTGACGGCGAGTATGTCTTGAATCCGACGTATGATCAGATAAAGAAGGCTAAGCTTGAGATTGTCGTGGCCGGAACGAAAGACGGCTTTACTATGGTTGAGGGCGG
>CAZKPZ010000012.1:34411-37453 GCA_964554745.1 uncultured Treponema sp. | reverse complement strand
GGAGTCCTTATAGTCGGAGACCGCTGTATCCCCTTCGCAGACAGCTCAATACCCAGCTACAAGCTCAATTTCTTTATCACGGGAATACAGCTGCCCAAAAAAGTCATAAAAATCGACAGTGATTCCGCAATAGACAAGTTCATTTTTTATGGCGAAGAATATGCCCCTCAGTACATAGCTGAAGACCCGGCGAATGCAGACAATCCTCTGGTCTCTGTAAGCGATGAAGTGCCGAACTTTGTAAATCTCACAGGAATCGACATAAGCATTTTAAAAGAAAACTTCAACTTTCAGAAAGCCGACAGACTGATTTGCTATGTAAAGAACTGGGATGCCGGAGAAGTTGAAATAACAGTCCTAAACGACGGCGGAGGACATTTCAACACCGATGCCCTCGGAGAAAAGCGCCTGGCCTGGTACAAACATGTAGAAGAACTCTTGCTTGCCAGCTTTGAGACGCTTGGCCCCTGCCCTTCCATTGAAGACCAGATTGCGGAACTGTTCTTTAACAACCAGCAGCTGCTGTGTGTGCCCGAATGTGGCTCTCTGGAAGAATTTATCTTCAATTTCACCAAGAAAATAGCCATCGAACAGTTCGGAGTTGAGACACGCCTATGGTATAAAGGAGTCACCGTTCCCGCGGTAGGCAGCTGGAACATGAGTGAAATAGGCGATATTTCCGAACGGATAAACAATCTTAACGGTAAAAAGCCGCTGTTTTATTCCGTTCCGCCGGAAATTTTGAACCAATACCTTCTGGACATGCATTTTAACAGGAAAGACAACCTCAATGAGCTGATAGACTCCATCTTTCCCCCAAAATACACATTCCACAAAAACGAGCGCGAGCTGGTCAAACTCAACCTGACAGAAATAGACATCGTTTTTAACAGCCGCTACAATTGGTTCACAGACCAGATTGCGGGGCCTCTCAGAAAAAAGGCGCTGCATCTCTTCAAAAAAGTAAACGAGCTTATTTACAAAATCGATTGCTGTGAAGCTGACTTACGGACGTTTCCCCAGCAGGAACTTGTTATTCTTACCCAGCTCTATGATCATGTCACCGACATTCTTGCGACCATACAGACCGATGAGGACGTAAAGAATGACAGCCACACCCTGGAACTGTCATTGGACGGTATGTCATGGAGCTTTGAGGACATAGAGGGCATTCTCTTGGACGCACTAGAAGAATACAACTTCAACCAGTTCAAAATTCTAAAATAATGTTGCATTTGCCTTTTTACTTGACAGCAAGAAGTTTTAGAACTACTGTCTCTGTACTATGTTTTCTGATACTCACTTTCACTATCATTATCTGGCAGAAAAATACGGCATCGCCTGGGGTGCAGAACTCTTTTCACAAATGGCTCGGAACAACACGAGTTTTGCCCTCGACATCGGAACCTCGCATGATGACTTGCTGCCGCGCTTGGAATATGTAAAAGAAAGCCTCAACATGATTAGCGACGCATCCGTCAGGCAGAAAAGCAGCGCCATGCTCTCTTTTGCCGCGGGAATATGGCCGGACGAAGAGTCAATAAGAAAACGAGAGGAACGTGTATCATATCTTGCAGAGCAAATAGAAATCGCCAAAAACTCATCTCTCATGGAACACCCCCTTGCCGCCATCGGCGAGTGCGGCTTGGATCACCACTGGAATCCTTCCGGCACCGACAAAAGAAATCAAGAGCATTTTGACAGCAAACTGTTCGAAGGAGAGCTGGAACTGTTCACCATGCAGCTGAACCTTGCTCAAAAGCTCTCTCTCCCCGTCATAGTCCATTCCAGGGAGGCGTTTGAAGATACCCTTTCTTGCATTGACAGAACCGGATACAACCGCGGAATCATCCACTGCTTTTCCTATGGAAAAGCAGAAGCAAAGGCATTTCTTGACAGAGGCTGGTACATTGCACTGGGAGGAGCCGTAACCTATACAAAAAAGCGCCTCATGGAAGAGATGTATGCGCTCATAAACTACATACCTGATGACCGTCTGCTCTTGGAGACGGACGCGCCGTATCTGGCACCGGTTCCTTGCAGAGGGCAGACGAACACTCCTCTTCTTATACAGCATACGTATGACTTCATCGCAAGCGCAAAGAACATAACGACTGAAGACTTGTGCACTTTAGTAGATGAAAACTGCAAAAGCCTTTTTAATTTTCTTGAAAATTCCAGCTCCCAATTGTAAAATAAAGACAGGAAATGTCCAATTCGATAAATGCAATTGACAAGAATAATGATATCCTCAAAATGATAGAAGGAATCAGGCAGCAGCTTTCCATCATAAAGGACATAGACATTCTTCTGGAAAACACACTTTCTGCCGCCCGCAAAATTACTAATGCCGATGCCGGCTCGATTTATGCCTACAACGAAAAAGAGAACCTGCTGAAAATACGCTACAGCCAGAACGACACACAGCAAAAGAAGCTGGCTCCCGGCCAAAAACTCCCATATGTATCATTTACAATGAAGGCAACTCCTGCCTCAATAGCAGGCTTTTGTGCTCTGAATAAAAAATCTGTCAACATTGCAGATGTATACAATATGGACGAATACATAACCATAGACGGTCAAAAAGTCAAACGCCCCTATAATTATGACAAAACGAATGACCAAAAGACCGGCTATGCCATAAAGTCCATGCTGACCATTCCGCTTGCCATGAGCAACGGAGACGTACCCTGCATCATACAGATAATCAATGCACAGGATGCCAAGGGCAGTATAATCCCTTTCAGCAAGGATGCAGAATTTTATATCTCATACTTTACGTCAAGCGTCACCCAATTCTTTGAAAACGCATATTTTACAGAAAAACTAATAGAGCGACTTGTAAAAATGGCAAATTATCGGGATCCAAGGGAAACCGGCGCCCATGTAGAAAGAGTGTCAAGTTTTTCTCTGGAAATCTACGACCGCTATGCCTCAAACCATAATATCGACGAAAAGGAGCGGAACCGCTTCCGTGACCATCTTAAGCTGACGGCAAAATGCCATGACCTCGGAAAAGTAGCCGTACCAGATAAAATCCTA
>CAZKPZ010000012.1:29794-34401 GCA_964554745.1 uncultured Treponema sp. | reverse complement strand
CCTTTGACAGACGAGGAACGGGCAGTCATGAAAGGTCACACCTGTATCGGCGCGCAGATTGTTTCTCCAACCCAAAACGAACTTGATACCATGGCGCAAGAAGTATGCCTGCACCACCATGACAACTTTGACGGCGGCATTGCAGGCTTCCCTAAAGACTTCAACTACATGGATTATATCCCGGAAACACAGATGCCGGTCGGAATCGAACAAAAATACCGCGGCACATCTATTCCCCTTGCGGCAAGAATTGTTGCCCTGGCAGATGTCTATGACGCATTACGGCACAAACGCTACTATAAAGAAGAGTGGACACTTGACATGACCATAAAGGAAATCAAAAAAGAAGCAGGACACCAGTTTGACCCGGAAGTCGTAGAGGCATTTGTGCAGGTGATTGACCGTCTGGAAGCAATCAATACTGCACTTAGCTGAGCGGAGCTTTATCTTGCAGGGCAAAGGGACGCCCTAGCAGTTCCTGGACAAGCTCAAAATTACCAGCTTCTATGGCATCGCGGACTCTCGTGGTGCTCACACGCTCTCCGCCAACAAAAACGTCGCTTACAACGTCAAACGAAAAACCCTGTTCCGAGGCAAAATCCGCAATCTCATCGCGAGAAAAAGCCCCTTTCCAACCGCACCTAAAATCCGCGCCTTCTGCCAGATAGCGGACATGACAAGTCTTAAGCAGATGGCTCAGGAACTCCGCGCCGGTCATCTTTGCAAAATCATGCGAAAAATCCACGATAACAACAAAGCTAAGCCCCTTTGCAGACAGAATATCCAGCCTCTGGCGCAAGGTCAGAACATCAGGCAGGAGCTTGCCGTTCTTTTCTTTAATAGAAGAACGGAACATCACCAAGCCTGGCACCAGTTCTTTTCGCGAAAGCACGGCATCTATCAGGGCTGCGTGCCCCACGTGTATGGCATCAAAGCCGCCTACCGACAGAGCGACACCCTTTTCCGCCCATTCAGCAGGAAAATCACCATCGACTATCTGCTGCCAGCTGAAAGTTTTGATGCGGCTGTCTTTTTTAGGAACAACAAAGGAATACTCCGGGCGGTTCCTGCCGATTGATATGACACCGGCAAACTGTCCGTTCTTATAAAACACAGAACGCTCCGCAGGACTCTTATTGTCATCAAAGTCCTGCATAATACTGTCACTGACATTCCCGACCGGCGAAAACATGGACTGTGCAAGCGGCCGGCCGTTCATATAGCTTTTTTCATGCTCCGCATTCAGTATTTCCGCCTGCAGACCGCAACGGAACGAAAGCGAAGGCGTAAAAGAAAGGAAATGATTGCGTATATCCTTGAACACATCGGAATCTGTGTCTTTCTGCTGCAACGAAAAGTCCTTTTTGAGCGCATTCTCAATAGTAAAATCCTCCAGCAGAGAATAACACGCCGCATCGTCCAGAGAGAACGGTCCGACCTGCGTACGGCGGAGAGCAGAAAGATGCGCCACCGTTCCAAGGGCTTTAGCCATATCGCGTGCGAGTGCGCGGATATACGTTCCCTTTGAGCAGGTCACTTCGATTAGCGCATAGGAATTTGCATCGTTAGCTGTGGCGGCTTTGTACGCCAGAAGTTTGTTTCCGTAGATAAACACCTGCCGCGGTTCCAGCTCCACATGCTCACCTTTCCGGGCTGCGTCACTCGCCCGCTGTCCGCCCACATGCAGTGCGGAAAAAACAGGCGGCACTTGCAGCAAAGCCCCTCTGAACTTATCGCAAAGAGAAGCTACCTCGCTTTCACTCAGAGCACGCCCCTGCGCACATACATTCCCCGTGGGGTCAAGCGTATCCGTTTCCGTGCCAAAGCATACAACGGCACGATAGGTCTTCTTAAAAGAGGTTACGTGTGAAACTAAATGAGTAAGGCTACCGGTAAGGACAACCAGCAGCCCTTCTGCAAAGGAATCAAGCGTTCCGGTGTGCCCCACCTTGTCGGTAAAAAGAGCTTTTTTTATACTCCACAAAGACGAAAAGCTCGTAATGCCGGAACGCTTGGCATAAAGAATGACACCCGAGGGGTTCTCGGGATTTTTATTTTTCTTCGGCATCTTGTTTTTCCAGCTCGTTCAACTTTTGAACCATGTCATATCCTTCTTTCATAGAAAAATCCGGCACAAAAGTGAACTTCGGGAATTTATATATTCTCAGCTTTTGAGCGATTGAAGACTGAATAAATCCTGCCGCATTCTGCAAGCCTTCGACTCCGCGTTTTACGGATGCGTCATCCATAAACGAAGAGACAAAGACCTTTGCATACGACAAATCCTTAGAGACCTCAACACGGTTGATTGTAAGGAACTCGCTTACACGAGGATCTTTCACTTCCCGCTTCATAATCATGGAAGCGATTTCCTTTCTCAACTGCTCGCCAAGCCGTACTAATCTAAACTGCCCCATCAGTTCTCCCCTGACTTTTCAGCAGCCTCGGCCTTGGCAGCCTTTCCAGCTTCCTTTGCGGCCTTCTCAGCAAGCTGCTGCTCCTGCTTCAAGGCAAGCGCCTTTGCGGCAGCCGCGGCATCACGCTGAGCCTGCTGTTTTTCAGCCTCGGCACGCTCGTCAACCAATGTATCACCAAGCTTGCGGGCAACTTCAACATACTCAAAGGCCTCAATCTGGTCACCGACCTGGATATCCTGCCAGTTCTCTATGCCGAGACCACATTCAAAGCCCTCGCGGACTTCTTTAGCGTCTTCCTTAAAGCGCTTGAGAGAACCGACTTTGCCGGTAAACTTAACCACACCGTCGCGGATAACATTCACGCTGCTTGAGCGCTTGACAATGCCGCTCGTAACGTAACATCCGGCAATGACTCCGATTTTTGGAACCTTGAATGTATTGCGGACTTCAAGCATACCGGTGACTTCTTCCTTGGTGTCAGGCTTGAGCATACCTTCCATGGCCTGTCTGATTTCGTCAACACAGGCATAGATGATGTTGTACTTGCGGATTTCGACCTTTTCCTGGTCTGCAAGAGCCTTTGCCTTTGGCGTCGGTCTGACGTTAAAGCCGATGATAATCGCGTTGTCATCAGCGGCAGCCAGCATGACATCGCTTTCGTTGATGGCACCGGCACTTGAATGGATGACCACAAGGCGGATATCCTTTGTAGAAAGCTTCTCAAGAGAAGTCTTGAGCGCTTCGGCACTACCCTGCAAATCAGCCTTGATAATAACCTTGAACTCTTTAATCTCACTCTGCTCAATCGTAGAATAGAGATTATCAAGCGTAACTTTCTTAACAGCCTTTGCATCCTCAAAGCGCTTGAGCTCCTGGCGCTTTGCCGCAAACGCGCGGGCTTCCTTCTCGGATTCCGTAACCTGGAACGGATCACCGGCATTCGGCATGGATTCAATACCAAGCACTTCAACCGGTGTAGAAGGACCAGCTTCCTTTATCTTTACGCCGCGGTCATTGAACATGGCGCGGACGCGCCCTGAATAGACACCGGCCACGAACGGATCACCGGCCTTAAGCGTTCCTCTCTGCACAATAACAGAAGCAACGACACCGCGTCCCTGGTCGATTCTGGACTCAATAACCTTACCTTCTGCACGGCAGTTATACTGCGCCTTAAGCTCAAGCATCTCAGCCTGAAGCAGAATAGCGTCGAGCAAGTCATCAATACCTTCTTTCTTAAGGGCGGAAATTCTTACATACTGCGTGTCGCCGCCCCATTCTTCCGGCGTAAGCCCCTGCTCAGAAAGCTGTGTCATTACGCGGTCCGGGTTCGCATCCGGCTTGTCTATCTTGTTCACCGCGACAATAATCGGAACCTTCGCGTCCTTAGCGTGGTGAATGGCTTCCAGAGTCTGAGGCATAACACCGTCATCAGCAGCGACAACAAGGACGACGATATCAGTAATCTGCGCTCCGCGGGCACGCATCATAGTAAACGCTTCGTGTCCAGGAGTATCCAAGAAGGTGATGTCTCCCTTCGGCGTGGAAACTCTGTATGCACCAATCTTCTGGGTAATGCCGCCGGCCTCGCCTTCCGCAACATGAGCATTGCGGATTGCGTCAAGAGTCTTTGTCTTACCGTGGTCAACGTGACCCATGACGGTAACAATCGGAGACCTGACATCGATTCCAGACTCATCGCCTTTCTCGCTTTCAATGACAGTCTCTTCATACAGGCTAACGCGGTGAACCTTGCAGTTATATTCCTCGGCAAGAAGCTCGGCTGTATCGGCATCGATGCTCTGGTTGATTGTGACCATGAAGCCCATGGACATGAGCTTGCCGATTATCTCGCCGGCCTTGAGGTTCATCTTCTTGGCAAGGTCAGACACAGAAATTGTGTCCATGATATCAATCTGTGCCGGAACTGCGCTGGCAGGAGTGCTCTGATGCTTCTTGTTCTGATAGAGCTCGTCCTCGTCAAAGCTTTCCTCGCGTTCCTTATCGTGTGTATAGACAGGCTTCTTGCCCTTAAACTGCTTCTTTGCAGGCGTCTTGTTCGTCTGCATGTCATTAGGAGCATTGAATCCGCCCGAACGGTTTTGTCCTCCGCCGAATCCGCCCGGCCTGTTATTGAAGCCGCCTTGTCCGCCCTGACGGTTAAAGCCGCCCTGGCCACCCTGACGGTTA
>CAZKPZ010000012.1:0-29694 GCA_964554745.1 uncultured Treponema sp. | reverse complement strand
CGATTCTGATAGCCTTCACGAGCCTGTGCGCCTGTAAATCCGGAACCACCCTGGCCGTTATTATTGCCATATCCGCCACGGTTATTGCCGTAACCGCCGCGGTTGTTTCCGTAGCCACCGCGTCCGCGTCCATAGCCGCTCAAGTTTCCAGCTCTGATATTCGGTCTCTGCTGGTTCAAGACAAAAGGAGTATTACTTGAACTTGAGCTGCTCTGTTTTGGCTTTGAAGTGTCAGACGAGCTGGCAGCCTTTGGCTGTATATTTTTCTTCTTATCAGCATTATTGTCAGCCGCTGCGGCATTAGATGCCGGCTCTGCTTTTTTCTCTGCAGGAGCAGCAGGAGAAGGAGCTGTTTTTTTGTCAGCTTCCTGACCAGCGTTTGAGTCCGCCTTAGGAAGCTTTTCTTTTACTTCGGCGGATGAATCAGCTGCCTTCTTTACCACAACACGAACCGCATTCTTCTGGTCAGAAGCTGCATGTGTTGAGGAAGAGTCCTTTGGCACCGGGTTCACTTTTCGCTTTACGACAACGACCTTTTTCTTAGGCTGTTGATTCTGTGCTTGAGTCTGCACTGTACCGGGTTTGTTTTCCTTTTTGTGTAAAACTACACCCGGCTTTTTTTCATTTTCATCCGCCATAGTATCTTTGTTCCTTATTTCCCCTATTCCTCTTCAAATACCAGTTCCGTTCCGCAGTTTGGACACTTGTTCATATCAATGGTAATCTTTGCACCGCATTCAGGACAGAAATATTCTTCCTCTTCGTCAGCGGACTGACCAGAAGTCGCCTCTGCAGCCTGAGATGTCTCCGCCGCGGCGGCCTCATCCTCGTCTTCAAAGACAACATTTTCTTTTATCACATTGCTGATATTGTCAATATCGGCATCAGAAAGACCTTCCACGGATTTTATGCTGCCATCTTGTACAGAATCCATGAACTTCTGTATATCGTCATATCCAGCTCCCTTAAGGAGAGTAACAAGACGCTCGTCAATACCAGGCAATTCGCCGACTGTCGTAATCACCTCTTCTGCACCGGCGCTTACGCCGTTCTGGAACAACTGCTCCGCCGCTCTCATAGAGCTTGTCGCCTCGGTAAGATCCATCTCGGCGGCCTGCTCCTCTGTCTTAACGTCTATATTCCAGTCGCACAAGCGGTTTGCCAGACGGACGTTCATGCCCTGCTTACCGATTGCAAGCGAGAACTGGCTTTCCGGCACGATGGCGAGAGCCTCTTTCTTGTCCATGTCCAGAAGAACGACATTCTTTACTTCCGCAGGAAGCAGCGCATTCTTGATAAAGACATGCGGATCCTCGTCATAGCGGAGCACGTCTATCTTTTCGCCCTCAAGCTCGCGGATAACGTTCTGGATTCTGGCGCCCTTAGGACCGACGCAGGCTCCTACCGGATCAACATCGCTCCTGTTCGATGAAACGGCGATTTTTGTTCTGTAGCCGGCCTCGCGGACAATCTTGTAAATAGAGACCGTTCCGTCTGCGATTTCCGTAACCTCAAGACCAAGGATATTCTGAATGAACTTAGGATCGGTTCGGCTCAGAACAAGCTGGATGCCGCTCTGCATCTTCTTTACGTCAACAATGACAGCCTTGATTCTGTCATTCTTTTCATATACTTCACGCGGACTCTGGAAACGCTTTGGCAGCACCGCCTCAACGCCGTCTCCGGCACGGTCAACGCCAACATATATATTCTGGTTTCTGTCTCTCTGGTAAACACCGATGACAACATCACCCTTACGTCTTTCATACTCCTTGTAGAGACTGTCACGGAAGCTTTCGTTCAAAGCCTGATGCGCAGTCTGCTTGCCGGTTGTTACCGCAGAACGCGCGAAGTCATGCGGGTCAAGCTGAATGTCAAGCTCATCACCAACCTCACAGTCATCGGACAGCTTCTTTGCGTCCTCAAGTTCTATCTCCATGGAAGGATCATAAACACCTTCAACAATAACCTTGCGAGAATAAACGTCCACACCGGACATATCACTCTTTACGTCTACAATACAATTATCTGACTGGCCGAACGTTCTCTTATAGGCCGCCTTAATCATATCTTCGATTGTCTGCCTGATTGCCTCGTCGCTCATTCTTTTTTCTGACTGAAGAGCACGGATAGCATCTGCCATTTCTGACATATCAAGCCTCCCTTAATTATGTATAAATTTTGCTTTGGCTATATCGCCATATTTTACAGTTTTACAAGCACCTGTCTCATCTTCCAGAACGACTTCTTCCGCATTGGCGCTTTTAATCTTTCCGCGAACCCAGTCGCTAACGTTCTTGTCCCACACCCGGATTTCACGACCTAAAAACGATTCAAACTCTGCTGCATTCTTTATGTTTCTCTCAGTACCAGGAGAACTCACTTCCATGGAAATGTCGTCTTCCGTAAGACCAGGCTTCTCTTTCTGAAGCAGGGCAAGAATTTTTGCGCCCAAAACATGATGCACTTTGGAACAGTCCGAAACGCCGATATTTTTAGCAGGGTCAGAAGCAGCTATGACAGCAGAAACATGAAAGATACCGCTCTGCGGAACAACCTGCAGTTCCACCAAAGTAAAACCAACATCCTTTACAACAGACAAACAGTCGCTAAAATACGGAACCGAGTCGTGTGAAGTGTATTCCAAATAAGACCTCTGAAAGAATAAAAAAGGAGCCTGAAAGCGGCTCCTTTTTTTAAATAATTTAACTGTAAACAGTATAGAGAAATACGCTGAGAGTGTCAAGTGGAATGGTTTTGCTGCACGGAAAAAGGCAGTGACTTTTTAAAAATTCCCTTTGCCTTTTTGAAAAATCCCACTGCCTTTTTAGACAAAAGCCTGTGCCTTTTTTTACCGGCAAAACAGACGGAACAAAAAAAACGGCGGCAATTATGCCGCCGCCAAAATACTCTGAATAATCAGTGATTATGCAATCATTCCGAAAACCATGCTGAACAAAGCGATAGTTTCACAAAGACCGACAACCATGATGTAGTTTGTAAAGCCCTTTCCAGTCTCAGCAAGAGCGTCAGAACCTGCAGCACCGGCCTTGCCCTGAGCAACAGCAGACATACACATTGAAAGGCCACAAGCAATTCCAAGTCCAAGGTAGAAAAGCTGCTGAGCAGGATCAGAGGCAACGGCGATAGCCTTTGGCTTGATTGTCTGCATCAAAAGGAAACCGTAGATTGTCTGTGTAAGAGGAGCACCGGCGAAAACAACCAGAAGGAAAGGAGCAGGCTTGTTGTTAAGGTAGCATCTCTTCCATGCACCAATAGCACCCTGTCCGGCGATTCCGATTCCAATCGCACTTCCCATAGCGGCGATACCCATTACCAATCCTGCACCAAGAATTCCCCAGTTCATAATTACTCCTTATCCGCAGTCTCTTTCTGCGTATTTTAATTCAAAATATATATAATTACAGCAGAGGTTCAGTCTACAACTTACCAGTACTGTAAAATCCTATTATATTCCGGAAGTTGCCGCAGAGGGAACTTCCGAACCGTTACCGCTACTTGTCCTTTCTTTCTGCAAATGGTCTGTACTTTGTTCCGCTCCAGTTCATTCCCAAGTGCTGAGAGAACTCCAACGTGTTCAAGCGCACTCCGTGAACGATGACTGAAAGCAAGTTCAGCATCATATTCAAACCATGTCCAAAGACCAAAAGAACCAAGCCAAAGATAATCATAGCGAGTTTGCCCAACATAGGGCCTGCCATGCTGTTTACCGTAGAGCTGATTGCTGCACCGGCAAGAGCGACTGCCCAAAGACGGATATAAGAAACGATGTCTGAGAACACGTTCACTATACCCAGCAAAACGCTGATGATATTCTTTACGCTTTCAAGCACTGATTTTGCGATGCTGCCCTCGTAGTTCGAGAACACAAAGTTCAAGGCAAAGCCCACGCCCAAGACCGCCAGAGCGATATAAGGGAAGAAGGCTGGAACCGTAAACGGATTGCGCTCGCCGAACAGATGGACGGGGTTTCCGTTGCTCATAAGCGGATAGATGTAATTCACCTTGTCCGCTACGACCATGCTCAAGACCACATAGAATGTTCCCCACAGCTGCACGAGCGCACCGATGTCGCCCAGGCACTTCAAGGACTTCTTGTCTGCGATGGCGCACTTTATGTGGGCAATGCTCAACTGAACCAAGGCAAGCAGGAAGCAGAAAATCTGCTGATTCTTGTCGGCCAAGTTCTTGGCACTGTCTGCGTCCATACCGCTCAGGACAAGCTTTGCCTGCGATACCGGTGCAAGAGAAAGCCCCACGAGTGAAGCCGGCAGCTTCTTGTAGTCGATTCCGAACCATGAGCAGGTGAAAGTGCCCCATATCATGGTGCACAGCCCCAGGACGGTGATAAGCACCGGCAGGGAGCGGGCGCCTGACTTGCTCTTTGCAAGGAGCAAAAGACCGAGCAAGGCAATCAAAATGCCGTAGCCTGCATCTGCGAAAATCATTCCGAAGAAGACGCAGAAGAACATCAGGAACCAGCTTGAGATATCAAACTCGTGGTATCCCGGCGTAACGTCAAGGAAGTCCATGAGCGGATAGATAATGCTCACCAACTTGTTGTTCTTGAGATTCGTCGGAACAGGATCATCGTCAGCGGGGTCGCAAGAAGCCCATGCCCACTCGTTTGTTCTGCACGTATTCTCAAAATCATCCATAAGGCTTACCGGAACATAGCCCGTAAGCCAGGCGAGTTTTGTGGAAGCAACAGCGGCAACCGGATCAAAGGCTTTTGGTTCGCCCTCTTCTGCAGCCGCGGCTTCGCTCTCTTCGTGCCCCATGCCGCTGCAGACGGTCTCAAATTCGATGTCTGAAGCAAGCAGCTTTTTGTATTCTTCCAAAGTCTTGGAATATTTTTTGTCGTCCGCAAGCTCGCTCTCGATGCGGGAAATAGTCTGCTTGCACTTGAGGATATTATCCTTAAATGCCTCTGTTGACATTTCAGGCAGAGGAACGGCATAGGCTTCAGGCGGCATATCGGCAGGACGCTCCGTCACTTCGCTTTCTGAAAGCAAAAGGAAACGGGTTACCTTGGCGGATGTATTCACTCGCATCGTCTTGATGTCCTTACCGATGAGCGCATACTTTTCCTCCGGAATCTCATACATATATGCGAAGATTCCTTTTTCTGCCAAATCCGTGAACGAAGCAGGATCAACCTCGCCCCACTTGCTCAAGCGCTCCAATTCGTTAGAATCACGGGCGATTGTCTCGTAGAGGCTCTTTTTTTCATCGCTCAGAGCAACAATTTTATTTGCAGTCTCAAGAGCGGCTTTGCTTTCCAAGGTAAGCTGGTTCACGACCTGCTTTTTGGGCAACTTTATCTCGCCAAGGATAGAGAGTGCCTTGTCCGTGGCAACAGCCGCATCCTTATAGGAAGCAAGCAGCGCACCCTTACCCTCGATTGCCTCAAGGTGCACGACACCGGCTTTTCTAAGAGCCTTTACAGACTCCTTTCTTGTTGCGTCCAATACAACGATGGAAACCTTTTTCATCTGTTCAATCATGATTCGGCCTCCTCGTCATTAACCCTTTCAAGCTTCTTCTTAGATATCTTACTTCTGACTACCGCAGAAACCTGTTCATCACCCAAGAAAACGTTTATCTTCTTGATGTTTGATTTGGTCTCAGGTATCTTGACCTTCTCAAACAGATTTACACGCTGTGTAGTCACACGCAGTTCTTTTGAAAGCAATCGAACCTGCTCATCAAGCACTTCTGCCTGCAAGTCAAGCTCCAAGGCTTTTTCCATTCTGTCCGCAGCCATATCAACCCACAAAGGGGTCGCATACAGGTCGTAGTCACCACGACCAAAATCAGCCCCTTCATAGACCGGTATTTTCACGCCCGCGATATTTCCCCAGCCTTTTTTTATGTTCTTAACGGTCACCATGTCCGGCTTAAAGGCTTCTTTTTCACCGAAAACCGCAATCCACTTTTCAAAATCGGCCTCGACAGCCTTTTTTTGTTCGCGTACGGTTTTCGCTTTTTCATCAATCGTGCGGATTTCTGACTGCAGCTGTTGTTTTTTGAGCGTAAGTGTCGGAAGATAGCGATTATACATCTTAAGCGCATCTTTCTGAGTCTTAAGCTCATTTTTCGTCAGCTTTATCTTCGGCATTCACTAATCCTTATTTTGAAGTCGTTAGTTTTTAGGCCAGAACTCTTCAATAAGTTCTGTCTTCATACCTGTTTCCTTCTTGTCAAAGCACTGAGCCAGAATCTTCCATCCATTGTCCAGAGCCTCTTCAAGCGGAATGTTTACGCTCAAGTCCATCATCTTGGACTCAAACAATTCTCCGTACTTCAAAAGCTTTTCATCCCATGCGCTCATTGTAAAGCCCATGATCTTCTTTTCAAGAGTATCCTTATACTTAGCGTACAGACGAATCATACCGTCCAAGAGTGAGCGGTGATCCTTACGAGTCTTGCCGTTTACGTTCTGCTTCAAGCGGGAAAGTGAACCGAACGGCTCAATGTGTCCGCCCTTGAGGTAGAACTGACCTTCTGTGATGTATCCGGTGTTGTCTGGAACAGGGTGTGTAACATCGTCACCAGGCATCGTTGTGACGGCAAGGATTGTGATGGATCCCTGGTCAGAGAAGTCAACAGCTTTCTCGTAACGAGAAGCGAGCTGGCTGTACAAGTCTCCCGGATAACCGCGGTTAGAAGGAACCTGCTCCTGGGTAATGGCGATTTCCTTCATGGAGTCAGCGAAGTTCGTCATGTCTGTCAAAAGAACGAGAACGTCTTTTCCCTGCAGGGCAAACTGTTCGGCAACTGCCAGAGACAAATCTGGAATCTTCATACATTCTACTGTCGGGTCGGCGGCAGTATGTATGAACATAACTGTCTTGCTCAATGCGCCCCCCTCTTCAAGTGTCTTCTTGAAGTAGAGGTAGTCATCGTATTTAAGGCTCATACCACCGAGAACGATTACATCAGCTTCTGCCTGCATGGCGATACGTGCAAGCAACTGGTTGTAAGGCTCGCCGGAGATAGAGAAAATCGGTATCTTCTGGCTGACGACGAGTGTGTTGAACACGTCAATCATAGGAATGTTTGTACGGAGCATACGGTTAGGCAAAATACGCTTTGCCGGATTGACAGACGGACCGCCAATCTGAACCAAGTTATCTGCCAATGCAGGACCGTGATCGCGAGGCTCTGCGGAGCCGTTGAAGATGCGTCCCAAGAGGTTGTCGCTGAACGAAACGCGCATGTCATGTCCCAAGAAACGAACCTGGTCGTTTGTTGCGACACCGCGTCCTCCCGCGAATACCTGCAGGGAAATCAAGTCGCCGTCAATCTTGTTGACTTCGGCAAGTGACTTTCCAAAACGGGTAGTAATCTCTGCAAGCTCGTTGAGCTTTACACCTTTCGCACGGACTGTGATAACACTTCCGTTTATGCTTTCAATTCTGCTGTATACTTTGTTCATTACTCACCGTCCTTAATCAAAGCTTTTACCTTGTCAGAGACAGAGGCGTCCTTTCCGGCGAGAACTTCGTCAATCTGCTTCTCAAGTCTCTTGAACTCGTCGCTCTCGAACTTGGAATAGTTCATATCAACAAAGTCCTGTCTGAGTGTATTGAAGAAGTCACGAGCCTCATCCTTTTCCTCAAGCTTAAATGTAGCACCGAGGATGCCAAGGATTTTTCTGAACATATATGTCTGGCGCTCTGTACTTGAAGCACCTTCAACATCATCAAAGCTGTCCTGCTGCATATATACTGCATCAAGGAATTCGCTCTTGAGGTATACGATGAAGTCATCAAGAGATGTACCTTCCTCACCGACGACCTTCATCATCTGATTGACTTCCGAACCGTGCTTGTACACTGCGCGCGCATACTCGACCCAGTCTCTGTTCATGACCGAATTATATTTTGACCATGAATCAAGCGGGTCAATAGCAGGATAGCGGCGTGCATCGGAGCGTTCACGAGAAAGTCCGTGGAAAGCGCCAACAACCTTAAGTGTCGCCTGTGTAACAGGTTCTTCGAAGTTACCGCCGGCCGGAGAAACTGTTCCGCCGATTGTAACAGACCCCTTGCTTCCGTCACGGAGACGAACAATACCAGCACGCTCGTAGAATGATGCGATGGTACTTTCAAGGTAAGCAGGGAATGCTTCCTCGCCTGGAATCTCTTCCAAACGGCCAGACATTTCGCGCATAGCCTGTGCCCAACGTGATGTTGAGTCTGCCAACAACAAAACGTTCAAGCCCATCTGGCGGTAATATTCAGCGAGTGTAACGCCTGTATATACAGAGGCTTCACGGGAAGCGACAGGCATTGAAGATGTGTTACAAATGATGATTGTACGTTCCATAAGTGAGCGACCGGTTCTTGGGTCTTTCAATTCAGGGAACTCGGTCAATGTCTCAACAACTTCACCGGCGCGCTCTCCACAAGCAGCGATGATAACGATATCAACATCGGCATTACGGCTTGTTGTGTGCTGCAAAACGGTTTTTCCCGCACCGAACGGTCCAGGTATACAATAGGTTCCGCCGCGTGCAACAGGGAAGAATGTATCGATAAGGCGAATCTTTGTGACCATCGGTTCTGTAGGCGCAAGGCGCTCAGCATAACAGTTGACGGCTCTCTTAACAGGCCAACGGAAGCTCATGCAAATGTCATGGCTCTTTCCCTTCTCGTCCACAAGAGTTGCAATAGTGTCATGAATCTTATAGCTACCAGCCTTTGCAAGTTTCTTGACTGTATAAGAGCCAAGGAAACCATACGGAACCTGTATCTTATGAGTAAAGGCACCTTCGGGAACTGTTCCGACACTGTCGCCGGCAAGTACTGTATCTCCTTCTTTTGCTGTAGGGGTAAATTCCCACTCCTTGTTCTCATCCAAGGCAGAAAGATACACACCTCTTTCAAGGAAGTATCCAGAATGCTCCGCAAGAAGCTTCAACGGATTCTGAAGTCCGTCATAAACCTGTCCCAAAAGTCCCGGTCCGACTTCAACGCTCAAAAGGTCGCCGGTAAACTCAACCGTACAGTCCGTTGAAATGCCGTTCGTCATTTCATAAATCTGCATTTGGGCGGTGTTTCCGCGGATACGGATTACCTCACCTTTAAGTTTCTTATCATCAACATTAACATAGCCTACTTCGTTGAGAGAGACACGCCCGTCAAACTCAACAGAAACCATGTTTCCGTTGACAGCAACTACTTTGCCTTTTGTTTCACTCATTTATTTTCTCCAAGAATGTCATCGTATATCCTATGATAGGAAGCCAAACCTTCGTCTCGGTTGAATTTCTTCATTCTCTCCGTGAGCATGAGCTTAAGTCCATAGCTGAAAACGCCGTCCACGGTAAAGTAGTCAATCGGCGAAATCTTATCGATAACACTAAGTCTGTACTCATTAAGAAACTGCTCTGCACTCAGCGGGCTATCCATACCTGTTGCTGTACGGGCAACCTGCACTACTTCTCCGTCAGACACAGAAGGAATGTCTTTTGTCTCCTTCTTCATCTTAAGCGCACGAAGCTGTGCAAGTGCAAAACGAAGATTTCTTTCGTTTTTATACCATGCGTCAAGAAACTGAGAACCTGTGGAGCTTTCTTCAACAGGCGGTTCCAGTGAAAGGTTCCGGGCTATGGCAGCATATTTTTCTGTCATGAACCTTTGGCACAAGTCACGGAAATATTCTGTAGAAATTGGAAGCTTCGCACCGCTGTCGTCAGTTTTTATCGCAGGGAGCTGGGATACCAAATAATACAGATGTTCCACTATTTCTTCACCTTCTCAACAGCAGCAGAAATCTTCTTCGCAGCTGTCTTTCTAGCACTAGTAAGCGACTTTTTTGCAGAAGCCGCAACCTTAGAAACTTTTTCTACGACATCCTCGGCAAGGACTTCAGCAGCTTCTTTCGCACCGATTCCTCCAGAAGAAAGGACTTCCGGTTCAACACCAGCAGCCGCAGCCTTCATAAGCTCAGTGACTTTAGGATTTAAATATGCACTGAAGAGCGAAGCGACTTCTTCCGAACTGAAATCGTAGAATGCATTACCCTTGTTGCTTCCGATTCTGAAACCACCAGTAAGAGAATCGTCTCCCTTGATGACAAGTCCCTTAGAGATTTTTGCTTTTAGAGATGTCTTGAAAGTTGTCTGCAAAGCTTTTAAATCTTTTGGAGAAAGCAAAACTGCAAGATCATCAGCATCTGTATCTGCGGTCCAAGCTTTGACTGTTTCTGGAATCAATTTCTTCAGCAAGTCCTTATCATAAGCTTTTTCCGTTTCTGCAGAGACCAACGCGGAGAGTTCTCTGTTGATTCCATCGCGGAAAGAGATAATGAGGTTACGGCCAGCCTGTGTAATGGCGTCCTCGCTAGCTTTTTCCATACGGGCAGTCTCGGCTTTCGCATTTCTGATGATACTATCAGCTTTTTCCTCAGCTTCCTTGATAATGGCAGCTGCTTTTTTCTGAGCATCATCAATAATGTTTCCGGCGGAAGTCGTCGCGCTCTCTACACCGTCCTTTCTAATCTTTTCGATTAGTTCCTGTAACTGAACGTCCATTGTGACCTCTCTTTTGAAAGAATTAATTGCAATTAAAATCAAAACACAAATGAATACTGTGTTACCTCATGATATCTGTCATCGGGGCGCACAATACATGACGGAAAATCACTTTTGTTAGGCGCATCAGGGAAAGCCTCTGTCTCCAAACAGACAGCACCATGAGCGTGATAAACAAAACCATTTTTCCCATTTATGTTTTCAATATAATTCCCTGTATAAAGCTGGATTCCCGGCAAAGTAGTTTTGACGGTCATCTTACGGCCTTCATCTTCTACTTCCGCAACAGTTTTCAAGCTTCCGTCATTAGTAAAACCGTCTACACAATAGCAATTATCATAGCCAGCTCCGACTTTATCTAAATCCTTACCGATAAGTTTTTGATTTGTAAAGTCATACGGTGTTCCTGCCACTGGAACTCTTTTGCCGGTCGGAATAAGATTCTTATCGACATCCAGATACTCAGAGCAACGCATTGTCAACTTATGAGTTTCAACGGAACCACCATTCTGCCCTTTAAGGTTAAAATATGAGTGATTCGTAAGATTAATAGGCGTTGCCTTATCACACTCTCCGTCATATACAATTGTGATTTCGTTCTTATTGTTCAAAGTATAGCTGACAGAAATCTTTGCATTGCCCGGAAACCCCTGTTCACCGTCAGGACTTTTTCGTGTAAACTTTATCCCAATTCCGTATTCATTTGAAATACGGCTCGCTTTCCACATAACCTTATCCCATCTGTCGAAACCGCCGTGCAATGTATTCACTTTATTGTCATTCTTGTCCAATTCGTATTTGACTCCGTCTATTGAAAACGAAGCGCCTCCAATACGATTTGCAAAACGCCCAACAACAGCTCCGAAGCTTTCGTGGTTCTGAATCCAACCTTCCAAGGTAGAAAAACCTAATGTAACATCGATGTTACGTTTACGATTCTTATCAGGAATTATGATACTTGTTATAATACACCCATAATCGCTAACGGAAACACTCATTTTTCCATTACTAATAGTGTACAGGTGAACCTTAGTTCCGTCTGACAAAAGTCCGAAACGGCGTTTTTCAATTTTTAATCCTGTTGTAAACATATGTACTTTTTATTATAAATGATTTTTACGAAATTTCAATAGTCAATTTCACTTCTTGAGTACTTTTGTTTAGTTTTCTAGCTATTTCTTCAACTGAATAACCGAGCGAATTAAGCTCAAAAACCTGCTGCTTAAAGCTCTTTTTTACAACAACGGGCTTTTCCGCCTTGATGAATTCTGGAATCTGAGGCACAGGATGCTCATCGCCGCCGGATTGCTTTTCACTTTCCGTCAGGCTTTTGAAACGAGAACTTTCTTTTTTATAACTGTCTAATGGACTTCGGATCTTATTGGAACTTGACTCCATGTATTCTTTTTCAGATACAGGAGTTAAAGCATTTTCTTTGTAAATCTTCTTCTTCAATAGCTCAGTGCGCTCAAGTTTATCAAGCTCCCCATATAAAACAGAAAGTCTTTCAGCAACAGTTTTACATAGGGTATCTGCACGCTTACCTTCATCTTTTAATTTTGCAATTTTATCATCGATTAAAGATATATTCCGTTCCGTAGCTCTGTTCAAATCAGCAAGCATAGAATTAAGAGCATTCCTGGCTTCTTGTACTATTGCATTTGTTGAAAAACGTTTTTTGAATCGAAAGAATAGAAATATCCATGCACTGATATTTATCACAATAATAAATATCGCAAAACCAAAGAAATCGACTATGCTCATAGAAGAAATATAACGGATTTAACCGACAATGTCGATAATATGTCCTAAAAGCGGATCCGAAAACTCCTTTATCTCAGGCTTTTCTTCATCCTCTTTTTCATCTTTACGTTTTTTTCTTTTAGCTAATGAGCCATAGGCAGAACCACCCTCTTCGAGATTATTCTTTATGGCATTTGATTCAACTTCATTTCTTGCAGCAGTTTGAACAGTTTTTGATTTTTCAAGACTCTCAGCAGCTGTCTTATCGCGTCCCTGTTGATTTGCAGTCTGAATAAGCTGATTTTGAGAAGCATTAAATTTTGAAACATTGTCCATCTGAGAATACATGACAGACAAATCTATAGGCTGTATGGCCATTCCAACCTCCTTGTTGGCAAAGGTCACTCGCGAGCAACATCCTTGTTGCTCTTAGCAATCACATCAACTGCCTGCGTAACCTTCAGGAGCCTCTACATCGTTCGTAACTTGGCTGACATCATACTTACCACGTCGCACGAAACCATTCTCATAGTAGAAAGAAACAGCTTTGCAATCAGCTTTGACCTCGTCCTTTTCATCACGAACGACAATCTTTGTGCCGGCAAACACAGTCCCACTTGCATTTACACGGCCAACGACCTTAAGCTCACGCAGATGCTCCAAAATTTCATTGATTTCTTTGGTCATTTCTGCGCTCTTTTCTTCTATATCGGCCTTTTGTTCCTTAAACTCCACAAGTTGCTTCTGCTTTTCTTTAGGAACAGAACGACGAGTCTCAATTTGATTTTCCAGTGTTGAGATGTTCAAATCAACATCTTCGAGCTGTCTAACCAAGTCAGCTTGTGCAGACTGAAGTTCCGTGAGTCTCTGCTTGGCCTTAGGGTCAAATCCGACCTCCAGAATTGTTTCGGTACCACCAGCAGGGGAGCCAATATTCTTTGCAGAAATCTCTTCCTGTGCAAACAAATGACCTCCGATAATCTGAGCACGCTTACCTTTGAGCAAAATCTTCTTCATTGCCGTAACATGCGCGTTCATTATGTTATCATTTACAACAATATACTGTCCTGCTTCAACCGTTGTATTCTGGATAAATCGAGCCCACAAAGACTTTGAAGTCTTTATGACGCCCTCATCACGTCCCATGACACCCTGTGAAATAACGATATCGCCCTCTGCTTCAAGCTGGCAGTTTCCTACAGAACCATAAACCTCAATATTACCATCCGCCTTTACATTGTAACCGTCCTCAACATTCCCCTTGACGATTACAGTGCCCATGAATGTAATATTTCCAGTCTTAATGTTAACTCCTGCGACCTCATATACAGGTTCAACCGTTATCTTATTACCGACAAGCAGAACCTGCCCATTCATGGAAGCTTTTATAGTTCTTCCATCAGAATCAAGTTCTACGTTTGCTCCCATATAGTTATGAACATCAAGATCTTTTCCGTTCTTTGCCTCAAGATATTTTCCAAATATGGTTTTTCCACCTTTGCCTCGTTCAGCAAGCTGTTTCTGCGCAAGAGGCTGTCCCTTTATAACATTTTGGATAAGGTTAAGCTCCTTAAAGTCAACCTGACCATTCTGTGTTTCCTTAAGCCGAAGCTGAGAACTATCAGTTTCAAACTTGTAATCAATTCTGGCATCAGCACCATCCACTGGCTTTACAGCTTCTGCGACAACGTAAGGTGTATTGTAGACAGGATTATCAATGAACTCGGAAATCTTCTCATCACTAATACCAGCGGCAACACCCTGTGTACGAAGAGCACTACGAATTTGCTCACTTGTAAGTTCACTTCCGCTCATAGAAGGCGGAGTCACTTCAATTGTAGCCTGCATCTCATCTTTAGATATATCAACGGCAAACACTGCATCTGAAGCTGCGACATGCTTGTAACTCCCAACCTCAACATATTCTCCCTCGCTACCATTTTTGCAGAGTTTCTTAACTAAATTCTCGTCGGACGCTTCTGTATCGCTACGCTTAACAGCAGAAAGAACCTCCCCTTGGGATACCGGCTGACCTTCGCCAACAGGAAGAATAACTTTGAGGAAAATTTTGTCTCCAAAGCGATGCACATAGTAAATGCCGTCGACATTGCGAGCCTTGATTTCCTCGGCCGCAGCTTCTGCAGCGGCAGCCTTCTGCTCCTCTTGAAGCCGCTCCTGTATAAACTCTGGATTTTCGTATATTCTAAGCACCCACGGCTTTTTAGCAAGTCCGGCAAAGCCTTTATAACCTTTCTCTTCTACCTCATACTGAAGTTTTTTTACAGAAGTCTCAAGTTGAACAGCAGCATCTTCAAGACAGTCATCTATGGTATCAGCCCTAACAAGAACACTTTGAATACGCTTATCAACAGCAAGCTTTTTTTCCAAGTCTCCACGAAGTTTCTCAAGATTTACCATATACAACCATCCTATTAAAAGATTCCTTTCCGCATACTCGTAAGCTTACTGCGAAGACGCAAGTTAGCTTTAGAGTGCAACTGGCTTATACGGCTCTCGCTAACATTCAAGACCTGCCCTATTTCCCTAAAAGTTAAATCCTCATGATAATACAGCACGATGACCATTTTCTCATTTTGCGGCAATTCATTTATAGCCTGAGTGATAACTCGCTTTATTTCCTCGCGCTCAACAATCACATCAGGATTAAGGCTGTTAGGAGCCTCTATATTATCACCTATCGAAACATTATCACTGTCATCATTTGAATACCAAACATCATTAAGAGAAAGAATGCTTGTTCCACTTACCTTCATCACAATGGACTCGTATTCACTCTCCGTCATACCCATGGACTTTGCAATTTCTGCATCAGTAGCAGTACGCCCAAGTTTAGCTTCAAGCTCTGTTATAGTATCCTCTATTTCGCGTGATTTCTGACGCACAGAACGAGGAACCCAGTCAAGCTCCCTTAATTCATCAAAAATTGCACCTCGTATGCGAGTAACGGCATAGGTTTTAAATTTTACATTTTTATCTGGATCGAACTTATTAATAGCATCTAATAAACCGAACTGGCCGTAACCTACTAAATCATCAAAATCAACACTCTCCGGCATTCCAGTAGAAACCTTGCCAGCCACATATTTTACAAGAGGCATATACTGTCTGATAAACCTATCACGAATTGCAGAAGACTTT
This sequence comes from uncultured Treponema sp., assembly GCA_964554745.1. Lineage (GTDB taxonomy): Bacteria > Spirochaetota > Spirochaetia > Treponematales > Treponemataceae > Treponema_D. Next base: position 14,228 of record CAZKPZ010000012.1, on the reverse strand, counting down.
GTCTTCTTGTATTCATGCCAGAGTTCGTCTTCTGTTTTTTCGTCAATAAGCGTTGTCGCCATCTCCCACACCCTCTTTAAGACATTTCATCCCTTTTTAAAACTGTATGTATTGCTTTTGCCAAAGTTTCTGTATCATGGTTACTAGTCACAGTAGAACCATCTATTGAACCAGATGACGAGGAAAAATTACTTTCGCTCTCTTGGGCAAAATCACTGTTTTCAATTATATCATTATCAGAGACATAATTGTCATCACCTTCAAAACCTTCCAAATCAGGCAAAGCATCTATTTCATGCTTTTCAGCTTCTTTGGCCTTTTTCTTCAACTGATTCTTTGTTTCCGCAACGCTGTCTGCGGGCTTGCTCTGAGATGATTCCGTCTTTTCATTCTTTGAACTCTCAGAAGCTACCTCTAACGGCTTGCCAAGAGCAACAGGTTTAAATGAAGAGTCTTGAGAACTCTCATTTGTGTCAGCAGGATGAACCACGCTGGAAGATTCTTTTTGAGTCGAAACAGAATCTGACATTGTTGCAGACAGTACAGTTTTTTGTTCTTTCTGCTCACTTTCATAAAGAATATCAATCTTTCGCAAATCCTGCGTATCAGACTCAGAAAGCTGAAATAGATTCCGATTGACAGCAAAAGGAATCTCTTTTCCTGTGTTAGAAAGATCCGCATCATCAATAGTTATATCAACATGACTGCCGACCTTTCCGTCAGACTTGGAAGAATCCTGTGAGATTTCAGAAACGGAACTTCCATCATCAAGGAATTTGCCATACACGATATCAATAAGAACTGCGAGCACAGCAAAGACAAAACCGAATAACAGCCCTCTTAACAGGGAATAACCAAATTTATGAGTAAACAATATGCTGATAAAAAAAGAGAGTGCAAAACCCGAAATTGCAGGAAAAACTATTTTTTTTACTTTCGGCATAAAAATCTTCTCCAAAAACGAACTCCCTCAAGTTACCAAACTCCTATTATTCTATCGTAAGGCAAATATTCTTTAAGGTCAAGTTCAACTTATATATTTTTACCTTTTTTTTCTGCTACCAACAAACTTTTGCAAGAAGTTTGAAACACCAGAATTATCTGAATCATCAGTCTTTTCTATTCTACCTACAATATGCTTGATACATACAGAAGGCTTAGAAGTAGGATTAACAACCATAAAAGGTTTTTGCCTGATAACAGAGGCCTGAACTACCGGATCATCATATATAAAACCAATATAGTCTACCTTAAAATTAAGGAATTGTGCAACAATATTTATAATGCGCTCAGAAATGCGTTTTCCCTCATCAGCAGAATGCACACGATTTACAAGAAGTTTAAGATTCAGCTCTTTGTCGACCAATTCCGTTGTTATAATTTTTATGATTCCATATGCATCCGTAATTGCCGTAGGCTCTGGAGTAGTTACTATATAGACCTCATCAGCGGCAGCAACAAACTGCAAAACATTGTTAGCAATACCAGCACCAGTATCAATAATAATTATATCGGCATTAGAAAGAGAGGCAAATTCTTTTGCAAAAGCATCCAAATCTTCTTTTGAAAGATTTGCCAACTTTGAAAAACCGTTTGCACCAGCTATAAACTTTATTCCAAACTCCGTATCCAAAACAATTTCGCTCATCTTTTTCTGGCGATTTATCACCTGCATAAGGTTGTACTGAGGAACAATATTCAACAATACATTAACATTAGCCATGCCCATATCGCCATCTATCAAAATTACACTCTTCCCAAGCTGGGCATAGGCAATAGCAATATTAATAGCTATGTTGGTTTTTCCGACACCACCTTTACCACTTGTTATCGCAATAATACGAGTTTTATGATTTTTTTCCATTATAGAGCGCAATTCGCTAAGCTGTTCTTCCATAAATTATTCCTCAATTTTCTTCTATCAATTATATAATTACTATTCTGAAACCTTTCCGAATTTCTTTTCAATATGCTCTTCATCCAGATCAAAACCATCCAGATTTTTTAGAAAATAGCAAGGATTCGCCCTTTCCATATTATGCAAGACTTCCTGTCCAACTGTAATCCAAGATATTTTCTTACCCTTCTCATGCAAAACACTCAAGACATTTCCATACGTAGAAGTCTCATCACATTTAGTAATTATAACACTGCGGAAACCAAACGGCGAATAGTTCTGTATTATTCGTTCCAAATCCCTGGCTTTTGTTGTCGCAGTAACAGCAAGATAGATGTCCGCATGCAGATTTCGTATATCCAAGGTCTCCTGAAGCTGTTTTATATGCTCATAGTCATTAGGACTAAAACCACTGGTATCAATAAATACAAAGTTCACAGAAGGACTATTGTAAAACTTTATCAGTTTTTCCAAATCCTCTCGTCCAGATGTCTTCTCAACCTCTAAATCCATCACTTCAGCATAGTGTTCCAACTGTTCCTTTGCTGCTACACGCATTGTATCAGTTGTAATCATATGAATTACTGGGTTGCGAGCGTGGGAGTCTCTTGCAGTCATTTTTATCTCAGCCGCCATTTTTGCTATGGTTGTTGTCTTTCCTACCCCTGTCGGCCCAACAATAATAATAACATGAGGTGGCTTTCTTTCCTCAAAACGAGGAGCAATTTGGATATCCTCACCAATCCAATCAGCAACCTGATCTTTTACAAGCTGCTCATCGTCCAGTTCCTCAAGGTTAAACTCACTTCTAATTCGATCCTTTATCTCTTCAATATATGAAGCCGTAAATTCATTCTGCTCAAGGAGTTCTTCAATTTTTACTATAGTCTCATGCTCTTCTTTTACACTGGAAATTGACGCGAATTTCTCCAAGGCTGACTGCATCGCATCTATCTTCTTAGACATATTGTTTAATTGGATTGACGTAACAACATTAGAACCGCCTAATTTCTCAAGAAGCTTCTCCTTAGACGCACTAAAAGGCTCAGGGGAAGAACCAGATAAAGAAAGCCCCGCTGTAACAGACTGTCCACCAGACACAGTGGCCATACCGCCCTGAAACGAAACTTCTCGCTTTGGCGTACTTTGCCACTGTTCCGCAGGAGTTCTTGCCGGCGCAAAATCATCAAAATGATTGTCTTTTACAACATATTTTACTTTATACATCTCATGCTGATGCAAATGAAGGAATCCTGGTTTTATTATAGTCTTGTAGTCCATAATCTGGTAGTCAACGCCATAACGCTTGTACAATGCATCTTTACAAGCCTCAAGAGACGATCCTTCCATTTCTCGTTCCACAAGATTCTTGCCGCTACTGTACATTTATATCCCCCAGTGTCTCAACCTTTATTTCGCCACCAGCAGCCATCACTTCACTTACAGATAAAACAACAAGACCCGGAATTTCCCGCTCGGTAGAAGATTTCACCAACTGCCTGACCTCATCCACACAAAGGACAATAGGCAAGAAATTCCTATCACGAACAGCAGCAATAGAAGAACTCATGGCATCGATATAATTGCGTCCATCTACCGGATCAAATGCAACAAAAGGCTTCTGCCCCGGCTGTTCCACACGGTGCTCAAGAATCTTTTCTGACAAAGGCTGAGAAAGACGCAGCACATGCAGAGTCTTATGCTCATCCGTATACTGCAGACAGATTTGTGCACCAAGAGCCTGACGCACTTTTTCCGTAAGGAAATACGAATCCTTTGTAATCGGAGCAAAATTCGCAAGAGTCTCAAGGATTGTAACCATGTTTCTTATGCTTACCTGCTCCTCAAGCAAGTTCTTAAGAACAGACTCTATTTCTCCATAAGTAAACTTATGCTCACCAGAAAGGACTTCATCAACAATAACAGGGTTTGTTTCCTTAATCTTCGTGACAATAGAGCTGACAGTCTGTCTGGTCAAAATATCCGCAGCATGGCGTTTTATAATCTCTGTAAGATGTGTCGCAATTATAGTCGGCGGATCTATGACGGCATAACCGACCTTTTCCGCCTCAACACGCTTTTCTTCTGGAATCCAGACCGCTTCCATGCCAAAAGCCGGATCATGAGTCTTTTCTCCAGGAATCTGCCGTTCTTTAGGCACATTACCTGTATTGAGACACATATAGTAGCCAAGCTTAAGTTTAGCACGTCCGACTTCAATTCCGCGAATCTTAAATGAATACTCTTCCGGATCAATGGACATACTGTCGCGAATACGGATTGGAGGCACAACAAGCCCCAAATCCAAAGCTTCCTCGCGACGGATTCTTGTAACACGCTCAAGCAACTCCGCACCCTTTTCACGATCCACAAGAGGAACCAAAGTATACCCCAAATCAAGTGAAAGCTCCGGCAAATTAACGACTGGAGAAACTTCTTCTGCGCTTCCCCCGGCCTTTTTTCCTCCGGAGACTGCTGTTCCTCCGGCACCAAGTCCGCTCTTTTTCTTCTCCTCTTCCTTTTCGAGAATACTGCGCATTCTTAAACCGACAAATATAAAGAGAGCACCAATAGGAATAAGAACAACTGCGGAAAGGTTGTGGAAGGCAAGTCCCATTACTATAAGAGCTGTTCCGACTATCACGTATACAGTACCAGAAACAGAGAAATTCTGTTTCAGCTGTTCGCCGATAACTTCGTCAGAACTACCTCCAGTAACCAACATACCCGTTGCAAAAGAAAGCATAAGAGCCGGCAACTGAGAGATAAGACCGTCTCCAATCGTCAAATGTATATAGCTTGAGAGGGCTTCCTGAAAACTCATTCCACCCAAAACCATACCTGTTATGAAACCGCCCACAAGGTTCAACGCTGTTATAAAGATTCCTGCCTTTACGTTCCCTGAAACAAACTTTGATGCACCGTCCATTGCAGAATAAAAGTCTACTTCCTGGCGGATCTGGGCTTTCTTCCGGCTGGCTTCTTCTTCGGTAATAATACCAGAATTCAACTCGTTCTGAATATCAAACATCTTGTTGTTCATGGAGTCCAACGTAAAACGTGCCGTAACTTCTGAAACACGAGTCGCACCCTTTGTAACAACAACAACCTGAACAACAATAAGAATAATAAAGATAATGAATCCTACAAGCTCACTATTTCCTGTCGCAATCTGGGCAAACGCCTTTACCATCTCGCTCTGGCCGTTCATCAGTCTGCCATGCCCCTGATATCCAGTCAAAATAAGACGTGTTGAAGAAATATTTATGGCAAGACCGAACAGCGTCACCAGCAAAATCAAACGTGGGAAAGAAGAAAATTCTGCAGCCCGCTTTGTATAAATAACAGTAAGCAATATTGTCAGTGAAATGGCCATATTAAGAACCATCGCAATGTCTATAAGCCCTTTAGACAAAGGAATAAACATCATCAGAACGGTAATAACGACAGCTACCGCTATAAGACTGTTCTGAGACGAAAGCAAATTGTTCAAGAAATTACTGCGCCTTTCCGGCATTTATCCCCACCCACCTGTTTTTATTCATAAACTTTATTTCTTTCCATGGATTTTGTCCATGTAACCTATCTGTATGTATACATTAACTATAGCCCGCAGATAGTTTTCTGGTATTATATCACCAATCTGCGTGTCTGTATAGAGACCACGAGCCAAAGGGCGATTTTCAACGATAGGAACATCCGCCTCGCGGGCTATTCGTTTCATATTCTGGGCGGTCATGTCCTCACCTTTCGCAGTTACTTTAGGGGCATCATCAATACCACGTTTCCACTGCAGGGCAACGGCAAAATGGGTAGGATTCGTTACAAGAACATCCGCCTCACGCACTGCCTTAGGCATATTCTGAGAGAGAAGCTCCTTTTGGGCATTCTCAAGCCGCTGCTTCACCTCAGGATCACCCTCAAGCTCCTTAAATTCCTCTTTTACTTCCTGCTTGGTCATCTTCATATTTTCAATGAACTGCCTTTTTTGCACTATATAGTCAACGACCGAAACCGCAAGAAGAAAAACACCGCTTATAATCAGCAGTTTTGCCGCCATACGGCCGGCATATCCTACAACCGCATCCAGACTTGCCGCATGAAGCAACGAAAGCAGCTTTTCCATGTCACTGCGAATAATAAGCGCACCTATGGCGGAAATAATCACAACTTTTATAATCGATTTGACCACATTGAAAGAGCCTTCCATCGAAAACAAAGTGCGCTTAAGATACTGCCCAAAATGAGGAACTATTTTGTCAAATTTAGGCATAATCAACTTAGGGGCATACAAAAATCCCTTATTTTGCACGATATTCGCAACGATGCCAACAATAAGGCCAATCACGCAGAATGGAATTGTCAGCATCGCAATATAGCGCAAAAAGACGTATGCAGCCTCATAATTATACAAATTTATATTAAAAATATTTCCATAAAAGAAATACATGCATTCTTCAAACTTTGTAAGCATCCAATGACCTAGCAAGACAAGCAAAAAAATGCAGAACAGATATATCAAAGTGGAATTAAGCTCCTGACTTTTAGGAACACGACCTTCTTCCTCACGAGCCTTACGGAGTTTATACTCTGACGGTTCCTCCGTCTTTCCTTCGTCCTCAGCGGCGAACCACTGCAAGTCTAATTCACTCAATGTGCACCGCCTCCCAACGAAATAAAAAGCCGTTCAAGAGTACGGAATCCACGGACAAAGCTATCCGTAAAAAATTCCATAAGAATGGGGAAACCATCTGACAGCAGGTTCATCTGAGGAGCCGCCTTAGACAGGATTCCCATACATACGTTTATCAAGAATAGTGTAACAAGAAGCGGCAAAGCAATGATAATGGCATCATGAAAAAGAGTCGAAAGACTTTTCATCATAAAAAGAGCCAGATTCTTAGAATGAGTAAGTATGGAAAACACATTCAAGGATTTAAAACTTGCACCAAGGCCATATATAAAAAGCTTTTGAAACCAGTTGTTTTCCAGGAAGACAAGCATCGCCAAAAAGCTTAAGAATTCGCCCATCAACGGATTTTCTACTTCACTCATCGAATCATAAACAGAACTGGCCGCGAAGCCCATCTGAAAGGCAAAGAACTGGCCGGCTGTGCTGAATGCCGCAAAGATTACCGTTATGTAAAAGCCTATAATAGCACCTATTAAAGCCTCTCCGACTAACAGCAAAATATATTCTATCGTAAACTTCCCATCTGGAGACAAAAAAGAACTGTATGGAGCAAATAAACCATCTGTCAAAGAAATCTGAGGGAACAGAAAATATGCAAGATAAAAAGCCATAGCGACCTTCGGCAGTCTGGCTACTGACTTAGAAGAAAACAGAGGAATTGTCATTATCAATGTAAAGCACCTTGCGGCAACAAGCAAAAACAACGGTGCTTTAGCAACTATTGACTCCAGCATAACCCCTCAACTGCTACATCTTGCTTATCTGGGAAAACAGATTCACTGTATACGCAGACAGTTCTGAAAACATAAAACCGCCCAAAAGAGCAAGAACAATCAGAATTGCCATGAGCTTCGGCAGAAAAGTCAGGGTAGATTCCTGAATTGATGTCGTTGCCTGAAAAATTGCTATCACAAGACCAATAATCAAAGCACCGCCCAAAACAGGCGCACAAAGCAAAAATACCTGAAATATCCCCTCTCGCATCAAGCTGGCAATCTCATTAATAGTCATTAAAATCTCCTTACATCACACTGTTAAAGAGCTGTGTAGTCAAAAGTCCCCAGCCGTCCACCAATACAAAGAGCATCAACTTGAACGGCATAGAAATCTGTACCGGCGGAAGCATCATCATCCCCATACTCATAAGAATACTCGCGACAACCATATCAATAACAATGAATGGAATGTAAAGAAGTATTCCTATCTTAAACGCGACAGTCAGCTCATGCAGGATATATGCAGGAATCACAATATAAAGCGGCACTTCGTCTATATTTTTAGGCTGCTTCAGTTTCGCCATAGTCATAAAGTTTCCAACAAAAGACTTATATGCAGGTTCAGAACCGACAATCTCGCTCATCTGCGAGAACATCCATTTTTTTACAGGATACTCAAACCCGGTCATCTTATACGTCTTGCCGCCTTCATCCGTATATTCACGCCAGACCAGAACGTCATTCCCGTCTTTGTCCTTTTCTGAAACCTTTACCCCCTTATACGCCTGGGTAAACGTAATATTGTTGTCAGAAAGAGGCTTGAACGCCCCATAATACAAATCCTTAAAAGTCGGCGCCATGCAGAAAATTGTCATGAACAGGGCTATACCATTAAGTACCGCAGTAGGAGGCACCTGCTGCAAAGACAAAGCACGTTTTATAAAATCAAGCACAATCGAGAAGCGCAAGAAGCACGTCATCAAAAGTATTATGCTCGGAGCAAGAGTAAGAATCGAAAGTAGAAGCAACAATTCTATGCTAAACGCAATCCCATGCCCATCTTTTGGAGAAGTCGCTGAAAAAGTTATATTCGGAAAATCAAGTCCACTTATACCTTCCGACATCTCTGTGGTGCCATCTGTAGAACCCTGAGGGAAATTCGCATTTCCCGACGACTGAGACCAAGAAGGGAGAACACACAAAAGAGAAAGAAACAAAACTAAAATAATCTTACTTTTCAAAATCAGCTCTCCCATTGTCCGTTATCAAGATTGTCTATCTTTTCTTTTTGATTCTTTATAGAAGCAAGTATTTTTTCACTTTCTGGACTTTCAAAAACATTGCCACCTTCTGTTTGCCTGGCTCTCGTTCCACGAGGCATAAAAAGGTCAAGCACATCGGCAAATGACTTTGGCCTGGCAGTTTTGCCTTTTTTGTCAGCGTAGATGTTCATTGCGTTTATAAGCTCTTTATCATTAATCTCCGCTATCAGACTGATGTTCTGCTCTCCAACGCCTATCAAATAGGCCTTGTCCATTATGCTCACAATCTGAACGCTCTTTCCCTGCCCCAAAGAAACACCGCCTATAAGACGTAAAAAAGTATCATCATCAGAACCTAGGGAAACTCCGCCGGCAGATTTTTTTATGAAACGGAAAAGAAAGAATATAGCCCCCACCATCACGGCAAGAACAACAACCATCCTGACATAATCGCCAAATCCAATTCCCGAATTACGCGGAACAGACTTGGCGACAACGGTATCCGGTTCTTCTGCAACCATACCAGACAAATCGAAGTCATCAGCAGCCGTTTCAGAAACAGAAAGAGCGTCCTCACTAGCATTACTGCCAGCTTGGGCGCTTACTTTCTGAGAAAACGAAGTCAGACTGACGGCAAACAATATACCTACAGCAATCCTAACTTTTTTTGAGTAAATCGTAATAATCCCCCACCCATAGAGAAAAGCCGCTTATCTACTCCCATACGACAAGCAGCTTTTCACCCTACATCTGGCTGGCAACGTGCTCAATCGCCGGAAGAATCTCCGTGACACGAACACCGAAGTTCTCATCAATGACAACAACTTCGCCTTTAGCTATAGGTTTATGGTTTACCAAAATATCTACCGGCTCACCGGCAAGCTTATCAAGTTCTATAATAGTTCCCTCGCCCATACCGAGGATTTCCTTTATGGTTTTCTTTGTACGGCCAAGCTCGACCGTCATTTCCATAAAGACATCCATGATAAGACCGATGTTACCCTGCTCCGTACTACCACCAGCCTGCTGGAGATTCGGGAAAGCAAGGGACTGAACATTCGGCGGCGTTGACATAGGTTGCATTCCAGCCATATTCACTCCCATCTGCATCTGGGGCATCATCATAGGCTGAGCCATCTGCTGAGCCATCATGGGCTGTCCCATCATTGCATTTTGATTCATCACAGGGGCTGCCGCCGCCTGTGGAGCTGCCTGAGCTGCAGGAGCGGCTTGAACACCGCCACCAAGAGCCTTCGCCATTCCGTCAGCAACAGAAGAGCTTACAGCTTCCCACATATCATAAGTAGTTCCGTCAATAGTAACAGGATACGTAAACAGGACGAACTGTCCCTGCGGCATACGTACCATAGCCTTAGGCTGATTTACAGCCTCAGGAGGATTTGTGGCCAAGCCCGGAAGCTTGCCTCCGGAACTCAATGCTGTTATTTCAGCGCCGGAATGATTTGAAATCACTTCGGAAATAACAGACAGAGCCATATCATCAAGAGCCGCACTGTCTTCTTTATTAATAAGAGAAACCAGTTTCTGGGCAAACTCAGGAGCAATAACAAAAAGATGGTCTCCTGTCAAGCCCGTAGAATAATCAAGCATGACGGCAACAACAGTTTCTGGAATCTTGGCCAGAAGCTGGTCGCGAGACAAAGTCTCAACAGACGGATCAGCACAGCTTACTTCTGTTCCGGTCATCGTCGTAAGATTTGTAGCAAGCTTATCTTTTATATCTCCGGCAAATTTCTTTAATGTAGGTTCATCTATGGCAATCTGAGGATCCGCCTTAGTAGAACCACTGGCGCTCAAGCCACCAGTGTCAACACCTGACAGCAATGCATCAATTTCTGCCTGTGAAATAGATCCTTCACTCATATAGATTCTTCTCCTTCAGTAGCAGTTGACAACTCTTCAAAATCATCAGCATCATTCTCTTCCATCTTACCGATTACCTGTATGGCCATTTTTTTACCTACGACACCAGGCTGGCAATAGAATTTCTTCTTATTTCCAATCGCCAATGTCAAAGGATCAGTTATCTTTGTATTTACCAACCTCACCACATCGCCAACATGAAGACCAACGACATCGCGGATTGGGACATTGAGAGAACCGATTTCCGCAACCAACTCCATCTCAACATCCGAAATTTTCTCTTTAAGCGTACCCAGATACTGCGTTGTAGAACTGCGGCGTACTGAACTGAACCAGAACTGCGAAGAAAGCTTTGAAACAATCGGCTCAATTGTAAGGTATGGAATACAAATATTCATCATACCCGCTTCCTCGCCTATCTTGATTTCAAGCGTCACAAGAATAACCATTTCAGTAGGCGGAACAATCTGCGCAAACTGAGGGTTTGTTTCAATCTGCTGCAGTCTTGGGCGCAAATCAATAACCTGAGTCCAAGACTCACGCATATTCGCAAGAATACGAACAATTATACCTTCCATGACAGACTGCTCAATATCGGTCAAATCACGGTTCACCTTTCCGCCCGTATCCCCGGAACCGCCGAACAGGCGGTCAATCATTATAAACGTGATTTCCGGCGCAATCTCCAACACTGCGTTACCTTTAAGCGGATCCATATTGATAACCGCCAAAGTAGTAGGTGTCGGAATAGAGCGAATAAACTCCTCGTATGTAAGCTGGTCTACAGAAGCCACGTGAACATGAACAAGAGTTCGCAACTGGGCTGAAAGGCTAGTTGTGGTAAGACGGGCAAAAGTCTCGTGCATGTTGGAGACAGTACGAATCTGCTCCTTAGAAAACTTATCCGGACGGCGGAAGTCGTATATCTTTATGCGGCGTGTATCGCTGACCGGCTTAAAATCGTCGGATTCGCTCTCGCCTGAGCTTATTGCCTGGAGAAGCTGGTCTATTTCATCCTGTGACAGAACTTCATTCATGTCTTTTCCACCCTATTTTAGAATACTCAGAAACTGTTTCCCTTATTGAGCAACAACATCTTTCTCAGTAAACATAACTGCCTTAATCTTGGAATTGCTCAAGATATCATCATTAATCTGATCCTTAATCTGAGTCTTGATGACACCTTCGTTTTCAGGCCTCAATTCCTCTGCTGTCTTAGTAGAGAAATATCTGCGCAAGAAGTCGATAATCTCAATTCTGCGGGAAGTAATTTCCGTAGAAGCCTGCTTGTCGGCCTTCTTATATCCAAGAGCCACCTGAACAACCACGCTTGAAGGAATCGGATCAGCAGTAGAAGTCCTGACCTGGTCAAGAGATGTATACCAATCGTAGTCCTCACGCTGTGTAGTAAACTCTTCTGTTATCGGAATTTGAGTCTGGGAAGCGCTGTTCTTGGTCATAATCTTTACAGCGATAAATACAACTGTAATTATAAAGATAACAGCCGCCAGAGCAATCAATATCCACTTTAACAAAGCAGGGAAAGCGCCTTTAAGTCCGCCGCCCTTCTTTGCCGGGGCATCTCCTCCGCCGAGGTCATCGCCGCCCAAATCAGCTGCTGCGTTATCGTCTGCCATATTTTCCTCCCAAATTATTCAATTCTTTATCTTCCTATTAGTTACCTTATCGGCAAATAGATTTCTAACTAAATCAAAAATGTGCATCATCCAGAATAATTATATCAACTCTGCGGTTATAGGCTCTGCCTTCCTCCGTGTCGTTGGTGAACTTTGGACGTGTGTCTGCATAACCGGCAATTGAAAACTGGTTCTCATCCACGCCAAAATCAGAAAGATAATGCAGAATATTCGCAGCGCGAGCCGCAGAAAGCTCCCAGTTGCTGGGAAACTTGCTGTCGGCGGCGACAGGAATATTATCTGTATGACCTTCTATTCTGAACCGATTCACTTTCTTTGACTTAACAGTATCCTTCTTAAGCTCGTTAAAGAACTGGGAAAGCCGTATAAGGCTCTCGCGCGACGTATCAATATTAAGATCCGCACTACCCTGCTCAAAGAACGCGTCAGAAATAAGGGATATTACAACCCCGCGCTCGTCACTGGTAATTGTTATCTTATTAGTCTTTACATCAGGGGCGAAAATACTTATCGCCTTCTTCATAGTCGGTCCCAAGTGCTGACCTTTTTCCATAGAAGAAAGGGAAGAAACTACGTTTCCCAAATCAGCAAGGCGACCTTGACTCAAAGAAATGCCGCCGCCTGTATTATTATTCTGAATAGACGCGGCAAGAGCTGCCATCTGCACGGCATCGGTCTCGCTTGGATCGTAAAGGGCTACGAAGAAACAAAGCATAAGAGTAATCATGTCTCCGTACGTTCCCTGCCAGGCGGTTGACGGTTTTTCCGGTTTCTTCTTTTCCTTTTTTGCCATTCTGCAATCTCCCTAACCAGGCCTTAGTCCTTAAGGACGTTAGCTTCAACAGCCTTGCGAGCTTTCGGGTCAAGGTAAGTAAGCAACTTTTGAGCAAGAACGCGCGGGTTGTCACCGCCCTGAATTGAAAGGATTCCTTCTATAACCATTTCCTTTGAGTTCATCTCATTGCTGTTCTGCAGGATGAGTTTCTGCGCCATAGGTCCGAACAACCAGTTTGCTACCCAAGAACCGTACAGCGTTGTAATCAAAGCTGTAGCCATGTTCGGTCCCAAAGAACTCTTGTCTTCCAAGTTGTTCAACATACCAATCAAACCGATAACCGTACCCATCATTCCGAATCCAGGTCCGAATCCAGCCCACTGGTTGACCAAGTTGATATAGACCATGTGGCGGTTTTCCGCCTGTGCCATCTCGTTTTCAAGAATTGCGCGGATAACGTTTCCATCACTTCCGTCAACCATAAGGCGAAGACCTTCCTTAAGGAACGGATCATCCAAATCCTCAAGACCCTCTTCCAGAGCAAGAATTCCCTCGCGGCGGGCTTTTTCGCTCAAAGCTACCATATTTTCTACGATAGAACTTTCTCCATAGTCATACAGCTTAAAGCAGCGTCCAAGAACATGCAGAAGCTGCAGAACCTGATTCATCGGGGCACAAATCCACAATGAGAATAAAGAACCGCCCAACGTAACGAATACAGACGGAACATCTATAATACCCATAACGGAGCTTCCTGAAGTAAGAACTCCAAGGAAAACGGCCGCGCCGCCTCCTAGCAAACCGATTAATGTAGCTATATCCATATTTTAAAGGGTCCTCCCACTATTCCGTTTTCTTTATTGTCGGTATTTTTTTTAAAATTAAAGATTATAATTCTTGGTTTATACCTATTTTTCTTCTATAAGCGACAATCCGCTCTATAACTTCCTCAGGACTTTCCCGGACAACCACTTTTTTACCAGAAAGCAACGTAAGCGTAAGATCCGGAGTTTGTTCCATATTCTCAATTTGATGCGGATTTATCCAGTAGCGCTTACCGTCAAGCCTCGTAACTTCTATCATAATATTATATAATGAACCATAATCAGATTACCGTCAAGAGGATAACAATTAATTGTAACCATTTAGGGGCTTGACGAGACAGAATCTTTTCTTTATAATCTTTAACACTTGCCCGGGTGGTGGAATTGGTAGACACGCTAGGTTCAGGTCCTAGTGCCGTCAAAAGCATGTGAGTTCGAGTCTCATCTCGGGCAGATTTTAGGTAATGGGGCTGTCCAAAAAGAAATGGGCAGCTCTAATTTTTTTTAAATTTACAAGTG
>CAZKPZ010000011.1:8429-38285 GCA_964554745.1 uncultured Treponema sp. | reverse complement strand
ATAGCAAGGATCTTAACTTTTAAAAAGTGCCTGTCAGTTTATTGGACAGGTGTGACTTGTAAAAATACCTATTCTGTATCATAATGTAATAAGCTTGGTAAGATTTGAATCGTAAACTGTCCGGAGTAAAATAAATTGGCTGTTAGAAAAAACAAGACGACTGACGAAGTTCCTGCAAAAGGCAAGAAGACTGCCGTGGCAAAAGAAGAGACTCCCAAGAGGAGAGGTCGTCCCAGAAAGATAAAAGAACCCGAAGTCGTGGCTGAAGAGCCGGCGGAAAGTGCCGTTATAGATGAGACCGGCGTAAAACTGTATGACCCGAAGCCTGCGGGGGAAGCCGAAAGACCGGAAGCTGCCGGTGAAGCTGACGGCGGTTTGTCTTTTGAGGCGAGCTTTGGCGAGCTGGTCCAGGCGCAGCAGAGCGAGTCTGAGTATGTTCAGCCGGCTGCGGTTGCCGAGTCTGACGACTCTGTCTTTGAACCTGCAAACGATTTGGAAAATGCGTCGGCACTTTCTTTTGACGATTACCACAGCGACGGCCAGAGGGAGATGGAGCTTGAGATTGCCCAGGAAAAAGTCGCGTCAAGCATGGCGACTCTGGTTGAAAGCCAGAGGTCATTCTTTAATACCAATCAGACTCTCGACATAGGCTTTCGCATAATGCAGCTGAAAGCGCTGTATGACGCAATCAAGAGCAATGAGGAGGCTCTTGAGAAGGCCTTGCAAAAGGACTTGTCGAAAACTCCGTTCGAGTCTTTCGTTACAGAAATCGGTCTCGTCCTGCACGAGATAAGCTATGTCACTAAGCATCTCAAGAAGTGGGCAAAGCCTGTGCGTCTTAACGGCGACCTGCAGGTTTTTCCTGCAAAGCTTACTGTGACTCCTGTGCCGCTGGGCGTTACGCTGATTCTGTCGACGTGGAATTACCCGGTGCTGCTTTCGTTTATTCCTCTGGTGAATTCAATTGCGGCAGGGAATACGGCGATTCTTAAGACTTCCGAGTATGCGAATGAGACGAATGCCGTGATTCAGGCTATCATCGAAAAGACGTTCAACAAGTCTTACATCGCCGTGATTCAGGGCGGCTACACCGAAAACCATGCCCTGTTGGAGCAGAAATTTGACTTTATCTTTTTTACCGGCAGCCAGAACGTAGGGCGCATCGTCATGTCCAGCGCGGCGCGCTTTCTTACGCCGGTGTGTCTGGAGCTTGGCGGCAAAAGCCCGTGTATCGTTGATTCATCTGCAAACCTGGAAGTCGCCGCGCGGCGAATCGTATGGGGCAAGTTCCTGAATGCCGGCCAGACCTGTGTTGCTCCTGATTATATTCTTGTTGACAAGGGTATAAAAGACCGCTTTGTGGATTTGCTCAAGACTGAGATTCTGCGGCAGTTCGGCGAAAAGCCCCTGCAGAATGCAGATTACCCCAAGATTATCAACGAGCGCCGTTTTGTCCACCTGTCTACGCTCTGCCCGGAGGCGGAGATGGATTTTGTGGCAAATAAAATAGCGCCGACTCTGATAGACTTAGGCGATGTGAAAGACCCGATGGCGCACGAAGCCGCCGTCATGCAGGAAGAGATATTCGGGCCGCTGCTTCCTATACTGACTTTTGAGAACCTGAATACCGCGATTACGTTTGTGTCCGGCAGACCTACGCCGCTTTCTCTCTATCTGTTCAGCACCAATCCGCTCAATATCAAGCGTGTGACGGAAGAACTGCGCTTTGGCGGCGGCTGCGTAAACGATGTCGTATTCCATCTGGCAACTAGCAGGGCACCGTTCGGCGGTCAGGGTGAGAGCGGTCTTGGTTGCTATCACGGTAAGTATGGCTTTGAGACCTTCTCCCACAAGAAGACCCTGCTCGTGCAGAATCCGCGGTTCGACACGGGAATACGCTTTGCACCGTATAAAGAGAAGACGTTCAGGCTTCTGAAAAAACTGCTCAAGTAGACATGTTGAAGTTTTAGAGCGTTGTCGCTATAATTGTATTCCATAAACTAATTATTGCAGAGGCTGATATGTACTATTATGTAGAAGATAAAAAGAGCGGTAAGCCGGTTGATTTTGACTTTAATCCTGTCGCAGACAATGCAAAGGCTTTGTTCCACTCAAAGGAAGACGTCTTTTATCACATGGACGTTGCCACAAGCGCCAAGTTCGGTGCCGACAAGGCTGTCGCTAGCCGCGAGAACTTTGTGGTAAAAGAAATCGAAAAGTAAATTACTTGCGCATGTAAAACAAATCCCTTGAGGCCGCAACCCCAAGGGATTTTTATTTTATACTCTATTGCCGCTCTATTGCGTTATGGGCGGACAATAACGTCTGCCAAGTGCGGGAGTTTCTTTAAGTCTTTCTTCAAGCCTTCTTCGCGCGCCTTGTTTACATAAGACGGATCCTGGAAGCTGTAGGTGAAGTTAGTGTGAACGTCATAGGTTCCCTTCATCAAGGCGTATGCGTCTTCTGTCATGACAAGCTCTTCGTCAGTCGGGATTACGAATACCTTAACCGGGCTGTCATCCTTTGAGATGCAGGTTTCGGCATTGCCTGTAAAGCTGTATTCGTTCTTCTGCAAGTCAATCTTGATTCCCATAAAGTCCAGTCCGCTCAAAGAACCTGCGCGTGTAATCGGTGAGCGCTCGCCGACTCCGGCCGTGAACACGATTGCATCTACGCGGCCGAGTTCAGCCATGAAAGCGCCTACGTACTTCTTGATGCGGGCGCAGTACATGTCGATTGCAAGCTTTGCAAGCGGCTCTCCGCGTGCGGCAGCGTCTTCAACGTCGCGGTCGTCTGAGTACTTGCCGTCGGTGATTCCCAGCAGACCGCACTTCTTGTTAAGAGCGGTGTCCATCTCGGCTGCGCTCATTCCGGTCTTTCTCATGATGTAGAACGGAAGCGCCGGGTCAAGGTCTCCTGAGCGTGTGCCCATCACAAGACCTTCAAGCGGAGTAATGCCCATAGTTGTGTCGTAGCATTTGCCGTTCTTTACCGCACAGATGGAAGCGCCGTTACCGATGTGGCAGATAATCAAGTTCGTGTCCTGCGGCTTTTTGTGCAGGAGAACAGAGGCGCGCTTTGCGGTGTACAGGAATGATGTTCCGTGGAAACCGTAGCGGCGTGCCGCATACTTGGTGTACCATTCGCGCGGAATTGCATACATAAAAGAGCTTTCCGGCATGGTCTGGTGCCATGCGGTGTCCATGATGGCGCACTGCGGAACTCCGGGCATAACCTTCTGTGCGGCTTCGATTCCCATGATGTTTGCCGGGTTGTGGAGCGGTCCAAGGTCCTGTACAGAGCGGAACGTTTCGAGAACTTCCGGTGTGATGACGACGGACTTTGTGAACTTGTCTCCGCCGTGGAGCACGCGGTGACCTACAGACTTGATTACAGACATGTCGCTGATGACACCGATTTTTGGATCGGTGATTGTCTTAAGAACAAGCTCGATAGCCTCTTTGTGTGTCGGGCACGGGCTTTTTATTTCTGTCTTCTCGCCCTTTGCCTTGTGCGTGATTCCGGAGCCTTCTGCTCCGATTCTCTCTACAACGCCGGAAGCAAGGACGGCCTTGTTGTCCCAGTCGTAAACCTGATATTTTGCGGAAGAAGAACCGCAGTTCAATGTAAGAATTACCATAGCCATAAAAGCGCCTCGGAAAAAAAGAATTTGCTCTATTATATAGAAAATACCGCTCTTTTGGAAGTACTGCGCGCACTCTGCAATGTTGCAACAAACAGCGTGCTTTATTATAATGGGCGCTATGAACGAACAGGTTATTGATGGATATAAGTCATTTTTGACGAATGGAAAGACTGAGCGCGAGTGCTGCGTTCAGATTGTGGAACTTGCAAAGAAGAACGGCTACAAAGATATTCGCGAGACCAAGAGCCTTAAGGCCGGCGACAAGGTGTATATCACCAAGTTCGGCAAGGCAGTGGCGCTCTTTCAGATTGGAAGCGGCAGCATAGAAGACGGCCTTAATATCCTCGGTGCGCACATCGACTCTCCGCGCCTTGACGTAAAGCAGAATCCTCTGTACGAGCGCGACTTTTTGGTCTACTTGAACACACACTACTATGGCGGCATCAAGAAATACCAGTGGCTTACACTGCCTCTTGCCATTCACGGTGTTGTCTGCAAAAAGGACGGCACTACGGTCAACGTAAAAATCGGTGAAGACGCAGACGACCCTGTGTTCGTAATTTCAGACATCTTGCCGCACCTTGCCCAGAAGCAGATGAAAGAGACTGCCGCTGACTTTGTTCCCGGCGAAAGCCTGGACTTGATTCTCGGCAGCGAGATTCCGCCAAAGAAGGGAGAAGACAAAGAGGACGAGAAGAAAGAAAAGAAGGACGGCAAGGACAAGTCAAAGAAAGCCATACTCAAGCTTCTTAAAGAAAAGTACGGCATAGACGAAGCAGACTTCGGTTCCGCCGAGCTTGAGGTTGTTCCTGCCGGCAGCCCGCGTGACTTAGGTCTCGACCGCTCCTTGATTCTTGCATACGGCCAGGATGACCGCTCATGCGCCTATACTTCCGCGCTTGCCATGTTCGAAAGCAATGCCGGTAAGCGCACGAACTGCTGCCTCTGCGTGGACAAAGAAGAAATCGGCTCCGTCGGCGCGACCGGCATGGCAAGCCATTTCTTTGAAAACGCCGTTGCGGAAGTCGTAGAGCGGCTCGGCGGCTATTCAGAGATTGCCGTGCGCCGCTGCATGTACAACTCATACATGCTCTCAAGCGACGTTAACGCCGCATTTGACCCGCAGAACAGCGATTTGTACGACCGCGACAACGCGTCATTCCTGGGAGCCGGCATCGTATTCAACAAGTATACCGGTGCACGCGGAAAGTCCGGCGCGAGCGACGCCCTGCCTGAGTTCATTGCAAAGCTCCGCAACGTGCTTGACGCAAACAATGTTTCCTATCAGATGGCGGAACTGGGCAAGGTTGACCAGGGCGGCGGCGGAACAATAGCCTACCTGGCCGCAAAGTACGGTATGTACGTGCTTGATGCCGGCGTTTCCGTCCTGAGCATGCACGCTCCGTGGGAAATCACCGCAAAAGAAGACATAGTGCAGGCCTACAACGCATACAAGACCTTCCTTACGCTCTGAAACCTTTGACAAAAACAATTGTTTTTTCTATGGAGGTTTTGATGAAAACTAAAAAGATTCTTGCAGCGCTTTTGGCTGTTACAGTCGGAATGGGCTGCCTGTTCGCAAAAAGCGGAAAGAAGGCTCCCAAGATTGACAGGCCTAATGCCATCGTTCTTTCACGCAATGATGTCAACGGAAAGTTCAAGGACAACGTGCGTTTTGTTAGCGAAAGCATGACCGAAGCGCCGCTTATGTTCAAGGTATATTTCTACAATGAAAAGACTGAGAACTGGTTCGTGTACGGTACTGCAGTCCTTAAGGGCTACGGCGACACCTGCTTTGCAGAGGGCAAGTCAAAAGCCAAGACAAAGGCCTATGACTATTTTGCCTTTGAGCTGGTAGGCAAGGATACCGACAAGTACGAGTATACCTATACCGGTGAGCACGACGACCTTTACATCTATGTAAGCGACAAGAACTAAATAAAAACAAAGCCCGGCTCAATAAGAACCGGGCTTTTTAGTCTTAAAGCTTAAACATCCAGGTTTGCATATACTGCGTTTTCTTCAATGAACTTGCGGCGGGGTTCGACTTCCTCGCCCATGCAGGTGGTAAAGATTTTGTCCGCGGCGATTGCGTCCGGAATCGTTACCTTCATCATCTTGCGCACGGCCGGGTTCATTGTTGTTTCCCACAACTGTGTTCCGTCCATCTCACCAAGTCCCTTGTAGCGCTGCACGTCCAGCTTTTCTGCAGGAACGCCGAACTCCGCGATTGCGGAAGCCTTTTCGTTGTCGTCATATACATAGCGAATCTTCTTGCCGTACTGCACCTTGAACAGCGGCGGCATGGCAAGGTACACATAGCCTTCTTCTATAATCTGCGGCATATAGCGGAAGAAGAACGTCAGCAGCAGCGTGCGGATGTGGCTGCCGTCAACATCGGCATCTGCCATGATGATAATCTTGTGGTAGCGCAGCTTGCTGATGTTAAAGTCCTTGCCGATTCCCGTGCCCAAAGACGCAATAATCGGCTCAAGCTTCTCGTTTGAAATAACCTTGTCTATTCTGCTCTTCTCTACGTTGAGCATCTTGCCCCACAGCGGCAGAATCGCCTGAGTCTTGGAGTCGCGCCCCTTCTTGGCAGAGCCGCCTGCAGAGTCTCCCTCAACAATAAAGACCTCGCACTGCTCCGGGTCTTTGAGAGAACAGTCCGAAAGCTTGCCCGGCAGCCCGAAGCTGTCGCTGAGGGTCTTCTTTCGCACGTTGTCCTTTGCGCGGCGTGCGGCAATGCGCGCTGCGGCCTCGCCGACGGCCTTCTCCAGTATTTTGTCTACAATCTGAGGGTTCTGCTCGCACCAGAGCGTCAGCTTTTCCATTACGAGCGTGTCAACATCGCTTCTCTCTTCTGAGTTGCCGAGCTTGGTCTTTGTCTGACCCTCAAACTGCGGTTCCGGCACTTTTACGGAGAGAACTGCCGTAAGACCCGAGCGCACGTCGTCACCGGGGAGCTTTTCGGGGTTCTTTGCGTCCTTGTCCACAAGCTTTTTCTGCAGCTTCTCTCGCTGGTCAAGGAATTTGTTCATGACCACCGTCAGGGCAATCTTAAAGCCGTCCAGGTGGGTTCCGCCTTCCTTTGTGTTGATGTCGTTTACATAGGCGTAGATGTTCTCGCTGTAGCCGTCGTTGTACTGCATGGCAACTTCCATCTGCACGCCCGCTTCCTCGCCGGCAATGTAAATCGGCTCGGACGGCACGACGTTCTTGCCTTCGTTAAGGAAGCTGGTAAAGTGCTTGATTCCGCCCTCGAACTTGAACACGACTTCCTTGGGCGTCTCAAGGCGCTCGTCGCGGAACACAATCGTGATTCCCGGATTCAGGAACGCCAGCTCGCGCAGACGGTGCGAGAGCACGTCAAAGTCGTAGGTGGTCGTTTCCTTAAAGATTGTAGGGTCTGCCCTCCAGCGGATAGTCGTTCCGTGCCGCTCGGTCGTGCCGACTTCCTCAACCTTGGTCTTGGGCTTGCCTTCCGCGTACTTCTGGTGGTATTCCTTGCCGTCGCGGTAGACGTATGCGTCCATCCATGTGGAAAGCGCGTTAACGCAGGAAACGCCTACGCCGTGCAGACCGCCGGAAACTTTATAGTTGGATTTGTCGAACTTACCGCCGGCGTGCAGTCTGGTCAAGACCAGCTCAAGCGCGGAAACATGCTCCGTAGGGTGTATGTCCACCGGAATTCCGCGTCCGTCGTCTTCTACGCGGCAAATGTCATCCCGTTCAAGCGCGACTGTGATTCTGTCGCAAAAGCCGGCCATGGCTTCGTCTATGGAGTTGTCTACAACCTCGTATACCAAGTGGTGCAGACCGTTCGGCCCGGTGCTTCCTATGTACATGCCCGGGCGCTTTCTGACGGCCTCTAGCCCTTTTAAAACCTTAATGGAACTCGCTGAATATTCATCTGAATCTTTGTTGTTTATATCTGACATTGCCCAAAGAGTATATACGAAAGCGCCGTTTTTTTCTAGGGGTCTGTCCGTTCCTTGGCGCGTGATACTATAGTGTTGCGGTGTACAATCCCCGGCGTTCATGGTGTCAAACCCCCAGGGTTTCGGGTGTGTAACCCCTAGGGGTCAGGGTGTCAAAACGCCAGCGTTTAGGGTGTGTGAACCCCAGCGTTCACGGTATCAAACCCATGGGGTTAACGGTGCGAGACACCTGCGCAGAACGAGCATTTTGACTTTATCTGGCCTCAATCAGTCTTCTGTTTGCTGATGAAGTTGTTTATATAGCCTAGGTATCGCTCTGTTTCCTTGGCGTCCGTAGCTCGTAACAGAGCCAATAATGATGTAGTCAGAAGAGAGTCTGTCAACAGTATCCTTTTCTTCTGCGTCATAAAAATTGTTCACTTCCTTATCAAGAGACTTTATGTCAAGCCGTTCAAGGATAATGAATTTGCCGGTCTGGGCAAGCTTTGCTGAAAGGCTGTCTACGGCCTGTTTGCTCACAGGGTCTTTAGCACTGTCATAGAATGCGCCCTTTGCGTACTTGGATTCATTTGAAAAGCGGTAGATGGCCACCTTGCGCTTTAAGCTCCGCTCTGGCTCCTGTACCTTTTCCTCTGCCTCCTCCTTTACGGCTGCTTCGGCAGCCTGCTTTGCTTCCTTCTTGGCTTTTCGCTTGCTTTTCTTGTCACTCTTTGCACTTACCATGGAACACAAGAGTATTCCGACAATGGCGGCACACAACAGTTTTCTTTTCAATTCAAAACCTCCTGCCTAGATGATTTCTTTCCTGTCCTGCTGTACTAATTATTTCTCACAGAAATATTTTAATATGTCTGTCACTTCCTGTCAAATTATTTCTAATAGCATTATTATTTTTATGGCAGGTGAAGCGCATGGAGCGGGACATAAAAAAAGTATTTGGGCAGAATGTACAGAAATACCGCAAGCAGTTCCATTTGACTCAGGAAGCACTTGCCGAAAAAATCAATGTGTCGCAGACCTTTCTTGCAAATATAGAGCGCGGTGTGAGGGGAGTGAGCATGGAGACAATAGGTCTTCTGGCAGACTGCTTTGGAATCCCCTATTCATTTTTGTTTATAGAAAACATAGAGGATATAAAGAGCTTCGAGAGAACGGAAGAGACTCACGACAAGCTGTTCTATCACAGGCTGGAAGTGAAACTTGTTGACTGCGTAAATTCGGCAGTCAAGACTGCAGTACGCGGCTGTCTTTCACAAGAAGCCGAGCAATGCATGTGAGTATTCTTGTAAAAGGCTAGCCTTAGGGCGCTATTCTTCTTCCGGGCCGTAATAGATGACTTTGGTACCTTCGTTCTCGAATTTGAACGGTACGTAGAGAAGGTCTTTCATGGCTTCCTTGACTGCCGGCTGTTTTTCTGGCGGAACATAAAAGAGCAAAAAGCCGCCGCCGCCGGCTCCCAGCAGCTTGCCGCCGAGCGCTCCGGCCTGTATGCCGCGTGTGTACTGCTCGTCGATTGAGCCGGTGGAAATGCCTGTCGCGATGCCGCGCTTGAGCTTCCATGTGTAGTCCAGTAGTGTGCCGAAGTCGTCCAGGCTTTTGTCGCGGTTCACAAGAATCTGCTCCGCCTGGTCTACCAGATGGTACATTTCAAGCAGCTGCTGCGTTTTTTCTTTCATGGATTTTTCCGTGCCTTTCTGGATATCTGACGAAAAGCGGGAGAAGCCTGTAAAAAAGAGCATGAGGCGCGAGTTAAGCTCTTTTTTGCGTTCCGGTGAGATAATCAGCGGATTTACGGAATAGCCGTCTGCCGTAAAGTTGATTCTGTTCAGTCCGCCGAACGAGGCTGCTATCTGGTCTTGAATGCCGCCGGCTTCCTTGCAGAGGGTGCGCTCAAGGTAGATTGCGTCGTCTGCAAGCTTGCGTTTGTCTGCATATTTGCCCTTGAGCGCATAGAAGGCTTCGAGCATGCCGACTGCAAATGACGAGCTTGTGCCTAGGCCGCTGCGTGCGGGCAGGTCACTTTCGTAGGTGAGGCGGATGTTGTGCATGTCAAGCCATTGCATGGCGTTGCGTATCGCCGGGTGCTGAATCTCGTCGCTGCTGTTTACTTTTTCTTCCTTTGAGTAGGTAAGGTGTGTTTTATAGTCGAAGAAAGGCGGAAGGTGTCTGACCGTAACATAGCAATACTTGTCGAATGTTGTGGAAAGCACCGCACCCCCGTGTTCGTTGAAGAAGCCTGAAAAGTCTGTGCCGCCGCCAAAAAAGGACATGCGGAACGGGGTTTGTGTAATAATCATTGCAACATTCTATACTAAAATAAATATTTTTGCTATACTCAGCATAAATTGCTTAGCCTGCCTTTTTTGAGGAAAATATGGGGAATGTCTTTTATACGGTAATTATTTACCCTTTAATACAAATAATTGAATTTGTATTTAAATTCGGTTGGAAAATATTTGAAAGTCCAGGAATTCAGATTCTCTGCGTGAGCTTTGCCGTCAGTTTGCTTACTCTTCCCCTGTATGCAATTGCTGAGTATTGGCAGGAAGCTGAGCGCAAGATTGAAAAAAGACTTGCCCCTAAGATAAAAGACATAAAGGCTGTGTTCCACGGAAATGAGCAGTACATGATTCTTTCCACCTACTACCGGCAGCAGCATTACCACCCCATAATGGCACTTCGCTCTTCGTTCGGGCTGCTGGTTCAGATTCCGTTCTTCACTGCCGCTTATTGCTGCCTATCCGGCATGAGCGCCTTAAAAGGCGTAAGCTTTTTCTTTATCAGGGATTTGGGAGCGCCGGATGCGACGTTTACGATAGGGAACTTTACGGTAAATATTCTTCCTATTGTAATGACGCTGATAAATTGCGTTTCCGGCATGATATACACAAAAGGTCTGAAGCTGCGTGACAAAGTGCAGGTTTTTGGTCTGGCGTTCGTTTTCCTGTGCATTTTGTATAACAGTCCTGCAGGGCTTGTCCTGTATTGGACGATGAACAATGTTTTCGGGCTTGTTAAGAATATCTTCTATAAACTTAAGCATCCGATTTGGGTATTGTACGGTATAATGTGTGCTTTGGTAACGGCCTTGATTCTGTATGTGCTGTTCGGCCACGTTATTTCAATGAAGCGGGCGGTGCTGACAAGCTGCGTTTTCGCCTTGGTGTATTTTGCGCCGCTTTTTGTCCGCTGCTGTAATTTTCTGACAGACCGTGTTCTCTGCAAGCTGCTTGACAGTTTTAAGCTGCGCTTGTACGTATTCCTTGCGGCGGCAGCCGGTGTCTGGCTGCTGGCCGGGTTTCTTGTGCCGACTTTTGTCATCGCGTCTTCTCCGATGGAATTCAGCGGCATCGAAGGTTATGGCAGTCCGCTGTTCTTTGTAAAGAACACTTTGCTCCAGGCTTTTGGTTTGTATGTGGTCTGGCCGAGCCTTGTGTATTATTTGTATGGAAAGAAATTGCAGTCGCTGATAGCGGCGTTCTATTCTATATTCTTTGCCTGTTCGTTGGTTAATGCGTTTTTGTTCCCCGGCAATTACGATACGCTTTCTACGCTCTTGATTTTTAAGACATCGTACAACATTGATTCAGGTCTTGTTGTAATTCTGTTTAATATTGCAGTGCTTGTCGCTGTTGCCGCAGCCGTTCTGCTGTCATTAAAGAAGATTCCAAAGATGGCTCAGACCGCGCTTGCCGTTGCTGCGGTTTCGGTTTTTTGTGTGGCGGTTTCCAACGTGTTCAAAATCAGCAAGGGGTATGAACAGTACAAGAATGTCTCGTCTACTACTGAAGCTCCTGCTGACGGCGTTAAGCCGATTCTGCATCTTTCTAAGACAGGCAGAAATGTTCTGCTGATGTTCCTGGATAAGGCTCAGAACCGCTTTCTTGAGCCTATATTTGACGAATATCCGCAGCTGTACGAAGAATTCTCCGGCTTCACCCTTTACAAAAATACTGTTTCTTACAGCGGCTGGACTTTGCTGGGCGCTTCTCCCTGCTACGGTGGCTATGATTATACCCCTGAGGCTAAGTCTAAGCGTGATGACGTGCCGCTTGTTGAAAAGCAGAATGAAGCTCTGCTTATGCTGCCGCGAATCTTTACGGAACAGGCGACTGACGGCGAGTATTCGGCTACTGTGACTGATCCGTCATGGGCAAACTTCAGCTGGATTCCTGACTTGAGCATATACAAGGATTATCCGAAGATTTCCGCATATCTGACTGACGGAGTGTATTCCGATCAGTGGTACAGGGAGCATAAGGAAGTCGCAAGAATCGACATTACCGGCGACGTGCTTAAACGGAACCTGCTGTGGTACGGCCTGTTCAAGGTTGCGCCTGTCGCATTGAGACCTGCGATTTACAATTCCGGCAGCTACTGGAATCCTGCGGACGATGATTCTGACATGGATTATTTCCTTAAAGGGTATTCTGTATTGGAGTACCTGCCGCGCCTTACGGATTTTGACAGCAAGACGGAAAATACTTTTACGTATTTTGTGAACAATACTTCTCATGACTCTGCCTTCTTGCAGTATCCGGATTATGTTCCTGTTTCTAATTTCACTCAGAAAAGTCCTTCTGAGTTCAAGGATGACGGTGAGTGGTATTCCAATGCAGGAACGTTGCACCGCGTGGGCGAGTTCTTTCAGTACTTAAAGGATAACGGCGTTTATGACAATACGCGGATTATCATCGTCGCTGATCACGGCTCCGTTGGAAAGGAAGAGGAGTATGAATGGGACTCAAAGTTTGATCAGATTCAGCCGGGACACTTCCACCCTCTGCTGATGATGAAGGATTTTGGCGAGCAGGGCAAGCTGAAGGTAAATTATGACTTTATGACTAATGCTGATGTTCCTGCCATGGCGGTGAGGGGAATAATAGATAATGCGGTTAATCCGTTTACCGGTGTAAAGGTTGATTCTTCCGCAAAGAAAGACGGTGCTCTTGTCTGCACAAGGCATTTCTTTATGCCGTATCAAGTAAAAAGTAAATATAAATATGACTTGAGTGAAAGTTATTGGTGGCGGGTAAAAGATAACATATTCAAGTCTGAAAACTGGACGCACGAGGTACAGGGGAAAGTCGAGTGATTATGCCTGCTAATTTTCTGCTGTACATAGACCCTGGAACAGGGAGCATGCTTTTCTCTGTCTTTATAGGCATCGTTGCTACGGTGTTCTTTGTCCTGCGGTCTGTGTTGCTGAAATTACAACTTATTTTCTCCGGTCGCAAGAGCAGGAATCTTGGCAGAGACCACAAGACTTTTGTTATCTATAACGAAGGTTCTCAATATTATAATGTCTATCTGCCGGTGTTGCAGGCATTTAACAGCAGGAAAATAAATGTAGACTACTATACTTCTGATGAGCATGATGTGCTTTTAAAAGATTCAAGCATGCCGTTTGTAAAGGCTGAATTCATTGGAACAGGTAACGCTGCCTTTGCCCGGTTGAATTTGCTTAATGCGGACATTGTTCTTTCTACTACGCCGGGGCTTGATGTGTACCAGTGGAAGCGGAGTCAGACGGTGGGCAGCTATGTACATCTGCGTCACGGAACAGGAGACGCGACCATGTACCGCCTGTTCGGCATAGACTATTACGATGCCGTGCTTTTGACCGGCGATTTCCAGAAAAAGGATATACGCACTCTTGAGTCTCAGCGGAACCTTGCTAAAAAGGAATTGTGTACTGTAGGCTGCACTTATCTGGATGTTCTTGCGGAAAAAATGCGGACGATTCCGGCTGAAGAGCATCACACGTATACAGTCTTGCTTTCTCCTTCCTGGGGGCCGAGCGCTATATTGAGCCGCTACGGCGAAAAACTGTTGGAGCCTCTGCTTGCCACTGGTTTCCATGTGATTTTGCGCCCTCATCCGCAGTCTAAAACGTCAGAGGCGGAGCTGCTTGCCCGGCTGGAAGAAAAGTATAAGGATGTCTCAAATCTTGAGTGGAACTGGGACAAAGACAATGTGTACGCAATGAAGCGTTCTGACATTATGATTTCGGATTTCTCGTCAATAATATATGATTATACGTTCCTTTGTGACCGTCCGGTAATTTACGTGAATGCGGATTTGGATTTGCGTATCTACGATGCCGGAGATTTGCCTGACCAGCGGCTCTGGCAGTTTGAAACGTTGCGTCGAATCGGCATAGAGCTTAAGGAAAAGGATTTTCCTGTAATAGGAACTGTTTTGAAGAACGCAAGCGATTCTGCAGAGCTTAAGGAAGAGCGCAGAAAGGCAAAGGAAGAGGCCTGGATGTTCCGCGGAGAGGCCGGAGAACGCGTTGCTGATTTTATGATTGCAAAAGAAGAAGAGATAAACAGTCTTAGAAAGGATGGCGGTGCTGACACGGTGAACAGACTTGCCGCTGCGGAGTAACACTTTGAAAGTTGTCGCGATTAACGGAGAGGCTTGGTGTCATACGCTGACGGGTATCGAACGGCTTGCCATAGAGGTGACGAATTATCTTGACGGTATGGTAAAAGCCGGGCAGATGGAGCTTGTCGTTCCTGCAAACGCAGAGAATGTGCCCGATTTGCATAACATCAAAGTTGTCAGACTAAAGCAGGAGGCGCATTTCTTTCCTAAGTGGACGCAGATAGATTTTCAGCGCTATGTACTGTTGCACAATCGTGTTAGTCTGGATTTTGCGAATACTTGTCCGTTCTTTGTTCCGGGGTTTGAGTTCATACATGATATCTATGCGGCTTTGTATCCCGATGACTTTAACAGCTCCAAGCGTGACAGGCTGATTCGTTTGTACAGCACCTTGATGTATGCGACTATAGCGAAACGAGCCAAGAAAGTTTTTACGGTTTCTGAATATACCAAGCAAACTATTGTTGAGCGCTATCATGTGAATCCTGACAGAATCGCTGTCGTGTATTCGGGTGTCACCGGATACAAGCAGATAGAGGCGGACGAGTCTGTGTTTGAGCGTCTGCCGCAGTTGAAAGAGCGGGCTTTTTATTTTACTCTGGGCAGTCTTTCTGTTCGTAAGAACCTTAAATGGATTGCCCGGCACGCGGCTTTGTATCCAGATGATTTTTTTGCTGTATCCGGTAAGCCTTTGCCGAGTGTTGCAGACCCGGATCTTGAGAAAATCAAGGATATGCCGAATGTGCTTATGACAGGCTACCTTTCTGACGGTGAGATAAAGGCTCTGTTGCGCAGATGCAAGGCGTTTGTGTTCCCTTCTTATTTCGAGGGGTTCGGTCTGCCGCCGCTTGAAGCGCTTTCCTGCGGTACGCCGGTTATTGTCTCCAGCCGTACAAGTCTGCCGGAAATTTACGGTACAGCCGCGCACTATATTGACCCGGATGAGAGCGATGTTGATTTGGACAAGCTGCTTGCCGAGCCTGTGACGGACGCTGCACCTCTGCTTGATAAGTATAACCTCAAGAAAACAGCGGAACGACTGTACGCTGCTATTTTTTCAGGGCATTAATATCAATATTACACGATAAAAACTTGAAAAAGTTGATTTTCCCCTTGAATTTTTGCGAAAGTCATTCAATAATATAAGAACACCGTTTTGAACTTTAGTTTACGGATGTTTTTGTATATTACAGAGTTTCAAAAATAGAGGGGTTAATTTATGGAAAAGAAAGAAATTGCAGCGGAGATTTCTGCTGGAAAGGCTGTTTTGGGAATTGAATTCGGTTCTACGAGAATCAAGGCTGTTTTGATTGACAGTGCTAATGAGCCTGTAGCTTCAGGAGCGTTCGACTGGGAGAATTCTCTGGTTGACGGAATCTGGACTTATTCCCTTGAGGAAATTCATAACGGTATTTCTACTGCTTTTGTAAATATGAAGAAAGATGTGCAGGAAAAGTACGGAGTAAAAATCACCCGCCTTGCTGCATTGGGTATAAGCGCAATGATGCACGGATATCTTGCCTTTGACAAAAACGGCAAGTTGCTTGTTCCGTTCCGCACCTGGCGCAACACGATTACCGGCGAGGCAAGCAAGAAGCTTTCCGAGCTGTTCAATTATCCTATTCCTGAGCGCTGGAGCATTGCCCACTTGTATCAGGCTATTCTGAAAGGTGAAAGCCACGTTAAGGACGTCTCTTTCTTTACGACGCTTGCCGGATACGCACACTGGATGCTTTGCGGCAAGAAGGTGCTCGGCGTGGGAGATGCATCCGGCATGTTCCCGATTGACGCTGCGACAGGTACTTTCAACAAGGCCTTTATAAAGAAGTTTGACGATTTGGTTGCTGATAAGAAGTTCCCATGGAAGTTGGAAGACTTGTTCCCGCAGGTTCTCCCTGCTGGTGCAAATGCAGGAACTCTTACGGCAGAAGGTGCAAAGTGGCTTGATCCGGAAGGAACGCTGGAAGCCGGCGCTGTAATGGCTCCTCCAGAAGGAGATGCAGGAACTGGTATGGTTGCGACGAATTCCGTTGCCGCCCGCACCGGCAATGTTTCTGCCGGAACGTCTGTTTTTGCAATGATTGTTCTTGAAAAGCCTCTTTCAAAGGCATATAACGGACTTATCGACATTGTTTCAACTCCTGACGGCCTTCCTGCAGCCATGGCTCATGCAAATAACTGCACAGGTGAGTATGACAAGTGGATTAACCTCTTTGGAGAAGCGGCAAAGGAACTGGGCGCGGACTTCTCAAAGGGCAAGCTCTACGACACCCTGCTTGCGGACGCTCTTAAGGGTGACAAAGACTGCGGTGGACTTGTTCCGTACAACTATATTTCAGGTGAAAGCATGACTGGCATGGAAAGTGGGCGTCCGCTCTTTGTGCGCACACAGAAAGCAAACTTTACGCTTGCCAACTTTATGCGTGCGCAGCTTTTCACGTCTTTGGGGGCACTCCGCACAGGAATGGATATCCTGTTTGACGAGGAGCACGTAAAGCTTGACCGCCTTACTGGACACGGCGGTTTCTTTAAGACTGCAACGGTTGGTCTGCCGGTTATGGCTGCCGCAATGCACACTCCGGTCAGCGCGTTGAGCACGGCCGGCGAGGGCGGCCCATGGGGTATGGCATTGCTTGCTGCTTTCACGTTGAATGGGAATGGCGCGGCTCTTCCGGAATGGCTTGAAAAGAATGCCTTTGCAAGCGCAAAGGTTCAGACTGTGCAGCCGGATAAAGCGGATGTGGACGGTTTTAACGCCTTCTTCGCAAATTACAAGAAAGGCCTCGCTGTAGAGCGCGCCGCTGTGGACAATTTGGACTAAACTATCGTGTTAAAGGGGCGTTGAATCGCCCCCTTTTTAAGGAGATTTATTATTATGGATTACAAGACAATTCGTGAGCAGGCTTATGAAGCCAATATGAAGATTCCTGCACAGCACCTTGCTCTTTATACGTGGGGTAATGTCTCTGCCTTTGACAAGGCTGCCGGTGTATTTGCAATAAAGCCGTCTGGAGTTCCGTATCCTGAATTAACCCCTGAGAGTATGGTTATTGTTGACCTTGATGGAAAAGTTGTTGACGGTTCCTTGCGCCCTTCTTCTGATACACCTACACATGTGGTTTTGTACAAGGAGTTCGCCGTAAAGGACGGTGCCAATATCAATGGAATAATCCATACCCATTCAACTTATGCGGTAAGCTGGGCACAGGCTGTTCGTCCAGTTCCTTTATTTGGAACGACACATGCTGACCATATCCAGACCGAAGTTCCGTGCACGCCGTATCTTTCTGAGGCGGCCGTCAAGAACGACTACGAGAAAGAGACCGGGGAGTTGATTGTCAGTCACTTCCGTTCTCTTAAGCTTAATCCTGCAGAAGTGAATATGGTGCTTGTCGGTGGTCACGGCCCTTTCTGTTGGGGAGCAACCGCTGACAAGGCTGTTTACAATGCTGCCGTACTCGAAGAAGTGAGTCACATGGCGCTGAATACGATTATGATTGAGCCTCGTGCTAATCCGTTGCCGGCTTACATTGTTGATAAGCACTATCAGAGAAAGCACGGTCCTAATGCCTATTACGGGCAGAAAAAGTAAACGTTTCGAGCGTATGACTTACCAAAAAATAGTTCTGCCTGCACGGCCGATACCTGACGCACAGGCAGAACGCTTTATACCGTCTATTACTACATACATCCTTAACAACAGCGATGAGGTGAACCGATTCCGGCGGCGTCCGATGGTAGTAATCTGCCCCGGCGGTGCATACCGCTGGAAAAGTTTTCGCGAAAGCGAGCCTGTCGCGATGCGCATGTTGGCGTTGGGCTTTAATGCGTGTATCTTGGATTATTCTGTTGCACCGATGGATTTTCCGGCAGCCTTTATGGATGTAGCCGAGGCTGTGTACTATGTGCGTACTCATGCCGATGAACTGAACTCTGATCCGAATAAGATTGCTGTATGCGGTTTTTCTGCAGGAGGGCATCTGGCAGCCAGTCTTGGAGTGTGGTGGAATTCCGATTTTGTCGGAACGTACCTGCCGTATTCACACGAAGATATAAAGCCGAATGTCTTGCTGCTGAGTTATCCTGTGATTTCGTCTGGCAAACATGCACATCAAGGGTCGATAGCAAACCTGCTTGGCGATAATTTCGGCAAGGCGTCTTATATGGAACTAGTTTCGCTTGAAAAGCATGTTTCAAAAGACGTTCCGCCCACGTTTATCTGGTGTACGGCAGATGACGACTGCGTGCCTGTTCAAAATACACTGCTGTTTACTTCTGCTCTTGCGGAATGTGGAGTTCCATTTGAAAGCCATATATTCCGCTCCGGTGTGCATGGACTTAGTCTTGCGACTGAAGAGACAGCCGGCGAGCCGGAACAAGTGCAAGCGGACGTTGCCGTCTGGCCTGAGCTGTTCAAGAAATTTATGCAGGGAATTTTCTAGCTTGCTTTAAGTGGGGGAGATGATGTCGTTTTTGCGCAGAATCTTTTCCCGCTCTTCTTTTTCTTCTTCACTTTCTGTCTGCTTGTTGTCTTTTACGAACTTGCCTATTTTTTTGAGTGCAAGGTGAGAGCTGCTCAGGAATTCATCTGCCATCTGGAACATATACATCATGTCCGGCCAAGAGTCAATCTCGCATTTAACTTCGGCACGCTCAAGAATCTGCCTGAATTGTACTGCCTGGGAGATAAGAACTTCTTTTGCGCCGAGCTGTATGTATACTGGCGGAAAGCCCCTGTATACTTCGCTGTCAGCACAGAGTGGAGATACCAATGGATTTGCGTAGTTTGCGGCAAATGTATATAAGTCTGTGGCACGGTGCATGTTTTCACCGGAGATGATTTCATCATGCATTTTTTTTGAGGCGATTATCTCTGCGTCTTTTGAAACATCCAGCCATGGGGAGAATAGAATCAGGGAGCTTATGTCCGCTTTTTCTTCATCTGGGATTCTTTGCAGCAGTGCACAGGCAATGCTTGCTCCCGAACCGTCTGCGGCGATAATGATTTTTGCGTCTTTTCCGTATTCGCGCGAGATTTTTACTTCTTCATACAAACCGTTAAAGACTGTTTCCACATCATCTATTGAAGCAGGGAAGGGGTATTTGGGAGCTAAGCGGAATTCCGGTAATAAAAGCTTGCAGAAACATTCGTTTGCAAGAGAGGCGCAAAATGCCCGGTAGCTTGAGCAACTGCCGCCTACAAAGAAGCCGCCGTGAATATATATAATTATTTTGCCGATGGACGTAATTTCAGGACTCAGTATTTCACATGGAACACCGCCATAGGTGTGTTCTGTTTTTTCTACATGATTAGGAATAAACACTGTTCCCAGCATATCATCGAGTCTTGCCCGGTATGTATCCACATCTTCTTTAGGAGTAATTACAAGATTGCGTAGTTTCTTTATTGCCGCTCTTCGATTCTCTGTCATAGATAGAGAAGTATAGCACATTTTAAGATTTTATGCTATAATCCCTCTGTATGCCAATAAAAATTGACTCCGCTCTTCCTGCATATTCCACGTTGGAAAAAGAAAATATCTTTCTCATGTCAGAAAAAAGGGCTGCATCGCAGGACATCCGCCCGCTTAAGATTGCCATTGTCAATCTTATGCCAACAAAGGAAGTGACGGAGACGCAGATAATGAGGCTTCTTTCGAATACTCCTCTGCAGATTGACATTACGCTTGTACGTATCGCAGGGCACAATTCCAAGAATACTCCGAAAGAATACCTAAAGCGTTTTTATATTTCTTCACGCGAGATTTATAACCAGAAGTTCGACGGCATGATAGTCACCGGTGCACCGGTGGAACAGCTTGAGTTTGAGCAGGTTGATTACTGGGACGAGATTTGCCGCTTGATGGACTGGGCAAAGAAAAATGTATTCTGCACACTCTACATCTGCTGGGGCGCCATGGCGGCGTTCTATCATTTTTATGGCATAAAAAAGGTTGTTGTATCTAAAAAGTACTCGGGGATTTTTTATTCAAAGCTGATAACGCCTAAAGATCCTTTGACGAGGGGCTTTGATGATTTCTTTCCGGTTCCAACTTCGCGTTATACAAGAATAGAGACAGCGGATGTTCTTGCAACGCCTGATTTATGCTTGCTGGCAAATTCTCCCGACACAGGAGTGACGCTGGCAAAGTCAAAGGACGGCAGGTCTGTTTTTATGACCGGGCATTTGGAATATGACACAGACACTCTTGCAAAGGAATACTCCAGAGATAAGAGAAAAGGGCTTTCTATAACTGTTCCTGAAAACTATTTTACGGATAATGACCCGACAAAACCGGTGTATTCTACTTGGCGCAGTACGGCGCATCTGTTTTATACGAATTGGCTGAATTACTATGTCTATCAGACTACGCCGTATCAAATCGAAGATATCAGCTAGTTTTCGTATGTCCGCAGTATGTTTTCCGCAGTCGTAAGGCGGTTTTGCCTGAGATCCATGCTCTGCTTCTCTATGTAATGCTGTGCCTGTGGCTCTGTCATCTTGAGCACCTGGATAAGAATCAGCTTTGCCCTGTCTACAGTGCGGATTTCATCTATCTTTTTTTGCAATCTAAGATTTTCATTCTCAAGTCGTTGCACTCTTTTACGCGCTGCGGACAGTAGTTTTGCCGCCTGATAGAACAGTTCGGGCGTGATTGCCTTTGGCAGCACAAAAACTCCATACTCTTCTACAATCGCGCTTATTTCCTGCAGGTTTACTCCGTCCACAATAAGAATAATGCCGCCGGATGTCTTTTCTGATGCGGTAATGGCAAGGTCTGTTCCCGGTTCGTCTTTGAGTGGGCCGTCGATAATCACCATGTCAAAGTCTGATTCCGTTATGTAGCGTCTGGCCTCAGAACCGTTTTGTGTAGTAATGATGCGATTAACCTGTTCGCTTTGGAGAAAATCTGAAATAACGGTTAAAATCCCATTTGAGTTACTGGCAATCAGGATGTTTTCCATAGCGAACCACCCTGTTATTAGAGAGTTCCAAATGGAGGGTCTTGCTCAGCTTTCTTGAACTCTGTAAACTGCCGCACAGTTTTGCGTGGTATCACCGTCTGTACGAACGCACTGTTTTCTGTCCTTTCCAGGGCTTCAGCAAGCGTCTGCGGAAGCTTTTCAAGAGTCTCGGTTTCGTCTTCTTTGGCGTTATATAAGTCCTTATCAACGGCGCTTGGAATGCTCAGCTTGCGCTCAAGTCCGTCCAAGCCGGCTGCAATAATCAGCGCAATGGCAAGATAGTGATTGCAAGAAGGGTCTGGACTTCTAAGCTCTATGCGCGAAGCATTACCCGAAGCAGCAGGAACTCGGATAAGCTGGCTTCTGTTCTGTGAAGACCAGGATACGTACATTGGCGCTTCAAACTGCCCGAGCCGCTCGTATGACTGCTTCATAGGATTCAGAAATGCGGTGATTTCCTGCGCGTGCGCAAGAATGCCAGCAGTAAACGATGCTGCTTCTGCCTGCAGTCCGTTCTTGAACGAATCTTCAAATAAGTTCTTTCCGTCTTTAAAAAGCGACAGATTTATATGCAGCCCACTGCCTGCCTGGTCTTTCAGAGGCTTGGGCATGAATGTTGCGAACAGTCCGCTCTGGGCGGCAACGGTTTTTACCGCCATCTTGAAAGTAGAAAGCTTGTCTGCTGACTGCAAGGCGTTGTCGTATTTAAAGTCAATCTCATTCTGCCCCGGACCTGTCTCATGATGGCTCGCTTCAATCTCAACACCCATCTGCTCCAAGTTCAGTATGATTGCGCGTCGAACGTTCTCGCCCTTGTCGAGCGGAGCTAGGTCGCAATACCCGGCACTGTCGTGCGGAATCATTGTCGGCAGTCCGTTCTCGTCCAGCTTGAAAAGATAGAATTCGCATTCCGTGCCTATCTTGATTTCAAGCCCTATTTTTGCGGCCTGCTCGATTACGTTTTGCAGTATCAGCCTTGAATCGCCTTCAAAGGCTGAGCCGTTAGGATATGTTATAGAACAAAAGAGTCGTGCTACACGCCCTTGCTGCGGTCTCCATGGGAGCACTTGCAGCGTTGCCGGATCCGGGCGCAAAAAGAGATCGCTCTGCGCAACGTTCAAAAAACCTCTGACGGCACTGGCATCAAACGAAATGCCCTGTTCAAAGGCTTCTTTTAGAACAGACGGCTGAACCGAAATGCTCTTTATTGCGCCGAAGATGTCGGCAAAAAAGAGTTTTATGAACTTTACGTCATTTTCCTTGACGAATTGAAGAACTTCTGCCCTTGAATAATTCATGGTTGTGTCCTACTCTACAGTAACAGACTTTGCAAGGTTTCTTGGCTTGTCCGGGTCGTTTCCGCGGTGTACGGCACAGTAATATGCGAACAACTGTGCCGGTACGATTGACAGAATCGGCTCAAATGCAGCCTCCGTTTCCGGCAACTGGAATATTTCGTTTGCGGCTTCATCAAAAGCACCGCTTTTGTCCTGCGTGATAACAAGTGTCGCCGCTCCTCTGGTCTTTACTTCTACAATATTGCTTGCGATTTTCTCGTACATTTCCGGCTGGGTTGCCGTTGCGACTACAAGCGTAGATGCGTCCACCAGCGCGATAGGACCGTGCTTGAGTTCCCCTGCGGCAAAGGCTTCTGAGTGCATATATGACACTTCCTTTAGCTTAAGAGCACACTCCAGGCTGGAGGCGCTGTCAAACTGTCTGCCAATGTAGAAGACCTTTTCTTTGTTGAAGTTTCGTGACACAAATTTCTGAATGCTTGTCTTATCGTTCAGTATCTGCTGCACTTTGTCAGGCAGTCCTGCAAGTTCGCCCAGTAGATTTTTGTATTCTGAGTCGCTCAGTGTGCCGCGGATATGACCGCTCTTGAGCGCCAGCATATAGAGACAGGCAAGCTGGGTTGTATAAGCCTTTGTAGATGCGACTGCAATCTCTGGCCCTGCCCATGTGTATACTACGTCATCCGCCTCACGGCTTACAGTAGAGCCGACACAGTTTGTTATGGCAATGATGTGCAAGCCCTGTGCTTTTGCCAGTCTCATTGCCGCCAGTGTGTCGGCGGTTTCACCGGACTGGCTTACCACTATAAACACGTCATCCTTGCTGATGATTGGGTTTCTGTATCGGAATTCGCTTGCCACGTCAACCACAACCGGAAGCCGGGCGAATTTTTCAAATGCGTATTTTGCGACAACGCCGGCATGATATGCAGTGCCGCATGCCGTGATAACTATGCGCTTTGCATTCTTCCAGAAATCTTCCGTTCCCTTGATTTCGTCAAACTGAATGTCGGTTATGCTCTCGCCGTCTTTTACAAAGCGAGGACGCATTGTATCGGTAAGGGCCTTGGGTTGCTCGTGAATTTCCTTGAGCATAAAGTGCTCGTAACCGTTCTTTTCTGCGGAAGAAATGTCCCAGTCCACATGGTATGAGTTTTTGATGACCTTGTTGCCGTTCTCGTCAAAGAGGTCAACGTGGTCGGCATAAAGTACGGCAATCTGCTTCTGGTCCAGGAAATACACTTCTCTTGTATATGGCAGTACGGCAGGAACGTCGCTGGCGATGAAGTTTTCACCCTTGCCCAGACCAACTATAAGTGGAGACTCCTTTCTGGCGGCGATGATTCTGTCTGGAAAGTCCTTGCAGACCACGCCGAGTGCGTAGCTGCCTTCAAGCCGCTGCAAGCTTTTTTGCACAGCGCAAAAAATATTCTTTTACTGCTAATAGTAATAGTTTACCAAATGAGATATAAATTCGGTGTCGGTCTGGCTTCTAAAGACAACTCCCTGTTCCTGCAGCCAGGATTTGAGCGCGATGTAATTCTCGATGATACCGTTATGTACAACGGCTATTGTTCCGCTTTCGTTAATCTGGGGATGCGCATTTATGTCGCTAGGCTCTCCATGGGTTGCCCAGCGTGTGTGCCCTATGCCTATAGTGCCGCGGACAACCTCCTTTGCAATTTTTTCTTCCAGAAACTTGATAGCGCCTTTTACCTTGCGCACAATAATGTCTTTGCCGTCAAAAACGGCGATTCCCGCGCTGTCATAGCCACGGTATTCAAGTTTTTTTAATCCGTCAATCAAGACCGGAGTGGCATCTTTTGTGCCTATATATCCTACTATTCCGCACATACTAATATCCCCTTTAAAAAGATGAAATATTTTACACTAAATTAGACCAGCTTTGCAAGGATTTCTACTATCTCTCTGTCATACAAACCTGAAAATTTAGCAAGTTCTTTTATGGCTTTCTTGCTGCTGTAAACAGGATGATAGTCCCGCTTGCACGTAAGTGCTGTGTAGCTTTCTACAATGTGAATGATACGGGCTATCAGCGGAATCTCCTTACCCTTAAGGCACTCCGGAAACCCTGT
Source organism: uncultured Treponema sp. (assembly GCA_964554745.1). Lineage (GTDB taxonomy): Bacteria > Spirochaetota > Spirochaetia > Treponematales > Treponemataceae > Treponema_D. The sequence goes on along the minus strand of CAZKPZ010000011.1, from coordinate 13,948 downwards.
GCCGCTGAAGTTTTCGTGATGATACAGGCATGCCGCAAAAAAATCCGTCATGTATTCTTTGGGAACAAAAGCCAAGTAAGAATAAAAGCGCTCTACATGAGTCTTCAAAAACTGTTTTTCCTTTTTTATAAGACTCTCCATATAAAAGAATTCTTCCGGGGAATCCAGAAAACCTGCGTCATAGACCATTGCCGCGCAAAAATACAGCAAGGCTTTGTCTTCTGGAACTTTTTGTTCCTGCGCAATCCTGTAAGTGAAGTAGCTTACAATTTTTGAATTGTTCTTGCGGTTAGTGTGGCGGTCAATCTCTTCTCCAAGCTCTGCACATTTTTCTGCTAACTGCTTTAATTCTCCTGTTTTATTCATGACTGAAAGAAACAGCTTTTTTTGCTTGTTCTGCATGTTCAGCCCCAGATACAGAGCGAGTATTTTATACGAAACAAACAGTATGGACAGGAGAAATATTACGGAAAGCAGAAAGGTCATCGCTTTGGGAGAAAGCGGATTATTCAGCGGATTATAATGTGGCGCCATGTCTTCAAACATTGCCGCCAGCATTTCCCACAACTCAGAAATAAGGGGTTCGTCCATGACAGAAAAATAGCATAAATATCAAAATAAAAAAAGGGCACCCTCTTTCGAGAGCACCCTTTCCAGCATCAAGCTACTTTCTTGTTTCCTGCTGTCGTACGATTAGCGGAGAAGAGAAAGTACGTTCTGTGAAGACTGGTTAGCCTGTGCGAGCATAGCTGTTCCGGCCTGAGAAAGAACATTGTCCTTTGTGAACTCGACCATCTGAGCTGCCATGTCTGTATCGCGGATTCTTGATTCGCTGCTCTGAGTATTCTCAGCTGCAACGTCCAAGCCTTCAACTGTCTTTTCAAGGCGGTTCTGGTATGCGCCGAGGTCAGCGCGCTGCTTGTTGATTTTCTTGATAGCTTCATCGAGAGTTCCGATAGCGCGGTTTGCGTTGTCCGGAGTCTCAAGGCTCATGATCTCTTCTGTTCCAACGTTGCGGATTCCGAGAGCAGCAGCTGTCATTGTGCCAATGTAAACCTGTGTTCTCTGATCCATGTTTGCGCCAATGTGGAGCCACATAGAAGCTGTTGGGTTGTTCTCGCCTGTTGCGCGGGCATAGCGTCCTGTGAGCATGTTCAAACCGTTGAACTGTGCGCAAGATGCAATGCGGTCTACTTCTGCTACGAGAGAAGAAACCTCAACCTGGATGTACTGGCGGTCTTCATCAGTGTAGATGCCGTTGCTTGACTGTACAGCAAGCTCGCGGATGCGCTGAATGATGTCCTCAGTCTCCTGAAGGTATCCTTCAGTTGTCTGAATGAAGGAAATTCCATTCTGTGCATTCTTGGAAGCCTGATTCAATCCGCGAATCTGTGCGCGCATCTTTTCAGATACTGCGAGTCCGGAAGCGTCATCGCCTGCGCGGTTGATCTTCATTCCAGAAGACAGTTTCTCAATGTTCTTCTGCTGGCTGACTTCTGTCAATCCAGTTGAACGCTGAGCGAACATAGCGCTCATGTTGTGATTGATAACCATAGATTTATCTCCTCTTTCAAAAAAGATTCACAAGTTCCTGCAAGGGGCTTTGCCACCCCTATACTCTTATTTTCGGATTTGCAAAAATGACCTTTAGGGAATTCGGAAAATAAATTTCACTGTTACCGTTCTTGCGAAACCAAACGCGCTGCCGCTGCCTGCGATATGAGCGTCATTTTCTTCATTATCTTGCTAACCATATTCAGCCCGGCCCGCTTGTCGTTGCAATTCAGATTCCATTGCAGGAGTAAGTTTCCTGTAGCCTCGGAACACATTTATCAGAGGTTTACGCAACTCAACTTGTGACATATCACACCTCGTATACATAATGCAAGGGATAAATTTTGAGAAAATTGACAGTTTTTACTTGAGCTTTTTAGCTGAAATTACCTTGCGTATTATTGATGTTTCTCATATAATTTACTTTGCGTATTGTTGAAAATGAGGCGTAGCATGAACATCAGGCGAAAAAATTATCAGAAACTTCTGGAGTGGAAAAAGACTCTTGCGCCAAATAAGGCTCTGCTTATTGAGGGAGCGCGCCGAATCGGAAAGTCAACACTAGCAGAGGAATTCGGGAAGAATGAATACAAAAGTTATATTCTGATTGACTTTAACAAGGCATCAAGGAAAATCAAAGACAACTTTGACGACAACCTTAACAATCTTGACGTGTTTTTTCAAAACATCTCGCTTGAATACAATACGCCCCTGTACAAAAGGGAGTCGCTGATTGTCTTTGATGAGATACAGAAATTTCCCAAGGCTCGGGAAGCCGTCAAATACCTTGTGGCAGACGGCCGCTACGATTTTATAGAGACAGGCTCCCTCATCTCGATAAAGGAAAATGTTCAGGACATTACGATTCCGTCTGAGGAACGCAAGCTCAAAATGTACCCGTGCGACTTTGAGGAATTTGCGGAAGCATTGGACGAAAGGGTTTTGCTCGACTACATCAGGGACTGCTGGCAAAAGAAACTTCCTCTTGACCAGGACTTCCATCCAAAGGCGATGCGCCTTTTCCGCGAGTACATGCTCGTAGGAGGAATGCCGCAGAGCATTGTGGCATATATAGAAAACAACCGCGACTTTGCCGCAAGCGATGTTGAAAAGCGCGACATTCTGGAGCTGTACCGCGATGACATAAAAAAGGCGGCGGGCAAATACAAGTCCAAGGTCTCCGCCCTCTTTGAGAACATACCAGGCTACCTTTCAACGCACGAAAAAAAAGTGACGCTCTCAAAAATAGACTCGTCGTCTCCTACTTTTGAAAAATATGACGAGCCGTTTTTCTGGATGGACGACTCAATGATATGCAACCTCTGCTACAAGTGCAGCGACCCCACGGTCGGGTTCGCCCTGAACAAGAACGACTCCCAGATGAAGTGCTACTTGGGCGACACCGGGCTTTTGGTGAGCCTTGCATTCAGCGAAAACGAAATCGCCTCCACGCAACTCTACAAGTCGATTATGAACGGAAAGATTTCCCTGAACGAAGGTATGATTTATGAAAATGCAATCGCTCAAATGCTCCGCTGCAAGGGCAAGAAATTATATTTTTACAATGAATACGACAAAGAAAAAAAGCGCAACAGAATGGAAATAGACTTTCTTTTATCCAATGAAAGCAAGACGAATTTCAAGATTTTCCCTGTGGAAGTAAAATCCTCAAAGAACTATACCACATCCTCACTCGGACTTTTCAGAGAAAAATTTGGGAGCAAGGTGGAGGAATCCTACATAATCCACCCTAAGTCTCTGCAAGATGAGGGAGACGTGGTGCGGCTGCCACCCTACATGGTCTGGTGCATGGATTAAGGCACGGCTGCCATGTATAACTCCCCTTTGCAAATAAGAGAAGCCGTGCTATACTTTCCCTATGGCAGAACTGAAACTTTTTCCCCTCGGTATGCAGAGCTTTCTCCAGATTAGAAAAGGCGGCTACTACTACGTGGACAAGACCAACATCATCTACAAGATGACGCACACCTACAAGTATTACTTTCTGAGCCGTCCGCGCAGGTTCGGCAAGTCGCTGCTCGTCTCCACGCTCTGGAGATACTTTGAGGGAAAGAAGGAACTCTTCAAAGGCCTTGCCATGGAACGGCTCGAAAAGGAGTGGAAGCAGTACCCTGTGCTACACATCAGCTTTGCAATGAACAAATATGATTCGCTAAACTCCTTGCAGACGGTGCTGAACTTCATTCTCTCTGACTGGGAGAAAGAGTACGGCATTGAGAACACAAACGGCATGGAATGGGGCGCACGTTTTACAAAAGTCATACAGGCAGCCAAAGAAAAGACAGGACTGGAACCGGTAATACTCGTGGACGAGTACGACGCTCCGCTTCTGGACACGATGGACGACGCGGACTTGCAGCAGAAGCTGAAGCAGGAGATGCGAAAGTTCTTCAGCCCGCTCAAAGACCAGGGCGAAATCCTGCGCTTTGTCTTTTTGACGGGAATCTCAAAGTTCAGCCAGCTTTCTATTTTTAGCGAACTGAACAACCTTAACGTGATTACGATGGATGATGATTATGCGGCGATTTGCGGAATTACGGAAGAAGAAGTCTTTACGCAGATGAAGCCCGAGATTCAGGCCCTTGCGGACAAACAGCATCTGACCTACGAAGAAGCGTGTGCCGCGCTCAAAGCGGAGTATGACGGCTACCACTTTAGCGCTGCTTCCCCTGACATCTACAATCCTTACAGCCTGATAAATTCCCTGGCAAAGTTGAAGATTGAAAATTTCTGGTTTTCCACCGGCACGCCAACACTGCTCACTAAGCTCATCAAAAAGTACAACATCGACCCGATTGATTTTGAGAAGGGTTTTGCCTCCACGCCGGAGCAGTTCGACGCTCCCACCGAGACCGCGACAGATCCCATACCGCTCCTCTACCAGAGCGGCTACCTTACGATAAAGAAAACAAAACCGGGCGACAGATTCATCCTCGGCTACCCGAACGAGGAGGTTCGCGACGGCTTTGCAAAGTGCCTCATGCCTTACTACGCAACAGAAAGCGTTGGAGAGAACAACACGTTCCTCCTGCGATTCACCGACAGCCTTGACTCTGGCGATGTAGAGCAGGCCCTTACGCTTATGCGCGCGTTCCTAAGCTCCGTTCCATACACGGCAGAGAGGCAGGACGAGAACCACTACAAGACTCTCTTCTATCTGATAGCCCGCCTGTGTACGCCCTTTGTCGTGCGGACGGAAGAGGCCAGCGCGGCAGGAAGGTGCGACATGCTTATAGAGACGCAGGATGCCGTATACGTCTTTGAGTTCAAGAGGGACGGCACGGCGGAAGATGCCCTTGCCCAGATTGACTCAAAGGGCTATCTGATTCCCTACACGGCAAGCATTGACAAGAACGGCAAGGCCAAGCGGCTCTGCAAGATTGGCGCAAACTTTGACTCAAAGACAAGGACGCTTGGCGAGTGGAGGATTGTGTAGGCATATCGGACTTGCCGCTTCTAGCGGCTGTATTTTTTTCCCTTTAGCATTTCAAAAATCTTGTTTTCGTCCTTAGAAAGTTCAGTATGCTCTTTTATAATGGGGAGGGTAATTTTTATCACGGTATCAGAAATTTCGTAAACAGGCTTTGCGTCGCTTGCTTCGTAGGCTTCGTTAATCTGCAAGAAGTTCCGCCGCCTTGTTGAATCCCTCCGCATCACTGTAAAGTTCCAGAGTCTTAAGCAAGTCTTTGTCCAGTTTTTCTATGCCAAGCTCTGCTTTTAATTTTTCTTCCAGAATACCAAAAGTCAAATCCTGATTTTGAGCCTAGTACCTCATTCCGAACGCAAATTCAAGCGCAAAATTTTGCGTTCGTTTTTACGGCCGTTTTTGAACGCAAAAGCAAATGGGTAAAGACAGAATTTCTCCGCCCTTGCGCTCGTGGGCGTCCAAGGCTATGAAAACTCTGCCTTATTGGCAGAGGCTGCTTGCAAAGTTGCCTTGCTTG
>CAZKPZ010000011.1:0-8329 GCA_964554745.1 uncultured Treponema sp. | reverse complement strand
CTTTGGCAATAAGGCAAGATGACTTTGGCAATAAGGCAAAATGACTTTGACAATAAGGCAGGGTGACTTAGGCAATAAGGCAGGATAATCTTGGCAATAAGAAATTGCCTTCCTGAGAGGTTCGCAGGAATGCAGTGCCGATTAGAAAGAGTTTTCACCATCCACAACATTCTCTGTTCCAATAGGTGTAGTTTGCGCTACTTCTATAAACTCCGGGATTGTGTTATAAATATTTGAAATGATTATGCTATGTGTTTTTGCAAAATGAAAGTCTTTTTGCATGACATTATATAGAAAACTTTAAGAAATAAGGAGTCTCGTTAAAAATGAGCAGAATTATAACATTCGGTGAAATCATGTTGCGTCTTGCGCCAAATGGCTACTACCGCTTCTTTCAGAATGACCAGCTGCAGGCAACGTTCGGGGGCGGAGAGGCAAATGTTGCTGTTTCGCTTGCAAATTACGGAGAGGATGTCGCATTTGTGACAAAAGTGCCTGATACAGTCATCGGGCAGGGGGCTGTCAATTCACTCCGCACGCTGGGAGTTGATACTTCAAAGATTGTTCGCGGCGGCAACAGACTGGGCATTTACTTTTTGGAAAAAGGCGCTTCTCAGCGCGGCAGTGTCTGTATTTATGACCGTGCCCATTCTGCAATACAGGAAGCGTCCAGGGAAGATTTTGACTGGAACAAGATTTTTGACGGTGCCCAGTGGTTCCACTTTACCGGTATTACACCGGCCCTTGGGGAGAACTTGGTTGAAATCTGCAAGGATGCCTGCAAGGAAGCCAAAAAGCGCGGAGTAAAAATCTCCTGCGACTTGAACTACCGCGGTAAGCTGTGGACTCGCGAACAGGCGCGCAAGGCCATGAGCGAATTGTGCGAATACGTTGATGTCTGCATTTCAAACGAGGAAGACGCCAAGGACGTGTTCGGCATAGAGGCTGCGAATACAGACATTACCGGCGGCAAGCTGAACAAAGAAGGCTACAAGTCTGTTGCAAAGCAGCTTGCCGACAAATTCGGTTTTGAGAAAGTCGCAATTACTTTGCGCTCTTCGATTTCTGCGAACGACAACGACTGGGCCGGAATGCTTTATGACGGCAAGGACTATTGCTTTTCAAAAGAATATCACTTGCATATCGTTGACCGTGTGGGCGGCGGCGACAGCTTTGGCGGCGGCTTAATCTACGCGCTCTTGCACCAGAAGACTACGCAGCAGGCTGTTGAGTTCGCTGTCGCGGCATCTGCACTTAAACATTCGATAGAGGGCGACTACAACAGGGTGTCTGTCGCAGAAGTTGAAAAGCTTGCCGGCGGTGATGCGTCCGGCCGCGTGCAGCGTTAGTTATTTTACTTTGAAATATGATTCCGCTTTTTCCGTTCCGCAGGTGACTGCCAGCGTGTGGTCGCCGGGGGAAAGCGGAATGTTCCATCTGAACACGTTGCTTGCTGTTCCGACAGGACTGCCGTCAACATAAAGTGTGGCGTTCCTTGATTCTCCGCCGACGGCAGTGACTACCAGTGCCTGAACGTGGGATGGCAGTGACGCGTCATACACGAATACTGCTCCGTTCCGCGGATATGTAATCGTGAGCGCGGTGTTCCGTTCATTTTTGTTTTCTTCCGCACTGGAGTTTCCCAAAAAGTTCGCCGAGTCCGCCCAGTGCTGGTATTCGCTTGGGTAGCGGATTTTTATGCGGCCGTTTTCCGCATAGTGCCAGTTGCAGACCGCAAGTTGCTCGCCGTCTTTTACGTATTCTTCCACTACAGAAGGGCAGCAGTCCGCAGGCTGCATTCCGGAAAGTGCGCAAACCCGGCGCTTGTGATAGTGAGTCGGCTGCCTGAAGGCGGCGGCTGTCGTTCCACTGTTGTTTTGTTTTACAAGTTCGTCAAGCAAGGCTCGCACCACTTTAGCCGGAATACTGCTGCCTGTCTGACCGATGACTGTCTGCCCTTCAAAGTTGCCCATCCAGACTCCGGCTGTGTATTCCGGTGTTGCGCCTAGCGCTATGATGTTCTGGAATTGATTTGATGTGCCGGTCTTGAATATGGACGGGTAGGGCGTGTCGAATACAGAAGCGTGCCCAAAGCCCAGTGAGCGCGCGCTTTCGTCGGTGAGAATGTCGCACATGATGTGAGCCGTGTCTTTTTGGTACACACGCACTGGCTTTTTTGTCGTGCTGCCGCTGTTGCCGTTTGTTTCCATTAGTTTTGTGTATCGTATGTCCAGCAATACGCCGTTGTTTACAAATACAGAAAAGGCCCTCACCATCTCTTCAAGGGTGACTTCGCTTGAGCCAAGCGCGAGTGAAAGTCCTGTGCCTTTTTCGGTTCCCTTCAGGGAGTCAAAGCCCAGCTTATACAGCTGTTCCATGTATTCCGGCAATCCGATTTGGTGTAGCAGGTACACTGCAGGAATATTCAGGCTTGAAGCCAGCGCTACTCTGAATCTTACGGGGCCGTTATAGCGGTTGTTAAAGTTGAGCGGCACATATACGCCGTCACTGCCGAAGTCCTGTTGAATGTCCGGCAGGACGGATGTGGGTGAAAAGCCACGTTCGAGCGCAAGGGCGTATAAAAACGGCTTCATGGAAGAGCCGGGCTGGTTTTTTACCGTAACGCCGTCAATCTGTCCTGCGTGGCTGCTGTCATGGAACGAGGCGTTTCCTGCCCATATTAGGACTTCTCCTGTCTTGTTGTTTATTGCGAACGCCGCTCCGTTGTGTATGCGCGCCTCTTTGTATTCTTCCAGCCGTTGTTGGATAAGCAGTTCTGCGTATTCGGTAAGTGCGCTGTCTACTGAAAGTGTAACGTCCGGCGGTATGACTTCACCTCTTCTTTTGTAGCTTTCAATAACATGCGCGACAAAGTGCGGGCAGCGGGCAGGGTAGCTGTATGTCTTTTGTGGTGCGAACTCAGTCGGTCTTCGCGGAATCTTTGCAAGCGCGGCGCACTGTTCCGGGGTCAGGGAGAATGCGTCTGTGGAAAAGAAGGAGCGTGCCGCGCTTACTACACCTTCTACCTGGAAGCCGAAGGGAACTGAATTTAGATATAGTTCAAGGATTTCATCTTTTGAGAGTTTTATTTCAAGATATACGGCTCGGACTGCTTCCTTTGCCTTGGTTGTGACCGTAGCCTTGCCCTTGCGCGGCCAGATAATGCGTGAAAGTTGCATTGTTATGGTTGAAGCTCCGCTTACTATGCGTCCTGCCCTGCGGTTTTGTACAAGTGCGCGTATAATGGAAAGAAAATCTATTCCGCAGTGCCTGTAAAAGTTCTTGTCTTCTTCCTGGATAAAACTGCGCACAAGTTCCGGCGAAATATCCTTAAGCTGATAGTATTCGCGGCGTAAGCCGTCTTCTAGCGGCATTATGTATATGAGATTGCTGTTCGTGTCGTAAAAGCGGGTGCTGTACTGCCTGTTCATGAATGCGGAGAGCGTTGTGTTAGGGCAGAAGCGTATTATGCAAAAAAATGCCGTTGCAATGACGATTGCGAATAAAAAATAATGGCGTTTACGGAATTTCATTGAGTGTAGCATAGCCTTTACGCGCAGAAAAGTAAATCTCTCTTGACTTTCTGTTGAATTCCAGTATACTGAAACTGCTTTCTGAAAGCAGTTTCAGCAAGACATCACAACATCATAGGAGTTTATTGTGGCGAGAGGCGTGACGATTTACGATGTCGCGGAATTGGCAAAAGTGAGTTCTGCAACTGTTTCCCGTGTAATGAATGACCCGGCAAAGGTCGCGGCGGAAAAGAGGCTTGCGGTGCTTGATGCCATCAAGGAATTGAACTTTGTTCCCAAGGCTGACGCAGTAATCAATGCCCGTAGAGCTTATAAAAAAATCGGGGTAGTGGCTCCGTTTTTTACCCAGCCGTCATTTATGGAACGCCTGCGCGGTATCTCCAGTGTACTGAGCCGCGAGCACTATGAGCTGGTGATTTATTCCATAGATACTATGGAAGATTTAGAAAACTACGTTAGTTCGCTGGTGACTGCGAACCGTGTTGACGGACTGATTTTTTTGTGTGTGCATCTTGAGTCCAGGGCGCTTAAGCTTTTAAAGCGGGCGCGCTTTCCTGTGTGTTTTGTTGAAGATGCAGTAGAAGGATTTGACAGTGTTATCGTAAAGAATCTGGAGGGCGGGCAGAAAGCCGCCGAATACTTGTGGAGGCAGGGCTGCAAGAATCCTGCCTTTGTGGGGGAGCGTGCGGACGAAAGCTATGCGGTTCATGCCATGGGAGATCGTCTGCAGGGCTACCGCTTTTTCTTTGCCAATCAAGGTATCCTTATGAAGGCAGAGAATGTAGTTGTCAGCGAGTTCCAGAGGGAGGGGCTTGAGCAGGGCATTGAGGCTTTGCTTTCTCAGCCGGAATTGCCGGACTGTGTTTTTTGCTCAAGCGATTTAATTGCAGCCCGCGTTCTGGTGCGCGCAAGAGAGAAAGGCATTGATGTGCCCGGTAAACTAAAGGTTCTGGGCTTTGACAACATTGATATTTCTGATTACATCGGTCTGAGTTCGGTGAGTCAGAATCTGGATGAATCTGGCAAGACTGCAGCACGGCTGATACTTTCCCAGATTTCGGGTTCAGAAAAGAATGTCTGCAATGTCTATCTAAAGATAAATATTGTTGAGCGGCAAAGTACAAAGGCTGACAGTCAAAGGAGTAAATAAGGTATGTACAAAAAACAGCTTGAAGATAACATGGCGGAGCTTACCGCACGTCTCTATTCCCTGTATGGCAGACGCTGGGACTTTTACTCAATCCTCGACCGTCTGCAGAAGATAATGAAAAAGTATTCGCTCGAGCGCACCGGCTACCTGAAAGACTGTGACGACAAGGCGATTGAAGCGCGCAGAAACGGCAAGGGCTTTTGGTTCTTGCGGCAGGATACTGTGGGCATGATGCTCTATGTGGATCTTTTTGCCGGCAACCTCAAGGGGCTGCTTGATACAATTCCGTATCTCAAGGACTTGGGCGTGAACTATGTGCACCTGATGCCGCTCTTTGACTGTCCTGAAAAAGAAAATGACGGCGGCTATGCAATAAGCTCTTACCGTAAGGTGCAGCCGCGCTTGGGGGATATAACGGATTTGCGCCGGGTCGCAGACGAATTCCACAAGAACGGTATCCGTCTGGTGCTGGATTTTGTGTTCAACCATACTAGTGACGAGCACGAATGGGCGCTCAAGGCACTTAAGGGTGACAAAAAGTACAAGAATTTTTACTACATCTATAAAGACAAGACGGAAGTGGACAGCTGGAACCACACTCTGCGGGAGATTTTCCCTACTGTACGTCGCGGCTCATTCACCTATCTTGAAAGGCAGAAGGAATGGGTTTGGACGACGTTCAATTCGTTTCAGTGGGACTTGAACTATTCCAATCCGGAAGTATTTCTTGCCATGTGCGAGGAGATGCTTTCTATTGCGAATCTGGGTGTTGATGTTCTGCGTCTTGATGCCCTGGCCTTTGTATGGAAGCGAAAGGGAACGGTATGCGAAAGCCTGCCTGAGGCTCACACTCTGATACAGGCCTTTCAGTACGTTGCCCGCATAGCGGCTCCGTCTCTTGAGTTTAAGAGCGAGGCAATCGTACACCCTGACGAAGTGATAAAATATATCAACGACAAGGAGTGCTCTCTTAGCTACAATCCGCTGCAGATGGCGCTCTTCTGGAATACTCTTGCCACCCGCGACACACGGCTGCTTACGCTTTCGCTGAAAAAACGCTGGTACATTCCGCAGGACTGCGCGTGGATAAACTACATACGCTGCCACGATGACATCGGCTGGACGTTCAGCGATGAGGATGCCGGCTCTCTTGGCATTAACGGCTACGACCACAGGCAGTTCCTGAACCGCTTTTTTACAGGGCGCTTTGACGGCAGCTTTGCAAAGGGCGAGCCGTTCCAGCTGAACCCGACGACTGGTGACTGCCGCATCTGCGGAACTATGGCAAGCCTTGCGGGGCTTGAGCAGGCGGAAGCTGAAATGAACGCCTTGTGGCGCGAGATGGCCGTGGGCAGAATGAAAATGATGTACGCTCTGCTCTTTGCTTTGCCCGGTATTCCGCTTCTGTACGCAGGCGATGAAAAAGCTATGCTCAACGATTACAGCTACCGCAACGATGTGCATAAGCGTGAGGATTCTCGCTGGGTGCACCGCGAAAAGGCGGATTTGTCGCACCGGTTTAAATATGCTTCGCAAAGCGAATTTGCAAGCTACCTCAAGATGCTTGTTTCAATCCGTTCCGGGGAACCACTGTTCGGAGGAAATGAGATTGCATTCTATGACGTGCAGGACAGTCATGTGTTTGCTTTCCGCAGAGGAATAATTCATGTCGTGGCGAACTTTTCAGAAAGCCGCGCGCAGTTCCATCTGGACGCTTGGAGCAAGAATAGCACGGATTTGCTCACCGGCAATGTGTATGACAACCATTCGCCGCAGGAGTTAAAGCCGTATGAGGTTCGCTGGCTTAAAGAGAATATAGAAAAATAGGTGATAAAAGTACATCAGCGTACTTTTATCACTGGCACTTTTGCGGAGCTTTTATAGGAGTTGAAATATGGTTGCAAAAAAGTATGATGTTGTCGCTTTGGGTGAGATTCTTATTGACTTTACCTTTGCCGGAAAGAGTGCCGGCGGTAAGAACTTGTATGAGGAAAACCCGGGCGGAGCGCCGGCAAACTGCGTTTCTGCAGTATGCAAGTTGGGTGGAAAGGGCGCTTTTGTAGGCATGACAGGTTATGACAGTTTCGGTGATGATGTGCGTAGCGTGCTCGAAGCAATACACGTAGACACGTCCGCCATGCGCCGCACCCAAAAGCAGCACACTACGCTTGCCTTTGTTAGTCTTGACGCTAATGGCGAGCGCAGTTTTTCATTCTGCCGCAATCCGGGTGCGGATACCCAGCTTGCCGTGTCAGACTTGGACTCCTCTATGCTGGCGTCAACAGCGATACTCCATGTGGGGTCTCTTTCTTTAACTGACGAGCCTTCCAAGAGCGCGGAACTTGACGCAATATCACAGGTAAAAAAAGCAGGCGGCTTTATCTCTTACGACCCGAACTACCGCGAAAACCTCTGGAAGGGGCGGAGTGATGCAATTGACGAGATGAAGAGCGTCTTTCCTTTTGCAGATTTGGTGAAAGTCTCAGAAGAAGAACTGGCTCTGCTTTTTGGCAGCGGCTTGTCTTATGAAGACGGCGCAAAAAAGATTCTTGAGTACGGTGCTAAGCTTGTTCTGATTACGCTCGGTTCAAAGGGCGTATATTATGCGGCAAAAGTCGGAGCGCAGTCGTTCTGCGGCACACTCGGCGTGCCGTCCGTCAAGGTCGTGGACACAACCGGCGCGGGAGATTCCTTTACCGGCGGACTGCTTTACCGCATTACGCGCCGTGACAATCCGTTTGAGTTCACAAAAGAAGAGATTGAGCGGGACATCGCCTTTGCAAATGCAGTCGCATCCCTCTGCGTTACCAAGCGCGGTGCAATTCCCGCCCTGCCGACACTTGAGGATACTCAAAAGTTCATGAGCGAACACAATATGTAGGCTGCCGTAACCCCCGCAGCTTGAGTATGCGGGGGAAAGAATATTTTTTCTTTTTGCGTAGTTTTACTGATGTTTTTATTCCCCGAACCGTGCTATAATTTTATTCTATAGACTATTGCATAGGGGGAATTTCTGTGTCCGCGGAAAAGAAATCGCTTGACTGGAATGCTGAGAATTCCAAAAGAAACGTTCCGATTGTCATAAAGCTTCTCAGTGTGATTATCGTATCTGTAGTATTGAGTGTCGTGGTAATAGCCGCGTTTGAGCTGAATATTTTTGCATCTGGTGTTACCGATTCAACAGACAGTGACCTTGAGAATTTTTCTGAAGGTTTTGAGTCAACTCTTAAGGACTGGCGTAATCTTCTTGAGTCTGATGTAATGATGCTGTCAAACAGACCGGACATACCCCCTCTTATTGCAAATAGAGATGTTCACGGCCTTAAGTCTATTGTGAGCTGGGCAAACGGTACGTTGAATGTAGGCGTCCTTGCCGTTACTGATGTGAAAGGCAATGTTCTGTCGGCGGAGGGAGCCGGTTCCAATGACAATTTGTCTTCAATCAGCTCCGTGCAGAGTGCTTTGCGCGGTACCGCCGGATATTCCTATGATGACATCGGTACAGTCGGATACTCTCTTATTGCGACAGCTCCTGTTAGGCAGGCGGGCAAGGTTATTGGTTGTATCGTTGCGGCATATTCCCTTGAAGACGGAGCTGTCATAAAACAGGTGGCGAATTCCTACAATGCGGTTTGTTCTGTTTTTA
>CAZKPZ010000010.1:41136-43180 GCA_964554745.1 uncultured Treponema sp. | reverse complement strand
ACCGACAAGTCAAAATCCGCCGTGCAGATGTCGCTGGACCAGACGCAGATTCTGTTTGATTCGCTTATGCAGGAGTATTTTGGGTAAGAGATGCTGAATCAAGTTCGGCATGACATCAAAAACAAATGCAAAAATCCACAAAGTGTGGTATAATAAGGCAAACGGAGGTTTGTATGTTGCATAATTTTATGGAATTACCGGATGAAACGATTATCAGTTATTATGATATGGAAAATGGCACTGTAAAAGTTTACATGGAAACCCCGGATGAAAAATATGGTTTTAAGCATGCCTCGTGCCTTTTGCCAGCCGAAGATTGGACGGACATTCATGGATACACCGATAAAGAACTCGACTACCTAAAAGAACTTGTCGATTCTGAAAAACACATGATTCTTGAATTTGCCATGACGGGGGGATTGGAAGATGCCGCAAATTTTTAAATTCGGCTCTTATTGGATTTATTTCTGGACGAACGAAGGCGAGCCAAGAGAGCCTGTCCATATTCACATCTCAAAAGGCCGCCCTGTTCCAAACGGAACAAAAGTGTGGATTACAAAAAATGGCAAATGTCTCCTTGCAAACAACAATTCAAAAATTCCACTGCAAATTCTAAACAAACTGCTTCGCCTAATCGAACCCCGCTCTTTCGAAATCATCCAAAAATAGCGTGATATGTTCGGTCAAGTTTCATTTTACTGCTAGCAGTGTTCCTAGCCGTGCAGAAGTCGCTTATGCAGGAGTATTTTGGGTAAGACATAGCAATTTCAGGCAAAGTGTAGTATAATAAATACAGTGGAGATTCAAAATGCCTTACGAAGTTTTGGAACGGAAAATACAAACATTGCCGGCAGAAGGATTAGAAGAGCTTTCTCATTATGTTGACTATCTTTGCATTGTCTATCAGGCAAAGAAAGGAAACAAGAGTCTTTCCGAGGAAGAATCTCTTAAAAAGCTCCGCAATGCTAGTTTGCAAACTGTTTGGGAGGAATTGAAGAATGACTCGTGGTGAAATATTCATGCTCGATTTTGGAATTCCGTTTGGAAGCGAACCTGGATACACACGCCCGGTTATCATCATTCAGGCAGAAAAAGAGAATCTTCAGAATCTGAATACTACGGTTGTCATTCCTCTTACATCCAATACACTCCGAGCCGAATACCGGGGGGAACGTTTTAATCCCAAAATCAGACTCAGGTCTTACGAAAGACTCTGTTGCTTTGATTCCCCATATTATCGTTGTTGATAAAGAACGTTTAGTCGAAAAAGTCGGAAAAATTAACAAAGAATTTATGAAGAAAATCGAGACAGAAATCGACTATGTTCTTAAAGATTTGTAGTCAGTTTTTTCTCTAGAAATTGAAAATTGGTTTGAGTAAAATCCGCCGTGCAGAAGTCGTTTGACCAGACGCAACTGCTGTTCGACTCTTTAATGCAGGAGTATTTCGGCTAAGACATAGCAATTTCGGGCAAAGTGTAGTATAATGAAACTGATGGAGGTAAGTTATGTCTGACTTTGCATATGCAGATTTTACTGAGCAAGTTCTTTCTCTCTCTTACGACCAAACGATAGTATTGATTGGTAAAATGCTGGAATCCTTGAAATCAAAAAAAATCGAAGAAGACTATGAAGATTTGCAGAATGCGGTTGTAAAAAGCCACATGAATACCGTATACGAGGAATTGAAAAATGACACATGGTGAAATCTGGCTCGTTGACTTCGGCTTTCCAAACGAAAGCCTTCCTGCAAAACTTAGGCCGGCAGTTGTTATGCAAAACGACTTGCTGGGCATTAAAAATTTGAACACTGCCGTAACCATACCTTTCACATCAAACCTTGCATCCGCAGACTACGAACCGAACATTCTGTTTACAAAAGACGAAACCTGCCTTTCCAAAGATTCTGTAGCGGTCATTCATTTGATCGGCGCCGTAAACAAAGACTCGTTTGAACGCAAAATCTCAAAACTTTCAGAAGACAATTATCAAAAGCTTGTAGCGGCTGTTAAAAACCTCATATCAGATAAGTAATCCGCCGTGCA
>CAZKPZ010000010.1:31833-41036 GCA_964554745.1 uncultured Treponema sp. | reverse complement strand
AGTCGCTGGACCAGACGCAGACTCTGGCAAACTTGTGCAGCCCCACAGAATGTGCTATAATAAACACGATCCGAGGCAAAGATGACCAATTTTGACGCGTTCAACGGCGAACGGCAGTTCAAGACTTTTGTAGACGTTGCAATCTCCGCAGAAAAGATTTTCAACATTGACGTTAGCTCTTGTGCAATAAACTGCCGCCGTGCCATGGAGTTCGCCATAAAATGGATGTACTCGGTTGATAAGGCTCTGGCAATGCCATGGCAGGACAACTTGATAACCCTTCTTACAACATCAGATTTCCAAAAACTTATTGACCCGACACTTTATAAGAAACTTGACTTTATCCGCAGAATCGGAAATCAGGCCAATCACGGCGCAAAGCCTGTGACAAAGGAGCAGGTCGCGCTTTGTCTTGAGAATCTTTTTGATTTCTTTGATTTTCTTTCCTGCTGCTACGGCTCAAACTATCAGAAACGCGACTACAATAAAGACCTGCTAAAAGAAACAAATGTCTCTTCTCAAAAATTCCCCATTCCCGCAGAGCTTGCGGACGTGAACCTTATGCAGCTCATTGAGGAGAACAAGGCCTTAAAGGAACAGCTTTCTGCACGGCGGAGGATTCAAGTCAAGAAATATGTCGTAAAAGCTGTTGTCTCTGAATTCCAGACACGCAAAATTTATATTGACACCATGCTTAACGAAGCCGGCTGGCGTGAGGGTGAAAACTGGATAAACGAATACCCGGTTGACGAAATGCCGAATGCATCTGGAAAAGGTTTTGCAGACTATGTTCTGCTCGGTGACTCTGGCAAACCGCTTGCTCTCATTGAGGCTAAGAAGACCTGCGTTGATGTTTCAAAAGGCCGGCAACAGGCGGAACTATACGCAAATTTTCTTGAAAAGAAATTCGGCCGCCGTCCGGTAATCTTTCTGTCCAACGGTTTTGAGACGCGCATTATAGACGGCTGCTATCCAGAGCGGAAGTGCGCTTCCGTCTATTCCAAGCGCGACCTGGAAAAGTGGTTCAACCTGCAAAAGATGCGCACCAGCCTTGCCAACGCAAACATCGACAAGTCGATTTGCGGCCGCTACTATCAGGAGGGGGCAATCAAGGCTGTCTGCGAGACATTCCAGAACAACAGGCGGCGTGCGCTCCTCGTGATGGCGACAGGCTCCGGCAAGACGCGCACGGTAATCGGCCTGTGCAAGGTGCTGCTGGATGCCGGCTGGATAAAGAACGTCCTGTTCCTTGCGGACAGAACCTCGCTCGTCATTCAGGCAAAGCGCGCGTTCACTGCATTCCTGCCCAACGTGTCGAACATGAACTTGTGCGAGGAAAAGAACAACGACTTTAACGCCCACGTCGTCCTTTCAACATATCAGACAATCATGAATAAGATTGATTCTTCAAAAGATGAGGAAGGCAAAGTCTTTACGTCTGGCCATTTTGATTTGATTATATGCGACGAGGCGCACCGTTCAATCTACAATAAGTATCAGGACATCTTCAATTATTTTGATTCTCCCCTCGTGGGGCTTACCGCCACTCCGAAAGATGAGATAGACAAGAACACCTACCAAATCTTCCAGCTTGAAAACGGTGTGCCTACTTACGGCTACGACTTGGCACAGGCGGTAAAGGACGGCTACCTTGTGGATTTTGTTTCCATAGAGACCAAGCTTAAGTTCTTGGAAGATGGAATTGTCTACGACCAGCTGAGCGATGAGGAAAAGGAAGAGTTTGAGGAAACTTTTGCGGAAGTTGACGGCGAAGTGCCCGACAAAATAGAATCTTCCGCATTGAACCAGTGGGTCTTCAATGAGGACACAATCCGCAAAGTCTTTGCGGAGCTTTTTGAGCGGGGGCTTAAAATCGACTACGGGCAGACGCTGGGAAAGACAATCATATTTGCAAAGAATCACAAGCATGCCGAAAAGGTGCTTGAAGTATTTAACCAAACATACCCGGAACTTGCAAAAGATAAATTCGCAAAAGTCATAGACAATCAGATAAATTACGCGCAGGCAATTATAGATGAATTTTCCGCCCCAAAGAAAATGCCGCAGATTGCAATTTCTGTTGACATGCTCGACACAGGAATTGACGTGCCTGAAATATTGAATCTCGTTTTCTTTAAGAAAGTGATGAGCAAGGCAAAGTTCTGGCAGATGATTGGCCGCGGTACACGCCTTTGCGAAGGTCTTGTTGACGGAGAGAATAAATCCAGGTTCTACATCTTTGACTTCTGCGGAAACTTTAACTTTTTCCGCCTGAACAAAGGGAGCGAGACCCCGACAGTCCTTCCTTTGCAGTCAGTTATTTTCCATTTGAAATTCCAACTGGCTTTTAAATTACAGGACGCTCAGTGGCAGAAAATCCCGGAGCTAAGCAAATACCGGGAAGAGTTGGTGCAGTTCCTTGTCAAAAAAGTAAAGGAACTTGATGACAAGAATTTTGCGGTACACCAGCATATAGAACAGGTTGAAAAATACCGCAAGCAAGAAAATTATGCTGCACTCACTTATGAAGAAACGCTGGTTGAAAGAGAGGAAGTCGCTCCGCTCATTTTGCCTGACAAGGACAATCCAGATGCGCTTCGTTTTGACGCGCTCATGTATTCTATCGAGTTGGGCTGTCTTGCAAGCCAGAACGTCGGCCGGCAGAAAAACGACCTTATCCGCAAGGCGGACAGTCTTTCTAAAGTCGCAAGCATTCCTGAAGTAAAGGTTCACCTGGCGCTCATTTCTGCCATAACAGAAACGGACTATCTTGAAAAAGCTACTGTTCCAGATTACGAGAAAATTCGAGCGGACCTCCGAGATTTGATAAAATATATTCCCCGTGTGGGAGTCCGCTATGACACCGATTTTACGGATGAGGTTCTGGAAGTGTGTCAAAACGAGGCTGAGTATGGAGTTGAAGACAGTCTTAGAAAGTATAAGGAACGGGCGGAATTCTACATACGGCAGCACATGGATGATGAGACTATACTCCGTGTGCGCAGCAATGTGCCGCTTAGGCATGAGGACATCGTAAGGCTTGAGGGTATTTTGTGGGACAAGTCAAAGGTTGTTACAAAAGATGAGTATGACAAAGAGTACGGCGCAAAACCGCTCGGTGAGTTTATCCGTGAGATTGTAGGACTTGACATGAAAGCTGCAAAATCAGCATTCGCCGACTTTTTGGACAGCAATAGACTTTCAAGTGAGCAGATTTATTTTGTAAATGAAGTTATTGAATATATCGTAAAGAACGGGGTGATGAAGGACTTCAAGGTCATGCAGGATGCACCTTTTAACAACAACGGCTCCCTTACAGAGGTATTTAAGGATATTACCCTTTTTGGAAAGATAAAGACAATAATAAAGTCAATAAATGAAAATGCCTTGGCGGCGTAAAATGCTTTGAAAACAGCTGTTCTTTGTGCTATACTGCACACGAACGTATGAAACTTTGTGAAATTGGAACGCCTGTTGAAACTCTTGCCGGAGTAGGTCCTTCTACTGTAAAGCTGTTTGCCAAGCAGGGAATTTTTACTGTAGCAGATTTACTTACTGACTTTCCCCGTGACTATGAAGACCGTACTAAAAGAGTCGCGCTTTCTGACTGGAAGAGCGGCAAGGTGCACTGTGTCTGTCAGGTGACGGCTCATACGTTCTTTGGCTACGGCCGCATGAAGACTCTCAAGATTGGCATAACTGACGGCGTGACGCAGGCCTGGCTTGTTGCGTTCAACCGCCCTTTTTTGGAAAAATCCCTGCCCGAAGGCTGCATTGTGAGTGTGACAGGGACGTTTCAAGTAAAATATAATGAGCTGCAGTCTACTTCATTTGAGACGAACAGGCTGGCCTATGATGGCGAGCTTGCGCAGTGGCAGAACGCTGCCGTTCCTGACAGCGGCGTGATTCCGATTTATCCGCTTACAGAGGGGCTTTCAAATAAGGTTGTGCACAAGGCTGTCGCCGCAGCGCTAAGGCAGTACGGCAAGGCGATTGACGATGAGCTTCCTCTGTCGGTGATGGAAAGCCGCTCGCTTTTAAAGAGCGCCGTAGCTCTGGAAAAGGTTCACATGCCTAAGAATCTTGCAGAAGCAGAGGAAGGCCGAAGGACTATCATCTTTGAGGAGCTGTATAAGTTTGAGTATAAGATGGCTCTGCGCACGCTGGAGCACCGCGGCAAGCTGCCGCAGCTGGCGGAAGAAGGTTCTCTTGCAGTTGCCGTTGAAACTGGTGCGGACGGAGCGCCGCCGGATGCTGCGCCTTATTTTACGACTCCAGATAAAGAAAAAGATGATTTTGTACAGGCGCTTTCTCCTAGGCAGAAAGCCCTGTTTGACCGCTTGCCTTTTGCGTTGACTGACGGTCAGATGAAGAGTATTGCCGAGATGGGGCGCGATATAGACCAGAGCGAGGCGGATTTGAACGAGCTGATGAACGGCACGCAGGAGCCTGTCCGCTCCGCCTTTTCTATGCAGCGTCTGTTGCAGGGAGATGTCGGCTCTGGCAAGACGCTGGTATCGTTCTTTGTGTGCCTGCGCACGGTTGACTACGGCGGACAGTGTGCTCTGCTTGCGCCGACGGAACTGCTTGCAAGGCAGCATGCCGAAAACGCCTCTAGGCTGCTTGAACCGCTCGGCGTGCGCGTCGCGTTTCTGACCGGAAACGTAAAGGCTTCGGGGCGCAAGATGCTGCTCAAGGCGCTTGCTGCCGGAGAGATAGATATTGTGATTGGAACGCACGCGCTTTTTGCGCAGGACGTTGTGTACAAAAAGCTTCAGCTTGCCGTTATAGACGAACAGCACCGCTTTGGCGTTGCGCAGCGCGAGTCAATCGTGGCAAAGGGGCGGGTCAGCAAGGGGCAGTTTTCGCATTCGCCTGACGTTCTGATGATGAGCGCTACGCCTATTCCGCAGACGCTGGCGCTTACTGTGTTCGGCGATTTGGACGTGAGCACTATTATGTCCATGCCGCAAGGGCGTAAACCCATACGCACGTATCTTTCGGTAATGGGGCATGAGGCGAATGTGTACGAGGCTGTGCGCAAGGAACTTGCGGCCGGGCACCAGGCGTACTTTGTGTATCCGCGTATAGGCGAGGGCGACGGTGAGGAATCTGGCCCTGCGGAAGGCGGAGCGGACGGCATAAAGAATGCGGAGGAGATGTTCGCTTTTCTTTCCGGCGAGGTGTATCCTGAGTATTCGTGCGCGCTGATTCACGGCAAGGTTGACGATGAGGAGCAGCACAAGATTCTGGACGGTTTTAAGAATGGTTCTGTACAGGTTCTTGTGGCTACTACCGTGGTTGAAGTCGGTGTTGACGTTCCGAATGCCACGTGTATGGTTATTGAGCATGCTGACCGTTTTGGCCTTGCCGGGCTGCACCAGCTGCGCGGGCGCGTGGGGCGCGGCAGCCTGCAGTCGTATTGTTTTTTGATTTACGGCAAGAATATCACGGAGACCGGCATTGCGCGGCTTAAAGCCCTGCACGAAAGCAATGACGGCTTTAAGATTGCGGAAGAAGACTTAAAGCTCCGCGGGCCGGGCGAAGTGCTGGGAACGGCTCAGTCTGGGTATCTTTCGCTGGGGTTGGCGGATTTGTGCCGCGACAAGGAGCTTCTTATGCAAGCCCGCTATGATGCGTTCAAGGAGCTTGAAAAACAGCTGCCTCCGTTTGCGCCTGTTGAAAGAAATGCTAAAATACGTTAGAATTTGCCTATAATGAATACAAGGGCTGACAAACTTTCTTCCGCGATGATGGCTACCCCGCCTTCCGGAATCCGTAAATTTTTCGAGATGCTTATTGGTCATGATGACGTGATTTCGCTTTCTGTCGGAGAGCCTGACTTTCCGACTCCGTGGTTGATGCGCGAGGAAGCTTTTTATCATCTGGAACAGGGGCAGACTTCATATACTTCAAACTGGGGTCTTTTGGGGCTTCGCGAGGAAGTCGCCAAGTATCTGGAACGCTATGGCGTATATTACAATCCGCAAAAAGAGATAATCGTCACTGTAGGCGCGAGCGAGGGTGTTGATGCGGCATTGCGCTGTATTCTGAATCCCGGTGACGAGATTATTGTCAGCCAGCCTTGCTACGTGAACTATACGACTCTTGCCAATCTTGCCGGGGCTAAGGTTGTTCCCCTTGATACCGGCAAGACGGACTTTTACCCTACGGCTGAGGCGATTGAAAAGCTTATCACTCCAAAAACCAAGGCTTTGATGATTTGCAGCCCGAATAACCCGACGGGTACGGTAATTCCTGCTTCTGAGCTGGCAAAAATCGCCGAAGTCGTAAAGAAGCACCAGATTTGGGTTATTTCAGACGAGATTTACTGCGAGCTTGTATATGAAGACACAAAGCATTGTTCCATAGCAAGCTTCCCCGGTATGAAGGATTATACAATCATTCTGAACGGATTCTCCAAGTCGTTCGCCATGACTGGCTGGCGTATCGGGTATATGGCGGCTCCGGAGGAAGTGTGTGCCCAGGTGATTAAACTGCACGGCTACAACACGATTTGTGCTCCGATTATGAGTCAGTATGCCGCCATGGAAGGCTTGCGCAACGGTTGGAGCGAAGTGGAGAAGATGCGCGTAAGCTATCAGCAGCGACGCAATTTGATGGAGAAGGCGTTTAATGATATGGGGCTGCCTGTGCCGGAGCCAAAAGGCGCGTTCTATATGTTCCCGGACATTACTTCCACCGGGCTTACCAGTGAAGAATTCGCAACACAGCTGTTTACACGCTATTCGGTGGCTGTCGTTCCCGGCTCTGTGTTCGGAGAGGGCGGCGAAGGTCATATCCGCTGCTGCTATGCTACTGCGATAGACAAGATAAAGACTGCATTGGACCGCATCCAGGAATTTGTGGAATCGTGCAGAAAGTAATATATAAGAGGTTTTCTTTGTTTATAGTTTTTATAGCTGCAATGCTTGTTCTGGTTGTTGTTGTGGTTCTTGTGCTTTTTGGAAAGAAGGCAGGAAAAGGCGATGCAGGTATTGAAATAAAAAACAAAGACGAGGCAAAGATGATAAAAACAGCTTTGCACAAGCTTGAAAGGAATCCCGACAATGTTCCTGCTCTTTCTGATTTGAGCAATATTTACTTTGAGAACAGCTTGTACGAAAAGGCTTTGCCTATGTACAAGAACCTTGTCCGCATCTCGCCGCTGCATCCTGAAATTGACCTGCCGGTGTCTCTTTTGCGCGCGGGCATCTGTCTGGTTAAGAGCGAGGAATACGAAGAGGCCGTAAAGTATCTGGTTCAGGCGAATTCCAAGGATTCTGCGACGTTTGACGTTAATTATAATCTGGGTCTGTGCTATACCAAGCTTAAGGATCTTGAGAAGGCGGAGTTGTTCTTGAAAAAGGCTTTAATCGTTGAGCCTGCTTCTGAATTTTGCCAGATGGACTTGGCACGGACGCTGTATGCGCGTCACCACTATAAAGAGGCGGTTCAGTTCTTAAAGAAGTTGCTTGTGACCCAGCCGGATAATAAGGAAGCCCGCTTTATGTATGCCGACTGTATGGCGGAAGAAGGCCAGGGCGAGAAAGTCCTTAAGATTTTTGATTTGCTCCGTCCGGACCCTGTTTATGGTGCCCGCTCATGTCTGCGTTCCGGTATTTATCATTTTAACCAAGGCGACAAGCGTACTGCTATAGAAGATTTCACGATAGGTCTCAAGTTAAAGAACACCCCTCAGGACGAGCAGCTTGAGCTTAAATACAGGCTGGCACAGTGTTACTTTGAGACTAACCGCTTCCAGGACGGTCTTGCGCTGTTGCAGGAAATCAGGCAGGTGAATCCGCAGTATAAGGACATCAACCAGATGATTTCCCGCTACTCTGAACTCAGCCAGAACTCTAATCTGCAGGTGTATCTTTCTGGTTCTGTCGGTGAGTTTATATCTTTGTGCCAAAAGATAGTTGCCGGCTGGGGAAATAATTCTTTTGTTAAGATTCTTGATGCTTCCGCAGGACCTGTGTTTACGGATGTTATCTCTGAAATTGATATGCCCGGACAGGCCAAGATAGAATGTGTCTTCCGCTTTTTCCGTACTACAGGTTCTACCGGCGAGTTGTTTGTCCGTGAATTCCATGACAGTCTGCAGGATCGCAAGGCTTCGCGCGGCGTATGTATAACGGCCGGAACATTTACCGAAGATGCCCGGCATTATGCAGAGGGACGGCCTGTGGATTTGGTTGAGCGCGACAGGCTGAATAAGATTTTGAAGTTTATTGTGTAGAATTATAGGGGGCTGGTATGAAGATTGCGCTGGTTGGATACGGCAAGATGGGGCACATGCTGGAGCAGACGGCTCTTGCTCTTGGTGACACGGTTGTTACTACAATAGATACGTTTGCGCCTGACGCAAAGGTTAAGATTGCCGCCGGTGACGGCAAGGCGCTTGTGGATGCGGTATTGCAGAGCGGAGCGGAGGGCGTGATTGAGTTTTCCCATCCGACTGCGGTCATGGGCAATATAACAGCCCTTTTGCCTACAAGGCTTCCGCTTGTGGTCGGAACAACCGGCTGGACGGACAAAGAGAAGGAAGTCGCCGCTCTTGCGGCCCAGTGCGGCGGTACTATAATGCACAGTGCGAACTTTTCAATCGGAGTTAATCTTTTCTATAAAATAGTGCAGGAAGCTGCCAGCTTGGTCAGTAACTTCAGCGAATATGATTCTGCCGTATGGGAGATGCACCATAATCAAAAGGCAGATTCTCCGTCTGGAACGGCTTTGGAGATAGCCCGCCGTGTTATGGCAGGGAATCCTCACAAGACGGAAATGGTGACGGATGCCTTTCATGCAAGGCCGGAGTCTCAGCAGCTGCATGTTTCTTCGACAAGATGTGGGAATGTGCCGGGAACGCATAAGGTATTCTTTGATTGCCCGGCCGATACCATTGAACTGACCCATACTGCGCGCAGCAGACAGGGCTTTGCAAGCGGTGCTGTTCATGCGTTGGAAAACCTTAAGAAACTTCTGGACGAAGGGAAGCTTCAGTGCGGCCGCCTTTACGGGATGACTGACGTTTTTCCAGGACTTTTTGACTAGCCGTAAAACTACAGCTTGTTTCTGCCGATACTGAGGGATAGTATGATGTCTTTCAGTTTTGGCCTTATAAAGAAAATTGCGCTCTGGTCGCTTTTTGTGCTGACCCTTACTCAGTCTCTGTCTGCCGCGCAGGCATCAGAAGAGAC
>CAZKPZ010000010.1:0-31823 GCA_964554745.1 uncultured Treponema sp. | reverse complement strand
CGGTTGCAAAAGGCGATACGCTGTATTCAATCAGCCGTAAATACGGTGTTGAAGTTTCTGCGCTTAAGAGCAAGAATAATATTGGGTCAAACAATGTTATTGTCGTGGGGCAGAAACTGATAATTCCCGGCAATCCAGATGTGGCGGCTGAACAAGCGGGTAAAAATTTAGTCAAAAGTTCTTCTGCGGTACGCAAATTTGATACATATACTGTGCAGAAAGGCGATACGTTTTACAATATTGCAAAGGTAAATGCCGTATCTATAGCAGAGCTTAAGCGGCTTAATAATATTTCCGATGAAAGTCTGCTCCGTGTCGGGCAGAAACTGAATATCCCGGTAAGCCATGTTGATACAGATAGTATAGAGCTGCCGGATTTGCCGTCTTCTGATCCAAGAAAGTATTCTTCCAAAAAAGGCGACCCGACGTTAACGTGGCCTGTGTACCGGCCGGAGGTGACGTATACGCGCGGTAAGGTCAGCGGTGTTCATCTGACTGCGGCTTTGAATGAGTCTGTAAAGTGTATCCGCGCAGGAATCGTTATGTATACCGGCAATTACCGGGGCTATGGGCAGGTTGTGTTTGTTCAGGCAAAAGCCGGCTATATCTACGCGTATACTGGCCTTGGCTCTATTTCTGTGCACAAGGGAGATTATGTTGTGTTCAGCGACAAGCTTGGTGAGGCCGGGAAGGACAGCATAAAAGGCTCGTCTCAAATTTCCCTTATGGTGTTCTTGAATTCCAAGCCGATTGATCCGGCAAAGGCTCCGCGAGGTTAAAATTACTGCGAGGCTCAGCCTCGTGGGTAGTCTTGTTATTTTCTTTTCGTAACTCCCTTTCTGATTCTGTTGTTTTGTTTTTAGAACATGAGTTTTGTTTCTTATAAAAGACCTTTGTTTTTTATTGTACTTCTCGTTTCTTTTCTGTCAGTTTGCTTTGGGCAGGATGCGGATGCTTTTGACGATGCTCAAGAGTTCGCCCCGCGTGCAAGGGAGTCTTCCGTGCGTATGGGCGAGAGCGAAAAGACCAAGCTTGAGCGCCAGAGAGCAAGACTGTCCAAGTTAGACAAAGAGGCTGCGCTGACCGAGCGCGAACTTAGGGCGGAGCGTTCGGAAAGCACGAATACCAGTATTGACGAAAACGCAAAGACTTTTACCGGTGTCGCCGCAGGAGAAGAAAAGCGTTTTCCTTCTTCAGGGGATTTGCCTCTTTCGCGTATAAAGAATATTGAGAATATAAAGCGCAATATCCTGCGCTTCAAAAAGTATTATGATGAAGACAGCGTTGAAGTCGCCAGTCTCATGGAAGGCTTGGAAGATGCATATTCTGAGCTGGAGTCTGATACCTATGTTGCCACAGCCTTTTCTGACGAATTGATTTTGCGTTGCGGCAGCTATGATGAAGTTACTAAATCGTGGTCTGTTGAGATTTATTCGGAGCTTTTTGGACTCGCCGGGCTGTTCCACTGTTCTTCTTCAATAAGCTACAAAGATTTAATCAGCCGGTGCGGCAACTTGCAGGGCAGCAGTAATTTTGCGGAAGGCGGCAAGCATAACGGAAACGTTTTGATTGCGGACAGTCTTTTTAGAAAGAGAGTTCCGTTAGTGTTCCCGATTTTGGAATACAAAGTCATACGCGGCGTGAACGCCAGTCAGTATTATGTGGTGCCAGTCTGTCTGCGCGTTTTCCGAACTGACAGACTAAAGACCGTTCTTGAGCTGTACGGAAGCGATGGCCTGGAGAAAGGCGCGTTTTACATGCAGCCTGAATTTGCGGTAAAAACTGCCGAAGCAAGTGCTGGAGACGCTTTTCGTGTGGCGCAGGATGTTCAAGAGCAGTCTCCTGTCAGACTTTCGTTTTTTGATCGCGCATTCGCAAAGCAGATAAAAAGGCGGACTGCCTATATTTCTGTAGATACAGCCCTGCCGGCCTCAGGTGCGTTTCATATACGGGATATCACGCTTAATTCCGTCAAACTTAACGTAGATTTCGCGCCGAAGGATTTTTTTTACCTTGGCGGAGGCTTCAGTTGGATTTACAGGGGTAAGAACATCGAATCAGACTATTCCATATTCACGAATGTGGGCGTTAACACCACGCTCTTTGGCGTAGTCCGCCCCTATGTGCAGCTGGAAGCCGCATTTGATACCGATTCCTGCGGTACTCTTGCTTTTGGCGGCGGTACAGATTTGATTTTAGACAGGTTTGTGCTGAATTTTAACTACGCATATAATTGGATTTATAATTTTAAGGTGGATGTTGACCGCCTATCTAATGCCTTTGTTCTGGGGATAGGATTGGGTCTCGGCTGGTAGCATGTTTTTTGAGTGCTGATTCATTTGACAGCTGGGCGCATAACGTAATAGAATGTGCGCATGGAAGACTATAAGAAAGATTTTATACAGTTTATGGTTGAGTGCGGTGTTCTTAAGTTCGGTTCTTTTACGCTTAAGAGCGGCCGCAAGTCACCTTTCTTTATGAATGCCGGCGCCTATGTGACCGGCAGCCAGCTTACCCGCCTGGGAGAATTCTACGCCAAAGCTGTGCACGCCAATTTTGGAGACGATTTTGACGTCTTCTTTGGTCCTGCCTACAAGGGCATACCGCTGGCAGTTGCCACTGCGATGGCATACAGCAAGCTCTACGGCAAAGAAGTCCGTTACTGTTCCAACCGCAAGGAAGCAAAAGACCACGGTGCCGACAAGGGCATGCTCCTGGGCAGCCCCCTTAAGGACGGCGACCGCGTAGTCATTATCGAGGATGTGACCACATCCGGAAAATCCATAGAAGAGACATATCCTGTTATTATGGCACAGGGAAAAGTGACCGTGACGGGCGAGATAGTCAGTTTGGACCGCATGGAGCGCGCGAGCGAAGAGAACTCGGAATCAGCTCTCTCTGTGATTACAAAAAAATATGGCTTTCCTGCCCGCGCTATTGTAAGCATGCGCGATGTGCGCGAGCAGCTTACCGGCTCTGTAATCACGAGTGAACTTGAAGCGGAGCTTAATTCGTATTACAGGCAGTGGGCTTCCGCCGAGTAAAAAAAATGCGCGTATGATGAAAATACTGTAGTCAAATGCCTTGACCAATAACACTATAGGTAGTAGAATGTGAGTAAATCAGCCCTAGATATAGTGGATTTGAAAAGTTGTTTTCCACATTGTTGATAACTTCGATAACTGTATCTTATGTAAGAAAATAGGCTGTTGAAAAAAGTTTTACTATCAAAGGAATTGCGAGAGGTTTTGAGATGAACATCATCAAACGTAGCGGTGCGGAAGTTATTTTTGATCGTAACAAGATTGTAAAGGCTATAGAAAAAGCCAATGTCCTTGTTCCGGAAGCACGACGGCTTACAGACAAGCAGATTGGCTCTATAGCCGATGACATCGAAATCGACTGCCATCGTGAAGGGCATGCGCTGAACGTAGAAGACATTCAGGATTTGGTGGAGACGGGAATCATGCAGCGCGGTGCCTATGAGGTCGCAAAGCTGTATATCACCTACCGCTACCGCCACCAGCTCATGCGCAAAGAAAACACAACAGACAAGCAGATTATGAGCCTCATTGAAGAGAACAATGAGGAGGTAAAGAAGGAATATTCCAACAAGAACCCTACAGTCGTCTGTGTGCAGCGCGATTATTTGGCCGGTGAGGTCAGCAAGGACATCACGCGCCGCTTCCTGCTCGACAAGGATATAGAAGAAGCTCATGAAGCCGGCTTGATTCATTTTCACGACGCGGACTATTTTGCCCAGCACATGCATAACTGCGACTTGGTGAACCTAGAAGACATGCTGCAGAATGGCACTGTCATAAGCGGTACGAAAATCGACAGGCCGCATTCTTTTTCTACTGCCTGCAACATCGCCACGCAGATTATCGCGCAGGTGGCTTCCTGCCAGTACGGCGGCCAGTCAATCTCATTGGCGCATCTTGCCCCGTTCGTAGAAGTCAGCCGCAAGAAATTTATGAAAGAAATCAG
This sequence comes from uncultured Treponema sp., assembly GCA_964554745.1. Lineage (GTDB taxonomy): Bacteria > Spirochaetota > Spirochaetia > Treponematales > Treponemataceae > Treponema_D. Next base: position 27,833 of record CAZKPZ010000010.1, on the reverse strand, counting down.
CGAGACCGCCGCCGCCACCGGACTGGAACTTTCCGAAGCCCAGTTCAATTACATGGTGAACCAGCGTCTGCGCGACGAGATTAAGCGCGGCGTTCAGAAAATACAGTATCAGGTTATCACGCTCATGACCACAAACGGCCAGGCTCCGTTCGTGACGGTCTTTATGTACCTGAACGAAGCCAAGAACGAGCAGGAAAAGAGCGACCTCGCGCTTGTAATAGAAGAAGTGCTCCGCCAGCGATATACCGGCGTTAAGAATGAGTCCGGCGCTTGGATTACACCGGCCTTCCCAAAGCTCATTTATGTTCTTGAAGAAGACAACATAACAGAAGGCAGCAAGTACTACCACCTTACGGAGCTTGCCGCCCGTTGCACGACACGCCGCATGGTGCCGGATTTTATTTCCGAAAAGAAGATGCTGGAGCTTAAGATTGACGGCAACGGCAACGGCAATTGCTATCCGTGCATGGGCTGCCGCTCATTCCTTACGCCGGACCGCTCCGGCAACGGCTACGGCAACGTTGCCAACGCCCTTAACTGGAAGCCGGGCGAGTCAAAGTATTACGGCCGCTTTAATCAGGGTGTCGTCACTATTAACTTAGTTGACGTTGCCTGTTCTTCTGGCGGAGACAAAGACAGCTTCTGGAAGATACTGGACGAGCGCCTGGAGCTTTGCCACAGGGCCTTGCAGATTCGCCATAACCGCCTGTTGGGAACAAAGAGCGACGCAGCCCCGATTCTGTGGCAGAACGGTGCGCTTGCCCGCCTTAAGAAAGGCGAAGTGATAGACAAGCTTTTGTTCGGCGGATACTCCACAATATCTTTGGGCTATGCCGGTCTGTACGAATGCACAAAATACATGACAGGCTCCTCTCATACGGCGGAAGAGGGCAAGCCGTTTGCCCTGGCCGTCATGCACGCGCTTAACGATGCCTGCAACAAGTGGAAGGCTGCCGAGAACATCGACTATTCTGTGTACGGCACACCTCTTGAGAGCACGACATATAAGTTTGCAAAATGCCTTAAGAAGCGCTTTGGCATCATCCCGGGCGTAACAGACAAGAACTATATCACGAACTCATACCACGTGCATGTTACAGAAAAAATCGATGCCTTCACAAAGCTCAAGTTCGAGAGCGAGTTCCAGCAGCTTTCTCCAGGCGGTGCCGTAAGCTATGTGGAAGTGCCTAACATGGAAGGCAATATTCCTGCCGTAATGACTTTGCTTAAGCATATCTACAACAACATCATGTATGCGGAATTGAACACAAAGAGCGACTTCTGCCAGAAGTGCGGCTATACCGGAGAGATTCAGATTGTTAACGACGAGGACGGCAAGCTGGTGTGGGAATGCCCTAACTGCCACAACCGCGACCAGACTACCATGAACGTAGCCCGCCGCACCTGCGGCTATATCGGTACGCAGTACTGGAATCAGGGACGGACGCAGGAAATCAAAGAAAGAGTCCTGCACCTGTAGCCTACAAGTCCAGCAGTATATGCTTCAGAGCCGTTGGATTCAGCGGCTTTGTAAGATAAGCGTTCACGCCGGCAGCAAAAGCCTTTTCGCGGGCGTCGTCAAAGGCATCAGCCGTCAGTGCGACAATCGGAATAGTCTTTCCGTCGGCGCGGTTGAGCGCGCGGATTCTGCGCGTAGCCTCGTAGCCGTCCATGAACGGCATCTGAATGTCCATAAGAATGATGGAGTATTCACCCGGCTTGGAGAACGCAAATAGTTCCACCGCTTCCTTGCCGTTTTCCGCATGGTCTACTGTGCAGCCGAAGTTATCAAGGACAGTCTTTGCAATCTCGGTGTTTATCTCGTTGTCTTCCGCCAAAAGAACCTTGCCGCTGAGTTCCACGGTTGAATTTTGCTCATATTCATTCTTTTCGCGTATCAATTTCAGCTGCGAAGCTGACTTGAACTCGCACGGAATGCTTACCTGTACGGTCGTGCCGATTCCGATTCTGCTCTTTACGCTGATAGTTCCGTTCATCAGCTTTATCATGCGGTTCGCCAGGGCAAGACCCAGCCCCGTTCCTGTTATTCCCTTTGGCCGCTGTGAATTTGCGTATTCCTGCGAGAATTCCTCGAACATGTGCTGCTGGAATTCCTCGCTCATGCCTATTCCTGTGTCTGAAACCTCAAACGAAAGCATAAATGTTCCGTCGTCTTCAAAGTGGCTGCAGGAAGTGTAAGTAACGTCTCCGCATTCCGGCGTGAACTTAACCGCATTTGACAGGATGTTCAGTGCGATTTGATTCAACCGTATCTTGTCTATAATCACTGCACCGCCGTCTTCACCGGGCTTTTCAACCGCCTGCCAGTGAAGCCCCTTCTCAAGGCAGAGCGGTTCCATGATATTCTTTATGCAGGACATAAACTCTTTGTACTCGTACGGCTCGTACACAAGGTCAAGCTGTCCCTTGTCAAGCTTGGAAATATCCAGCACATCATTGATGAGCGAAAGCAGGAACTTGTTGCTTGTCTCAATCTGAGCAAGGTCGTGCAGGAGCTTGTCCTTGTTGTCAACGTCATTCTTTGCGAATACCGTAAGGTTCTGAATCGCCCCGATAGGAGTGCGTATGTCATGGCTTATGCGCGAAAGGAATTCCGTCTTTGCGCGGTTCGCGCTTTCCGCCTTGGCAAGGGCGTTCTTTAGCGTTATGTTGTGCGACTGCTCCCGCTCATACTGGTTTGTAACATCCGACACGCAGAACAGAATGGAACTGTGCGAGTCGTCCATATAGCAAAAGCGGATAAGCTTATATTTTGTCGGCTGTGTATCGCTGTCCGTATCGCCCGACTCAACGAATGGTGTCGTGTACGTGTAGCTGCCCTGCACGGCAAGCTCTTTTTTGAGCGTTTCGGTTTTTGTTGCCGCAATGAATCCCTGCGCATAATCTTCTGGAATATAATGCAGGGCAATCACGTTGCTGATAAAATCATCGTACGGAACGCCGTTGTCCGCCGTTTCGTCATTGCTTGCGGGGAACGCTCTGTATCTGCCTGTCGGCAAGTCTATGATTCCTATTTTTTCATAAACAAAATCAATGATTCTGTTCATTATGACTTGCTCGTTCTTTTCGTTGGAAATGTCATAAACGTAAAAGAACATCTCAACGTTGCTGTTTTCCGGCGAATTGATGAGCTTGGCGTCAGCGCGCACCCAGGAGCGTGGTGTTCCCAGCGAGCCTGTCTTGAATTCGTATGAGAATGCCCTTGTTCCGTCAGTGAACTTGCGCAGGAGAGTCTGCCGTTCAAACAGCTCACCGGTCGTCTTGTTGTTTTCTACAATAAAGTTCATGTAGCTGCCGAACTTGGTGTAGTTCTCATAGCTTGATTCTGCCTGGCTTCCAGTTGCCGGAGTCAAATTGAGTATCTTGTTTTCAGACAGGTCGACATGCAGACGCTGAACCATGTTTTTGCCGCGGTATGAGTTAAAGAACGCAAGCTCCTGTTCGTATGCGCCTTTCTTTATGTTCAGTTCGGTGATGTCCTGCCCTGTGCAGTATACTTTTACCGGCTTGTTGTATTCGTCCGTCTGAACAAAGAAGGTTGCCCGCACTGTAAATACAGGCGTATTCCCCTTGGGGGCAAAGTGCAGGATTTCCGAAAAGCTCTTTTCTCCTTTTCTCAGCCTTTGTACTATTGTTTCTAAGACCTTCTTGTCTTCAGCCTTTGTATGTTTCTGCATGTACTCATACAGATTTTGAACCGCAGACGGAATATTCAATTCTCTGCTTACTTGATTCGTATATGGGTTGTGCATCAAGATTGCACTTTCATCAAGAAGATTGACTTCCCACAGAAACAGCTCCGCACTTTCAATGCAGGATTCGTAAATGCTGCGCAGCAGACGTTCTGAGTTTTCTGATGACGCAAGATGCTCTGCCTGTTCTTTTAGCGCTTTGTTCGAGAGAACCATGTTCACTGCAAAATAGTCCAGCATGGTAAGCATCACTGCTATGACGATTGAAATAATAAGATATGCAAGAAGAGTCGCGTCTTTAAACCAGCCGTCCTTTGGCTCAACAAGAATAGACCAGCTTTTGTTTCCTAATTCAAAGTCCTTTGTCTGAGGCGTGTTAAAAGTTCCTATTACGCCGTCAATCGCAAGTTTGTCGCTGTAAGGCTCATGCGTCCAAATCTGAAACGAAAATCCGTACCTGTTCATCAGTTCCACTTCTGCAAAAGAAAAGAACTGCCTGGTGTCTATCAATAGCGTGCTGAATCCCCAAAAGCTTGTGTCGCCGTCTGCTTTTGTAAGATAGATTGGATTGTTCAGGATAAAGACTTCGCCCATGTTCATAAGAGACTTGCTGTCGCTTATGATACTTCTGCCGCTGTTTATGGCTTTTTGTGAGTCTTCCTTAAGCCCCGGATCCGCAAACATGTTGAAGCCTATGACTCCGCTGTCCTGGGGGTATGCGTATGCAACTGCTCCGTGACGGATGTATTGCATACTCTTTATTCCCTTAAAATTCCTGTACAGCGTGTCCAGAAGCTTGTCCGCTGAATCGGGGATAACTCTTCTGTCCGTCAGATAAAAGCTCATTGTCTGCGCGACATAATTATATTTGTCGTAGCTGCGTCTCATTCGCTCCGCCATGCCGGACGCAACGTAGACGGCCAGCTGCTTTTTATTATTTACATATCGTATTGTAATTATCGTGTCTGCCAGAAGAGAGAACAGCAGGGCTATGATAAAGACAAAGGCGGTTCTCATTTTCATAAGGAGCTGACCTCGTTAATCAAGTCTCCCGGCGTAAGCGCCCAGCCGCTCTTTGCCTTAAGCGCATTTGCCGCCGCACACGCATGCGCAAGCGAGGCTGTTATGGCTGCGCGCTGTGTCGTGTAGCCCTGCGCCAGCAACGCCGCGGCAAGCCCTGCAAGCACGTCGCCGGAGCCGGCCTTTGCCAGCGCCGCGTTTCCCTGCGTGTTGATGTACAGCTCCGGCTTGTCGGCCTCTGCGTCCCATGAGCAGATGAGCGTGTTCGCGCCTTTGAGCAGCAGCGTCAGTCCTCTGTATTTTTTGCAGAACAGTGTGGCAAGGTCAATCCTGTTGTCAACAACCGTCTGAACGTCTGCAATCGGTACTCCGTTTATAGAGGCAAGTCCGCATATCTGCAGGAGCGAAAAGAATTCCTTGGGGTGCGGAGTGAGCAGCAGCCCCTGCGGGCGGTGGTTCAGCAGACGCATGATGTCTTCATTGTAGAACACGTCCGCGTCAAGCACTGCGCTCACCTGCGGATTCTGCAGCAGGTAGCCGGTGTAGGTGGCTGTGTCTTCCGCCCTGCGGCCGATTCCCATGCCGACGGCGACCGCATTTGTGTTTGAAGGGAAGGCGTTGCTGCTTAAAAGCTCATAGGGCACCTGAAAGTCCGGGAACTGGTTCCGCTCGCTCACCAAAGAGACCAGCCCTGCTCCAAAGTGCAGCGCGGCTTCCGCGGCAATTACCGAAGCCCCCGCCTTCTGCCCGGAGCAGATTGCCACGTGACCGAACGAACCTTTGTTTACGTTCTGCTTTCTGCGGTAGGGCAGTTCCATGTCGCTTACTTCAAGCAGCTTGGCGTCGCTCTGCGGCTCGCCTTCGTTGCCGCGCTCAAAGTTGTCTCTGCTTACGCCCAGAAGCGACACAGTGATAAGTCCGCATTCGTCTTTTGCCTTGTCAGAAAAGAGGGCGAGCTTGAGCGCTCCCATTGTTATAGTCTCGTCCGCATGGAACACCGTTCCGCAGCGGCCTTTTTCGTCAAAGCCGGTGGGCATGTCGCAGGCAATCTTATATGAATCTTTGTCTTGATTTACAGACATTATGGCCGCGCGCGCAAGGGGCGGCAGCTTGCCCCTGAAGCCCGAACCGTATATGCAGTCTACGATAACGCGCAGGTCAAGCGAAGTTTCTTCAAGGTAGGCATCCAGCTCTTCAACGTGGATTATGCGCACGCCTATTTTCTTGGCGCGCTCGGACTGCAGCTTGCACATTTCGCTGTTCGGCACTCCCACCTCGCAGGCCGTTACAGATGTTTCGTGAGACATAAGCTGGCGCGCGATTGCATAGCCGTCAGCGCCGTTATTGCCCGGCCCTGCCAGAACAAGAACAGAGGGGCGCGTAAAGCAAGGGCGCGTGTCTTTGCCAAGCCGTGCAAGCACTGCGTCGTGCACGGACTTTGCAGCTTCTTCCATCATTATGTCTTCGCTAAGTCCGTATCTGTTCCGAACAGCTACGTCAAGCTCACGTGTGTCCAAAAAAACATTCTGCATAATCTCTTATTATAGTAGATTTTTGCTTATACTTCGAGTACCTTCGTGTGTCTCTCACGGTCTCCCGGCCACTGCAAAGCGCACTTTGGCTGCGGTCGGGAGGGGCGGGACTATGCCGCGACAGTTACTTTAGGACTGATGGCAACCGCGGGCGTTTTGCGCATGTGCGGCCCCATTAGCGTCGTCTTGACGGCCACGTAGCACTCCGGCGAGGCAAGGCTTTCCGGAACGTAGAATTCAATCGTGGAAGGCTTGTTCTTGGCAATCACGCTGACTTCCTGCCAGTTGCTCTCGTCCTTGTCTGCGCTTCCGTCTGCCAGGACCGGCACAATGTAGACTCCGTTGCCCGGCGCAAACGTGCCGTCGCCCTCTTCTGCCCTTGCCATCTTGAGCCTTGCGCCCACAATGCGTGCCACGCGGTTTACGCTGATAGTGTTCACGGCGGTCTCTGAGTTCTTGTTGAACGTGTCTTCTACGCGCACAATGCTTGGGTTGCCGTTGCCGAGCAGCACGTGCTCCACCTTCATTGCGGCGGCCTTTTGCTTTATCAAGTCGCTAGGCGTAAAGTGCACCGTGAGCGGCGGAATGTCTGAAAGCGACGTTCCGTTTATCGAGCCTTCCGCGGCAAGGTAGAGCGTGCCGAGTTCCAGCAGGTTCACGGAAAAGCCCAGCCCCAAAAGGCGCACGATTTCATCCTGCAGAAGGCTTGCGATGTGCTGCACCATCAGCTGCGACACGCCGCTGTTGCTGTGGGCGATGTCCGCTATGAGGTTTTCAAGCGTGACAGTCCTGCGGCTCACGCGCGCGTAGAAGCCGTCCTTGCCGTTAGTGTTGGCATAAAGCGTTACGTCAAGAGAACCCTTGGCGCTCTTAAAGTTGTTGATTTTGTTCATGATATCTCCTTGTCATTTGCTGACAAGAGCAATATACAACAGAACGGGTACGCAAATTTGTGGATTATACTTGATGCTTTACCTGTGGCATTCAGTGTGTCAGTTCCCATACTGTCACGCAGTGCAAACGCCAGGGGTACGGCAGCATGAACGCCAGCGTTCCGACACCCTTAACGCCAGCGGTTCGATACCCTGAACGCTGGCGGTCTGACACCGTTACAGTATACATACGCGGTGCTCAATTGTAAGCGGTTGAATTCCGATAACTTGAACTGAACTAGTGACTGTGTTATCATAGTTGAATATTTTGGGAGACCTTTTCATGCAGGACATCAAACCACACGTTTACCCTGAGGGTTGTTATTTTAAGAGTCTGGAAGATATAAAAGACAAGCACATTACGGTTATGGGGCTGGGGCTTAACGGCGGCGGAGAGGCGAGCGTTAAATTCTTTTTAAGGCACGGAGCTTTTGTTACCGTTACCGACATGAAGAGCCGCGAGGAGCTGGAGCCGACCATTCTTTCTCTTACCAATGACTCCACCTTGGACCGCTCCCGCCTGACCTACGTTCTGGGGCAGCACCGCATGGAAGATTTTACCGGGGCCGACTGCGTTATAAAGAATCCCGGCGTACGCTACGAGGGCAACCAGTACCTTGCCGCCGCAAAGAACATAGAGACAGACTTGAGCGTGTTCCTGCATTTCTGCAAGTCGCCCATAATCGCAGTCACAGGCAGCAAGGGCAAGAGCAGCACGTCCAGCGCGATTTATTACGGACTGCAGAAGTCCGGCTTTTCCGCTTTCTTAGGCGGCAATATCACCGTAAGCCCCCTTACTTTTCTTGACCGCACTGACGGCACTACTCCTGTTGTGCTTGAACTGTCCAGCTGGCAGCTGCGCGACCTGCGCGGGCGCAAAGTCCTGAAGCCAAAGATTGCCATAATCACCAAAATCCTGCCCGACCACCAGAACTGGTACGGCGACATGGACAGCTACGTGGACGACAAGCGGCTGATTTACGCAGACCAGGACAAGGGCGACTTTACTATTCTGGATGCCGACCCGGACGGCTACTTTGAAGAATGTACCTGCCGCCGCAAGGGCTGCGCCTGCTGGGGCGATGACTTTGCCTGTGAGACTGCCGGCACTGTGCTGCGCTACAGTGCGTCCGAGCTGCGCGGCGACTTGTACGGCGCATATCTCAAGAAGGAGCGCGACGGAACAGTCACCGGCTGGGCGCACCTGCCGGAATCCCTGCGCAGCAAGCACTCCATACAGAAGAATATCATGCGCGAGCGGATAATGAAGAGTCTGCTGGTGCCAGGCCCTATGAACAGAATCAACGTGCTCAAGGCGGCTCTCGCACTGCACCTGATGGGGGTAAATCCGGAGCAGACTGCGGACGTTCTTGCCGAATGGCCGGGACTGCCTTACAGAATGGAAGCTTTCTTAAAGTGGAAGAACGAGAAGGACGGCAGACTGCTGCAGTTCTACAATGACAGCTGTTCCACCGTGCCGCAGTCCACGGCTTTGGCCACGCAGTCTTTCCGTCAGGAAGTCATACTGCTCGCCGGCGGCACAGACAAGAATCTGGACTTTCTGCCGCTTGCCCGCACCTTGAGCGGAGAAGACGGCAGCAAGTACCGCGCAAAGCAGATTTACCTGCTTGCCGGCACGGGCACAGACAAACTCACGTTCCTGCTTTCTGCACGGCACGTCAAGTATTTCGGGCCGTTCAACTCATTGCAGGAGATGCTCAGCGAGCTTAAGGACAACATAACCGCGCCGGACGCACGCACTGTGTTCGGCCCTGCAAGCTCCCACACGCCGGTACCGGTGGTATTCTCGCCGGGCTGCACGTCGTTCGGCATGTTCAGCAATGAATTCGACCGCGGGGATAAATTCAAGGACTGCGTAAAGAATTTGTTCATATAGAGCCTTCTGTTCCGCGTTATATATAAGAAATGTTGCCGAGATTCGTCTTTGCGTATATAATGGAACAGATGTCGTTTTCTCGGAAAACTTGTTTTTTAGCGGTTGTATTTCTCTTTGCGCTGTTGATTCTGCCGGCTTATTCAGAGGTGGAGTCTTTGCCTTTTATCCGGGCAAGAGTCGGCTGGACGCGCATAAAGGGCGCTGAAGAGATAAATGACGGCGGAGTGCGCACCGGCGCGATGTTTGAGCTTTTGGACGGCATTTCGCAGAATTCCAACATAATTTTTGAATATGTCCGCGGCGAGAGCTTCCGCGATCTTATGATGATGCTCTACCGCGGCGATGTGGATGCGGTCTGCGGCGTGATGGGCGAAGACAACGTGCCTAATGCGGACATTGTTCCGCGCAGCATTGGCACTGTAGTGCAGATGCTCTGTTCCCGCGCCGACGACCCGCGCTTTTTTTCTGATGACTGGCAGTCTTACAACGGAGCGGTGCTTGCCGTGCTTGACAGTCCCACTGTGCTCAAGGCGCTTGACGAATTTGAGCATGAGCACGGCTTTAAGACGGAGCGCAAAATCTACCGCAACACGTATGACGTTAAGACCGCTGTCCTTGTGGGCAATGCGGACTTTGGCATTTTGGCCACTTATGATGACATTTCCAACTTGAACGTGCTTACGCACTTTGGTCTCACCGACAAGTATATTTCCGTACGGAAAGACAGGCAGGAGCTGAAGGAACGGATTTTATCCGGCTACGAGGCTCTGCTGTTGGACAATCCTGCGTACATGCAGGAGTTGTATGCAAAATATTATACATCGTCGTTCAAGAATCTGGCATTTACGCGCCGGGAGCAGAGCTTTATAGACTCTGCCGAAACCATAGACGTGTATGTAAGAAAAGACCTGCCTGTCCTGTCGTTCCTGAAAAAAGACAAATACGAGGGATTCGTGCCTTCTATATTTGAGGAGCTTTCCAGAAAGAGCGGCCTTAAGTTCAATTTTATTGGCTGTGACAATGTGGATGAGATTGTTGCGAATACAAGGGCAAACCCCACAAAATCAATAGCGGGCTTTGTGACCAACTGCCGCGCGTACACGAATGACAGCGGCATTAAGATGACTGACCCCGTGCTGTATTACCCTGCGGTTCTTGTCATGCAGAAAGGCCGCAACAAGAGCGTTTCTTCTGTGGCATACAACCAGCACAGTTCTTTCTTGCGCGAAGCCGTTTATTCAAACGGCTATTACGGCAAGCCCTATGCGGATAACATAGACTGTCTGGAGGCGGTTCTTTCAGGCTCTGCTGACGCGGCGCTGCTGGGTGTGTATACCGCACAGGAATATCTTATACGCAGAAAGTACGGCAGCCGTCTTGTGCCGTCGTTTGACGCGCATGTTTTTATTCCTGTGTCGTTCGCAACTTCTGCATATACGAACGGACTTCTCTATTCCGTGCTCGAAAAGCTGACTATCGGCTTGTCGGAACAAAAAAGCGAGCAGCTGCTGCACAACAGCATTGGCATTTCTTACCGCGAGTTCTCGTTCAGGAACTTTATGGAAGACAATCTTGTTTTTATAATTCTTGTCCTGCTTGTCTTTGCGTCCGGCGTCTTCGTCATTTTCCTGCAGCACCGATTCAATGTGGAGCTTGAGCATACCAACCGCAACAAGGACGTGTTCCTTGCCGATATGTCGCATGACTTTAGGACGCCGCTTACGGCAATCAGCGGTTTTGCGTATCTGGGCAAGACTGAGAATGACCCCAAGTATTATTCGCAGATAATCACTTCTTCCGCATATATGCAGGAGCTGGTGAGCGATATTCTGAACATACAGCAGTACGCGCAGGGCAAGGCGCTGGAGCTGCAGCCGGAGCCGGTGATTGCGGAAACTTTGTACGACAGTATTCTGAGCGTAGTACAGGCGCGTGCCGATGCAAAAAAGATAGAAATCGTCTTTACCAATCAAATCCGCTATCCCTACATAGAAATCGACCCCATGCGCGTGCGGCAGGCCTTTGTGAACATCATCAACAATGCCATAAAGTACAGTCCGGAATGCAGCCGCGTAAACATAAAGGTAACAGACTTTATACGCCAAGGCTCCGGCTGGGTGCGGGCTTCTGTGTCTGACCAGGGCGAGGGCATGAGCCGTGAGTTCATCAAGCAGCGCCTCTTCCGTCCGTTTGAGCGCGAGAAGAATGCCTTCTCGTCTAAAGAGGGAGGCTCAGGCCTGGGGCTTGCCATAACAAAGATTATCTTGGACAGGCTGGGCGGTAACATCAGCGTAAAGAGCGAGCTGGGCAAGGGGTCTACGTTTACCCTTGAGTTCCCGGAGCGCATACTCACCCATGAAGACTATGAGCGCGAGCGCAAGGACGACGGTTCGCTTGACAAAAGGGAATATAACTTTGAGGGTTTCCGCGTACTGCTGTGCGAAGACAACGAAATCAACACTTATATCGTGACTAACTTGCTTGAAAAGAAGGGCTGCACGGTGGATGCCGCCGAGAACGGCAAGGTCGGAGTGGAAAAGTTCGAGGCTTCTGAGCGCGGCCACTATAATCTGGTGCTGATGGACATACGCATGCCTGTAATGGACGGCATAGAGGCCGCCAAGGCAATACGCGCGCTGGAGCGGGACGATGCCCGGTCTGTGCCGATTGTCGCGCTTTCTGCAAATGCCTTTGAGGAAGACAAGCTCATGTGTGCTGAGGCCGGAATGAACGCCCACCTTTCAAAACCGATAGACGTTGATGTGTTGTTCAAAACCCTTGACAGGATGCGAAAGGGTGTGTAGTCCGTATCTAGTTGCCGCTTAGGACGTCGTTGCCCAGATATGTTGCGTCCAGCAGGCACAGCTTGCCTGCCTGTACGCTCACGTTCTTGAACGTCTTGCGGTACATCAGCTTGCCGCCTTTGGTGCGGTAGAATTCCAGTGTTATGTCATAGTTGCCGGGGTCTACGGTAAGCCCGCCTGCGTCCGCGCGTGCCGGAAAGTAGTTCGCGCAGCGAAGGTCTGCGGTCTCCGTGAGCCAGGCTTCTATTTCGCTTACCGCAGAAAAGAACTGCAGTATATTGCCGATTGCCGCTACCGTGGAGTTGTCGCTTTTTGCCATCTGTGAGCCGATGCCGTTCTGCAGGTCTGCGTTGACCTGCTTTGCAATCATGCGCGCAATCGCCTTGCTGTAGAGAGCAGCTGAATGCATCTGGAAGGTGTCCAGCGCAACGTGCTGTATGCTGTCTATCTGGTTCAGCGAAGTCTTTACCCCTTTGCCTGTCTGCAAGTTCTTTGCCTTGACCTGCACATGGCTTATCTTGGGCGTACGTGACTGCATGAAGGGAATCGCGACAAAGGCGTTGCTTATGATTGCCGGAAAGAACATCTGTGTCTTGTAGGGGCAGCCGTTCGAGAATGCCAGCGCGTTGATGCGGGCCTTGCCTTTGGGTATGTTCAGCTCGTCCTTTGTAAGCTTCGTAGGCTCTGCAAAGTGGTAGAGCGAGCTTTGCGTTACGAACGCGTCGTGAAAGAAGTTCGCGTCGGAGTAGGCCGCGTCCATGTTGCCGTCTGCGCGGTGGTACAGCAGGGCAAGGTATTGCGCCAGCGGCGAGTTGTGGAACTGCACCTTCACGTCGCTTTTGTCCGCGTTGTTGGCGGCTTGCCGTGCCTGCGTCAACTCCGCCTGGTGCTTCTGCATGATGTGCTGGCTCTTGTTGTTAAAGCGGTTCAGCTCAACGATTGCGTCGTCTGTCATGCCCAGGTGGTAATAGGCCAGCGACTTGAACACGTTAAGGTACATGTCCTCAAAGTCTTCGCCGGCGTAGTCCATCACCAGGTCGTTCACTATGAAAGAGCCGATTGCCTGGCTTACGCTCTTGCTGAAGTAGTAGTTGATTTTGTCTTCTGCGCTTGTCAGGCGGTGGATGCTCTTTGCGTAGTCCCCTGAATAATAGGCGAGCAGTCCCTGGTCAAGAGCTGCAAGAACCTGGCTTTTCTTGCTGTATAGTTTCTTGGCGTTATTTTCAACGTAATTCAGTCTGCCGCTGTAATCAATTGGTATGGCCGTTGTTAAGGTAATAAAGCAAAAGAGGATTGTTGGCAATATAGTTTTCTTTGTTCTGGTCAGGGGTGACATATTAGCTTAACAACTATCTTGACAAATAATTACGTTTTAGAGTAGGTTAAGGTTATGATTAGATTTAACAAGCGTGCTTTTTCAGTCGCCGCACTTCTTGCCGCGGCAGTTGTTATGGCTTCAACCCTTGCAGGTTGTGCGTCTACCAAAGTAGACCGCGTTGACCCCGGAAAGAAAACTGATTATTCCGGCTACTGGAACGACACGGACGTGCGCCTTGTTGCAAAGAGTGTCATCAGTGCCTTTAACTCTTCGGCGGCTGTAAAGCGCTACCCTAAGGAGCACGGCGGCAAGGTGCCGACTGTTATCATCGGTTCCTACAAGAACGCCAGCGACGAGCATATCGACACAAGAATTCTGACTGACTGTCTGCAGGCGGAGCTGCTTGAAGACGAGAACGTCCGCTTTGTGGCTCAGAAAGAAGACCGCAGCGAAGTCCGCGAGGAGCGCAACGACCAGCAGGAAAACGCCCGGGCCGAGACCCGTTCAAAGCTTAAGTATGAGACCGGGGCAGACTACATGATGCAGGGTTCAATCCGCACTATCGTGGAGTCAACGGACAACGGCAAGAAGACTGCCCGTACCTACTATGTGGTGACGGAGCTTATCGACATAGAGACCAACGAGATTTTGTGGAAGAACGACAACCGTGAAATCAAGAAGATTATCACACGCTCCGGCTCAAGAAAGTAAGAGACGGGTGAAAAAGCATGGCGCATGCGCCTTGCTTTTTTAACGGCCGCGTCCTCTGCCGAGTTTGCCCAGCGTGATGAAGTCCGTGTGGGCGCGTTCCTTGGCGGACACGCGGCGGTTCGCAAGGCTCACTGCGCTGTCTGCGGCGGAACGTGAGCGGCCTTTTTTGCCGCCCTGTTTCTGCGCATGCTCTTGCTGCCATATTGGCTTTTGCGGATGCGGATCGCCTTTTTTTACGTATTCAATCCATTCTTTATCTTCGGGAACTTCAAATCTCATCTTTTTGCCGGTTACCGGGTGAGCAAACTCCAATGTCCGCGCGTGCAGTGCCAAGCGGTGGAAGGGGTCGGTCTTTGCGCGGTAGTTTTCGTCTCCTGCAAGAGGATAGCCTTTTGAGGACAGGTGCGCGCGAATCTGGTTCTTTTTGCCTGTGTCAAGCGAAAGCTCAAAGAGTGTGTGCGTCGGCCCCCGTTCTATAATGCGGAAGTGTGTCACGGCCTTTACTGTCTTAGGCCGCTCTCCTTTGGGAAGTTCCTGCAGGGCTTGCTTGCTGGGCACGTAGCCTACGTGGTACGCGTTCTGCGCAAGTTCTTCGTCTATCGTGCCGTGCTCCGGCAGAATCTTGGCCGGGTCCTTTGGGTTTTCCGCAACGGCGTGATACAGGCGTTCCGTAACGGTTGTGTGCCAGTTGCCCATCAGCTTTTTCTGTGCGCTCTCGTTCAGCGCAAAGACCATCACGCCGCTGGTGTCTCTGTCAAGACGGTGCACGACAAATGGCCGGTGAACCTTTGACCAGCTGCCCTTGCTGCGCATGATTTTTTCTATGGCGTCCAGTGCGGTGCGCGCCTTGCTGCCCGGGTAGGGAACAGAGAGCATACCGCACGGCTTTTCTATAACCATGATGTCTTCGTCTTCGTACAGCAGGTCTATCTTTTCGCGGCCGTAGTCGGCCTTGTGCTCGCGTTTGTATTGCGTGGATGCCTTTACCGTGTGTAACGTCTGCTTGGAATTCATAATAGCAATATAATCTTGCATTGCTCGTCTCTGGTCAAGAGCATACGACTGCTTATTCTTCCAGTCCTGCAAGAATCTTGTAGAGCAGGGTGTACAGTTTTTTTGCTTCTGAGCTTTCCAGCTTTACGCACTTGCCTACTTCTTTGGGAACTTCCAGCGCCTGCTCACGCAGGTTCTCGCCTTTTTTGGTGAGCGTGATGTTGACCACCCGCTCGTCTTCTGCGGAACGTTCGCGCTTGATGAAGCCCTTTTGTTCCAGTGTCTTGAGTACCGGCGTGAGTGTGCCTGAATCCAGGTAGAGCAGGTTGCCGATTTCTTTTACCGAGATGGAATTCTGTTCCCAGAGAACAAGCAGGGCAATGTACTGCGTGTATGTTATGCCCAGCCTGTCCAAGGGCTCTTTGTAGCGCCGCACTATTTCTTTTGATGCGGCGTAGAGAGGAAAGCAGAGTTGGTTCTCCAGCTTCAAGCTGTCGTATTTAGCCATTGTTCTGTCCGTTGTTTGCAAGGTAGCTTACTGCGGAAAGGGCTGCCACGTTGCCTTCTCCGGCAGACTTTATGTACTGAAACGGCGCGCCTGTTATGTCTCCGCAGGCAAAGAGACCTGCAATGTTGGTCTTCATGCTGCGGTCAACGTCTACGTGTCCGTCTGTAACGGCAAGTCCCGGCACCAGTTGCGTGACGGCGATGTTCTCGCGCAGCAAGAATACACCGTCTGCCGTAAGGTCGCCGCCGCTCGTCTTGAGCGTGGCCTTGCGGTTCTGCACGCTGACTGATTCAACAGTGCGTCCCGTAAGCACTTCGATGTTGGCGGCCTGTGCGCTTTTGCCATTGTACATCTGCACATAATAGACTTTTTGCGCAATCTCTGCAAGGAATTCTGCTTCATGCGCTTCCTTTTCACTGTAGGCTACGACGATGGCTTCTTTGCCTTTATAGAGCGCCGCGTCGCAGGTGGCGCAGTAGCTTACGCCCCGGCCAAGGTTTTCCATCTCGCCTGGCAAGGCCTTGACGGCAGAAACGCCGGTCGCAAGGATAACGCTCGTGGCCTCATACTGCGCGCCCTTGCCCTGCAGGGCAAAGTACTTGCCCATGGCGTAGACTGCGTTTATCTTGTCGTCAGTTATGGCGATGTCCATCTGCTTGAGGTGGTTCAGGAAGGCTTTCTGCATGTCCTCGCCGGATACGTCGGGAAGACCCAGATAGTTCTTTACGGTGTGGGCTTTTGTGACCTTGAAGCTCAGTTCAGGGTCTCCCAGCAGTATGAAGTTCTTGTTGCGCGCCTTTGCGGTAAGCGCTGCAGAAAGCCCCGCCGGGCCTGTTCCGATGATTGCGATGTCATAGCGTTCCATTGTGTTCCTCCTGTGCTTGCTTGTGTTTCGTTAACGGTTGTCAGGTCATTGATGTCGTCACATCAATGAAGCGACGCACTTTTCGACTTCCTTCATGTCTGCTGTCGGCTCAAAGCGGGCTGCTACGTTGCCGTTGCGGTCAATGACGAACTTGGTGAAGTTCCATTTGATGTCCGGGTTGTTCTTGTAGTCTTTGTCTATCTTTTTGAGCATGAGTCCCATTGCAAGCGCGGCAGGACCTTTGCCGAAGCCTTCAAAGCCTTTCTGGCTTTTTAGATATGTGAACAGCGGAATTGCGCTCTCGCCGTTCACGTCTGCTTTCTTCATCTGCTCGAACTTGGTGTTGTATTTGAGTGTGCAGAATTCATGGATTTCGTCGTCTGTTCCCGGTGTCTGACCGGCAAACTGATTGCACGGAACATCTACGATTTCAAAGCCGTTGTCATGGTATTTTTCGTATATCTCTTCAAGCGGTTTGTAGTGCGGGGTAAAGCCGCAGCCGGTCGCCGTGTTTACAACGAGTACGACTTTGCCCTTGTAGTCTGCCATGCTCTGCTTTGTTCCGTCTCTCTTCTCAACGTCATAATCGTAGAATCCCATGATAATCCTCCGTAAGTGCTTTGCTTTGTCTAAGATTAGATTGTGTTCAATCTATAATTGTATTGTATGCAATCTAATTTGCGTTGTCAAGTGAATTCACAATTATTTTTGATACAGTCTTGTTATTTGCCGTTGTGTAACCGCTGGAGCGAGTAAGCTGTTTATTAGCATATTGGAGCATGTTTTATGAAAAAGAATATCATATTGACGGTTGCCGCGGTTTTGCTTGCGGTTTTTGCAGGTGTCTTTTTTATTGTATTGAATGGAGAGGAAAAGCTTTCGTATGTTGATTATGCTGAATGCGGCGTGAGCCTGCCGATTTCATCTGACTATATGCAAAAGGGGCTGGGAATTCAGGCTTACGGTTCTGACGTGAGTGCCTATCCTACGCTGTATGCGTACTTTCAATATACTCCTGCATTGGAAAAGCTTGATGCGGAGATGCAGAAGATTGCCGAAGACGAGATGACGCAGGAAATCTTTGATGACTTTATGACAAAGGCCATGCAGCATACAAAGCAGCTTGCCGCAATTTATCTTGTAAAAGATGAAGAGTATGACAGCTTTGTAAAGCAGGGCTTTGACGGAGACAAGGAATTCTTTAAGGACAAGAAACGTATTGGAAAGCACGGCGGCTACACCTATTTGGCAGGTTACGCCCAGAACACGACTGACGGAATGGAAGCGGAGGAGCTTGATTTTTACAATGCGTGTTCAGCCGCGGTAAAGACTGCGTTCAAGAAAGCTAAGTTCATTGATATTATGAATGCTGATGTGCAGGCGGCGAACGCAGCTATGTTGCCGCCGCTGCCGAACTTTGTTTCTTATGATACGGAGGGCAACGAAGTTACGAATGATATTCTCACAAAGGCTGATGTTACGGTGATAAATGTATGGGGCACCTTCTGCGGACCGTGCATCTCTGAAATGCCGGAGCTTGCCGCCTGGGCCGAAAGCTTGCCGCCGAACGCACAGCTTATTGGCATTGTGTCTGACGTGACTTCCCGTGACGATACTGACGGCATTGCTGATGCACAGGCTATTTTGGACAAGGCAGGTGTTAAGTTTACGAATATTCTTGCGGGCGATGACTTTCAGCCGTTCTTGGCGAACGTGCAGTTTGTGCCGACAACCTTCTTGGTGGACAAGGGCGGCAACGTTATAGGCAGTCCGATGGTCGGCGCAAATGTGGATAATTACAAGAAAGCGGTGGATGAGTATCTTGCGTCTAAATAAAAAACAGCTGTCGCCCCGGCTTTTAACGGCGCTGCGTCTCTGCGTCGCGCTGCTGGCAGTGGGCTTTTTGGTCTACGGTATGCGCCGCGGCGAGGTTGCGCTTGTGCTTAAGAAAGCGGTGCGCATTTGTATGGAATGCATTGGTTTAGGATGATGTTACTAAAACGGATACAACGCCGGCTGATTCAGTGTGCGGCGTTTGGCTTTTGCAACTTGCATGCGAAGAATCTTTTAACCGGCAAATTGTATACCGGCAAGTGGAAGTCATTTTGTGTTCCGGGACTGAACTGCTATTCATGCCCGGCTGCTGCGTTTTCGTGCCCGATAGGGGCGATGCAGGCAGTGAGCGGCTCGTTGCGTTTTAACTTCAGCTTTTATGTGACCGGGCTGCTGCTGGCGTTTGGTATTGTATTGGGGCGTGCTGTGTGCGGTTTTTTGTGTCCGTTCGGCTTTTTGCAGGAGTTGCTGCACAAGATTCCTTCGCCTAAGTTTCATCTGCCTAAATTTGCGAAATACATAAAGTATGTAATCCTCTTGGTCTTTGTTTTAATTCTGCCTGTTGCTGACAAGAACTTTGCCGGTGTGGGCGACCCTGCTTTTTGCAAGTATATCTGTCCTGCGGGAACTCTTGAAGGCGGTATACCCCTGTTGCTGTCGCACGGTGAGCTGCGCGCGGTGGTAGCGCGGCTTTTTACGTTTAAGGTTGCTGTTCTGTGCCTTGTGCTTGTCGGCAGTGTGCTGGTGAGCCGTTTTTTCTGCAAGGTGCTGTGTCCGTTGGGAGCGATATATGCGTTGCTGAACAAAGTGAGTCTGCTCAGCCTGCGCGTGGACAAAAGCCGTTGCATCTTGTGCGGTGCGTGCGAGAGTGTGTGCCCCATGGATGTAAATCCTGTAAGAAGCCCCCGTTCAGCGGAATGTATTCGATGCGGTGTCTGCGCGCGCAAATGTCCTGCAAAAGCCATTGAAATCAAGTTCACTATAGAATATAATAGAACAAATGTCTGATGATGAAAACGAATACCGGCGGGACTACCGCCGCGAGAGAAAAAGCAGCAGAAACTCTGGGTCTGGCATTGGTCTTGCATTATGGGTTGTGGCCGCCATTATTCTCTTTATACTTTTCCTTGTGAACCAAGGTAAGATTGTCTCTAATCTCAAGCAGACAGGCTTTTTTGGCAGGGTGTTCGGGAAGACTCCCGCTTTTGTGGAGAATGCGCCGGACAAGCTGCCGGCTGACAAAAATCAAGTGGAACCGGTTTCCGGCGGAACATCGGCTTCGGGTCTTACAATAACGCACGGTTCTGCGTCTAAAGACAGTCCTTCAAGTTCTGCGCTTATAAGCCCTGCTTCCGGCACGGATGATTCAGTTTTATCTGAAGAAAATACGGCCGACGGACATTCTCCGGCTGTTGCTGCGGCTGACGTAGCCAATTTAGGCAGGACAATGGACATAAAGCTCTACTTTATGAGTATTACCAGCGATGGTTCTGTGGTGCGCACTGAAGTGGTGCGCAGTATGCCGAAATCCGGCAGCCCGCTCTATGATGCTATAAACGCCCTTATTGCCGGGCCTGACATGGACGAGGACGCGAAAGGCTGCAGGACGCTTATTTCTACGGGCACAAGGCTTTTGGGAGCCTCTGTTAACGGCGGGGTCGCCACGCTGAATTTTTCGGGTGAGTTTGAGTTCAATCAGTACGGTATAGAGGGCACTCGCGGTCAGCTGCAGCAGATTGTCTTTACGGCTACTGCGTTTCCCACGGTAGAAAGTGTACAGTTCCTTGTTGACGGCGAAAAACGTGACTATTTGGGCAGCGAGGGTGTGTGGATTGGTACTCCGTTGGGGAGAAATAATTTTTAATTCTACCGTTCGGAATTTATTAGAAAAATATTGAAAGCCGTGTTATACTGAGTGTATGCGCGGAACGATTTCGTCTCATTCAATTTTAGGAAGAAAATGCTCTATTTATTTGCCCCCGGATTATGTTTCCGGTAAGGGCAGTTTTCCTGTAGCGTATCTTTTGGGGGAGTCTAACATTACTCCTATAATGAATTCGGTGGAAAGCCGAATGGAAGATCCTGCGCGCAGAAAGTCCGGTTGCAGGCAGTTTATTCTTTTTGCATTGGAAGCAACTGACTGGGAGCGTGATTTTTCTCCCTGGAGAGACAAAGAGCCTCCGGCTCAGACTAAGTTTACGGGCGGGGCAGGTGCATTTTTGTCTACGCTTAAGTCTAAAATCATACCGCAGATAAACAGTGCCTACCGCACGGTGCGCGATGCTCAGGATACTGTTCTTGCAGGCTATTCTCTTGCAGGTCTTGCTGCCCTATACGGTATGTTCACGCAGGACTTCGCTATGAGAATTGCAAGTGTGTCGGGAAGTCTTTGGTATCCCAAATGGACTGACTGGGCTGCTACGCAGTCTTTGCCGGCTGCTACGAGCGCAGGAGCCAGTTACAGGGTGTATATGTCCTTAGGGCGTGATGAAAAGACAACGAATAACCCGCTTATGGCAACGGTGGAAACTTGTACGGAAAAGACGTACCGCATAATACAAAGCAAGCTTGACCAGCTCGGGCAGAATTCCGGGGATAATCTGTTCTTTGAGTACAATCCGGGTAATCACTTTACGGATGTCGCGGAGCGGACGGCAAAAGCCTTGGTCTTTCTTGAATCTTAACCGTCATGAATGAGTCTCTTAAAAATCGACTTGTCTTGCTTGCGCAAAAGTATGAGACACCGGCCTTTTTGCAAAAAGATCCGTCTCGTTTTATGCATGGATACAGCGATGCCGCAAATCAGGAGCTGGTCGCCTTTATTGCGGCAAACCTAGCTTTTGGCAGGCGTGAGCAGATACTGTCGCATGTGGAATACATTCTGGACAAGGCAGGGGCGAATCCTGTTGACTGGGTGCTGAACGGCGGCTATGAAACATATTTTCCGTGTTCTGACAATTCTTTTTACCGCATGTATTCATACCAGGCGATGAGGATCATGTTTGATACCTTACGTGCTCTTCTGCGAAAAGGGTCTTTGGGATGTGTCATAAAAGACGCCTATGAGCAAGCGTGTGGCAACAGCAGCCGACCGGTGTATTTGTTTTCTGTAATCAGTTCCATGTTTCCCAAAGAATGTACGCTTATAGCCCACTGCAAGAGCAGTTCGGCAAAAAAACTGAATATGTTTCTGCGCTGGATGGTGAGGGACGGCTCTCCTGTGGACCTGGGGCTGTGGGGAGATTGGTACAGTAAGGCGCGCTTGCTTATGCCGCTTGATACGCATGTGATGCAGGAAGCCACCAAGCTGGGGCTTCTGGAATCATCGTGTTCAGGCGCTGTGCGCGCTGCGTCTCTGAAAACGGCGCTGGAGCTTACTAAAGAAATGGAGGCTGCGTTTCCCGGTGACCCGGTGCGAGGCGACTTTGCTCTGTTTGGTCTGGGTGTTGACAGCGGGCAGAGTGTTGAAACCTAAGGGAACATTCGGTATACTCTAGCGTATGCCGAAACAGAAGATTTCATTTAAACTTTTGCCGCTTTTGCTTACTGCGGCGATAATTATAGCTGATCAAATCACAAAGGCTCTTGTGGTAAAGCATATTCCTGTTTTCTCTCTTTTTACAGATGATTGCGCAATTCCTGTGCTTGGAGACTATATCCGCCTTATTCATGTGCGAAATAAGGCGGTCGCTTTCAGTTTAGGTTCAAGTCTTCCTGGAAATATCCGCCGGGTGCTTTTTGCTTTTATGCCGCTTGCTGTTATCATCATGGTTTTGATAATCTATTTTAGAAATAATGAATTCAATGCCCTTCAGCGGTGGTCAATCTGCGGCATATTGGGCGGCGGTCTTGGCAATTTGATAGACCGTTTTTTCAGACCGGACGGGGTGGTTGACTTCGTGGATTGTTACTTCTTTGGTATTTTCGGTTTGGAACGCTGGCCGACCTTTAACGTTGCCGATATGGCGGTTGTTATATGCGGACTGCTTTTTGTGCTTTCATTTGTACAACAGATAATTGCGGAATCTAAAAATGCTGATAAAGGGGAAGAAAAATGACTAAGAAAACATTTACGATGATTTTTTTGCTGGTCGCAACCGTTCTTAATATACTGTTTGCGCTTATTTTGATTGCAGGGCTGGTTCTGCTGACGACGGTTTTGTTGCGTCTGATTGTCAAGGGAGACAGTCTTGCTAATGTCGTAATGATTGATTGGATGCTCTGCTTTGTCGGCGGTGTTGTTTTGAATATGTATTTGTATTCCAAGATTACGAACTGGGCTATAGCCAAGTTCCACCTGGGCGACAAGTTGGATCCGCGTCTTTTGGGCAAGAAAGGTGGTTTCGGTGGCGGAGCATCGGCTTCATCTGAACCGCCAAAGCGCAAGACTGTTCTGCCAAAGTCCGTTATGAGCGATGAAAAAGAGGATACTTGGGGGCAGACTTCGTACGGTGATAATTCTACGTATACGCCGCTTAATCCGGAAGATTTCAGAAAAGAGTGATACACGTCGTTCAAGGCTGCTTTCGGGCAGTCCTGAACTTAGATGATGGCCTTATTTGAGATGTTCTGCAGCTCTTCTATGGAGAAGCGGCCGAGCGTCTCTTTTATAATCGGAATCTGGCGAGGAGACATACTCAAATTGCGTATTCCCATTCCCGCCAGAATCATGACACTTTCTTTTCTTCCTGCCATTTCTCCGCATACAGAGAGCGGTACGTCATATTTCCATGAATTATGAATGATAAAGTGCAGCAGTCTGATTACCGCAAGGTTGTATTCGTTATACAGAGGCGCAACCGCAGGATTCTCACGGTCTACACCGATGGTGTATTGTGTCAAGTCGTTAGTTCCTATGGAAAAGAAGTCACTGTTTTTTGCAAGGCAGTCTGATATGATTGCTGCGGCTGCGGTTTCCACCATGATGCCAATCGGAACTTCTTCATTAAAAGGAATACCTTCTTCTTTTAGGCTCATGCGCACGCTCTTTGCAATGCCACGTATGGTGTCGACTTGGCTTGAGTCCGTAATCAGCGGCAGCATTATCTTAAGATTGCCATAGATGCTTGCCCGGTACAGTGCCCTCAGCTGAGTGCGTATAATCTGTGGATGGTACAGTGAAAGACGGATTGCCCGCAAGCCCATGAGAGGGTTCTTTTCGGTAAGGTTCGGAATCGTCTTCATGTCCAGAATTTTGTCTCCGCCTGCATCAAGCGTTCTGATTGTAACGGGGCGTCCGTTCATCTTTTCAAGAACGTACTTGTAGGCCTCGAACTGGGTGTCTTCGCTTACGGAATTGGAACTGCCTTGGCTAGTTTGCGAGTTTATCTGCGCCAGCGTGTTCATGAACAGAAATTCCGTGCGGAACAGTCCTATGCCGTCAGCACCTTCCTTTAATGCTAAGTCTGCTTCTTCCGGCGTACCGATATTTGCGAACAGGTGGAACAGCGTTCCATCCTTTGTTTTCGCCTCTTTATCTTTGTATTCGGCAAGAATTTCCAGATAGTGCTTCTCTTCCGCCTCTTTCTTTCTGTATTCTGCTATTGTTGCCTTATCTGGAGAGACTACGATTTCGCCGAGTATGCCGTCAACGATGATTTCATCGTCTTGATTTATCTGCTCAAAAATATGCTCAAGCCCTACGACTGCCGGAATACCGAATCCGCGAGCCAAAATGGCAACGTGACTTGAAACTCCGCCTTCTGTGAGCGCAAGACCGAGTATTTTTCTTTTGCTCAAGATGAACGTGTCGCTGGGGCGTATGGCTTTTGCAACTATAACAACGTTATCAGGAACGTCCTCGATGTTGAATGGGTGGTAATCCAGAAGCTGGTCTTGGACTTTGCCGAATATGTCTTCTATATCTTGGGCGCGTTCTGCCAAGTAGTCATTTCCGCTGTTTCTAAGGCGGTCGGCATATTCTGCAATCTTTTTTTCAAGAGCATACTCTATGTTGATTTTTTCATTTTCGTACAGGGTCTTTAGTTCCTGTGTAAAGACAGGGTCTGTGAGCATGAGCTGATATGTCTCAAAAATAACTCTCTGCAGGTTGTCTTTAGCCAGAGCCTCCAACTGCTGCGTAATCTGGGTCTGCACAACGGAGCATGCGTTGGTGAAACGAGACCAACCGCTTTCAAGTTCGCCGGAAGTAATTTCGTGCTTGGGGATAACTCTTTCTTGTACTTCGGGAAGAACAAAGGCCTTTCCGATTCCTATTCCGTTAGAAGCCGATATGCCCAGAATTATGTTCATTTTTTTATGATATACGTATTTTTCCTTATAGTCAACGATGTTTTCAGAATTTTGAATTATGCTGGATGGTGGCGCAACAGGAAAAACGTCCGTGTTGAATTAAATGCGTCTTTATGCTAGTTTAGACCTAGTTTATGAACTTGTTCCAGAAATTCAAGGAGACGGCAGCCTCTGTTTTGCCGATTGTGGCGATTGTTGTCTTTCTTTCTTTTACACTGGCCCCTCTTGGCGGCGGTTTAACGGTGCGCTTTATGGTGAGCGGTGCATTGGTTATTGTGGGACTGACGCTTTTGCTGGCCGGTGTGGATTTGGGCATAACTCCAATCGGGGAGCGCACAGGAGCAGCTCTTACGGCAAAAAGAAATCTGACGCTTCTTCTCGTTGTCGCCTTTGTGATAGGAGTGCTTGTCACCATAGCGGAGCCCGATGTCCAGGTGCTTGCAGATCAGATACAAGGTGTGTCTCCCGGTGTGAATAAATGGGCGCTGGTTATGATGATAGCCGCCGGAATAGGTCTTTTTATGGTCTTGGGGCTTGTCCGCACGATGCTGTCTTTGAACCTCAAGTATGTGCTTATAATCTGCTATATCGCGCTCTTTGCCCTTGCTTTTGTGACTCCTCCTGCTTTTCAGGGCGTCGCCTTTGACGCAGGCGGAGCGACAACCGGTCCCATGACTGTTCCGTTTATTATGGCATTGGGAATCGGCGTGGCTTCCGTTATGGCCAAGGGGCATGGCGAACACGGCGGCGGAGGAACGCAAGGCGATGCCTCGTTCGGCCTTACAGGCATTGCGTCCATAGGACCGATTGCCGCAGTATGTGTATACGGGGTGATTCATTCAATGAGTAATCCTTCTATTTCTGCACCGCTTGCTGAAGAAACTGTCGTTCCGGTCAAATCATCGCTGAATCTCCGGGTGTTTTTGGAATTGTTGCCGCATGAGATAAAAGAAGTCATCATGGCATTGCTTCCCCTCGTGATTATGTGTGTTGCATTCCAGCTTTTTCTTTTAAAGATGCCGCCGGTACAGGTGCGGCGCATGATAAAAGGTCTTGTATACAGTTTTGTAGGGCTTGTGATATTCCTTGTCGGCGCGAACGGCGGTTTTATGCCGGCCGGAGAGAAAGTCGGAATCACACTTGGTGGCTATGCCATGCAGAAGGGCGGCGTTTACATTGTGCTGCTGCTTTTGACGGGTATGCTTTTCGGGGCTGTCGTTGTCTGCGCAGAGCCGGCTGTCTGGGTTTTGACTGAGCAGGTGGAGCAGGTTTCCGGCGGAATGATAAAACGCAAGCTTATGCTTACCGCTCTTTCGTCCGGGGTTGCCGTTTCTATCGGTTTGAGCTTGCTTCGGGTGTTGTACGGATTCAACATTTGGTACATTCTTGTGCCGGGCTATGCGCTTTCCCTGCTGCTTACTCTGTTTTGTCCGTCCCTTTTCGTAGGCATCGCATTTGACTCAGGCGGAGTAGCCTCTGGGCCGATGACCAGTACCTTTATTCTGTCATTTACGCTTGGAGTGGCGTCTTCCGGCGGAGAAGGCTCAGCGGCTGCCGCATTCGGGGTAATTGCGCTGGTTGCTATGACTCCGCTTATAGCGATACAAGTTCTTGGCATAGTATTCAAGATAAAAAGCGGAAGAAAGGAGATGGCTGAATGAGCGAGTTCAACTTGATAATAGCGAACGTTCCCCACGGCAAGGCGGAGCTTGTGTCTGGCGCAGCTGTTGCCGCCGGAAGTTTTGGCGGTACAGTAGTCATGGGACGCGGCCTTACGTCAAATGCCCTGCTTTCTGCGTTCGGCTTCGGCGACACGGCCCGTGATTTGGTTATAATTTTAACTACCGGCGTTGAATACCGCCGGATTTATGAAGGCATTATCCAAAAGTGCCGGGAAGAGCGGCATGATTTAGGTCTGCTGTTAGGATTGGATGCGGACGGCATGATGAAAAATGGAGTTGTTAAAAAGGGAGCACAAGATATCAGAGCAGACGCTCAGGGAGAAGATAATATGGAAGAACGAAGCCTTGTCGCGATTATTTTGAATAAAGGATATGCAGACGATGCCATGGCTGCTGCCAGAAAAGCTGGTGCGGGCGGCGGCACTGTTATAAACGCGCGCGGAACAGCCAGGGAAGATGACGCAAAGTTCTTTGGAATGCACATTGTCCCAGAAAAGGAAATGCTGCTGATTGTTGTTGACTCGCAAAAGAAAGCTGCCGTGCTTGAGGCAATCCGCACCTTGCCGTGTCTTTCCGAACCAGGCAGCGGCATTGCGTTCTCTGCGGCAGTCAATGACTTTATGATGCTGGGAAAGAAGAATTAATCCTATGCCTGATGACTTTACCAAAGAGTCTTTCTGGGCAGATTTCTGCGCTCTGTCAAATGGACAGTCTCAAGCACAGACACTTCTGCCGTATGAAAGAGTTTCTGTTTATGACGAAATAGACAGCACCAATTCAGAACTGCTCCGCCGCCTGGAAAAAAGCGGCAGGCTTCGTGACGATGCCGGCGCTCTTACAAAAGACGGCTGCACTTTGCATCTTGCGCTTGCGGCTTCCGCCACCCAGTCGGCCGGCCGCGGTCGCATGGGGCGCTCCTTCTATTCTCCGACAAAGACTGGTATCTATTTTAGCTTTATCTATGCTCCTGTAGGCGGCGTAAAAGACCCGGCGGTATATACCATAACCTCGGTCGTTGGAGTATGCCGTGCGATAGAGGCCTTGTACGGTGTACACTGCGGTATAAAGTGGGTTAATGACGTGTATCTGAACGGCAAGAAGGTGTGCGGCATTCTTACGGAAGGCTTTTCCAATCATGTAACGCAGACAGTTGAAGCCGCCGTTGTAGGTATCGGAATCAATATGTCATGCAACAGCGGTCTGCCGCCTGAAATCGCGGCAAAGGCTGGGGGTATTGCAGACGAATCATTGCGTCTTGGCTGCCCAAAAGAGCGTGTGGCTGGCATTACGCGGAGCTGGCTGTTGGCCGCCTGTATGAAAGAAATCCTTGCAGCCCTCTGCCGTTCTGACGGCTGTCGCATAAGCGGCGATGTTTTGGCAGACTACCGGCGGCGTTCTATTCTGAATGGCCGCCGCGTGCTGGTTACTCCGCTGATAGGCGAAAGCCGCGGCAACTATCCGGCTACTGTAGTCGGAATAAGCGACGGCATCGGCCTGATAGTAGAAACTGAAGATGGCGAGCAGCGGGAACTAAAAAGCGGCGAGGTAACACTTACTGGCACTCAGCTTGAGTCATCTGGCCGTTAAAGAAGACAGTCTCGACTTTTCCAGTCAGTTTCTTTCCTTCCCAAGGTGTGTAATGACCTTTACTCTTAAAGTTTTCGCCTTTGACCGTCCAACGCTTTTCTGTGTCAACAACAGCCAAATCGGCGTGGCAGCCGGTTTTGAGCAGTCCGCGGTCTTTTAAGCCCAGTAACCGCGCCGGCGTTGCGG
>CAZKPZ010000009.1:18337-43929 GCA_964554745.1 uncultured Treponema sp. | reverse complement strand
TGGGCCATCTAAGACTTGAACTTAGGACCAAAGGATTATGAGTCCTCTGCTCTAACCGACTGAGCTAATGGCCCATGTGTTTATACGCGATAATTGTGAACAGTATATCAGAAATCATCGTAAAAGGTCAACCGTCCTCCCCCTGCTTTTTGAAAAAAAATAAGTCTTGCGCAATGTGTGTCTGTAAGTTAATATAGGAATTAAGCTTGAGTGGAGGCATAGAATATGTTAGTAAAAGACGTAATGGCAAGAAATCCAGTCACAATCAGCGGCGACAAGTCTGTTCCCGAAGCTAAGGAACTCATGATAAAGAACAAGATAAAAAAGCTGCCGGTATTGGACAAGTCAGGAAAGCTTATTGGAATAATAACCGGGAACGACATTCACAATGCTTCTCCGAGCGATGCGACTACGCTTGACATGTTTGAGCTTAGCTATCTTTTGAACAAGATGAAGGTAGAGCAGGTTATGGCTGCCCCAGTAGTAACCGTCGGCGAGAATGAGCCGGTGGAAGAGGCCGCGCGCCTTATGCTTGACTACGGTATCGGCTCCCTGGTGGTAAAGCGCGATGAGCTTGTGGTGGGCATTATTACCGAAAGCGACTTGTTCAAGGCTTTTATCAGCATGTTCGGAACACGTCATGCCGGTGTGCGCGCCACCTTCGTGATGGGCGACAAGCCCGGTGCGCTCAGCGACTTTTCCAAGAATCTTGCGGAGAAGAACGGCAACATTGTTTCTCTTGTCACTGCGGACATGGACGAGGCGGGCAAGAGAAAGGTGACGCTGCGTGCTTCTGGAATAAGCCTTGATGACCTGCAGGGCATTATAGAAGCTTCCGGCTCCGTACTTGAGGATATCCGTAACGTGTAGAGCAAAGCCGGTCAGGGCGTATTTTAGAATTCCGTAAAGTTGCCGAAGAAGCCTGACGCAGAAGCCGTTTCGCCTCCCTGCTTCAGGTGGCGTATGTCGCCCAGCATCTGCACGCGGAACACAACTTCGCCCGGGACTCGCTCTTCCGCTCCCAGCACGGTGACTGACGTGGGGGCGACAAAGAAGCCCTGCCAGAGCTGCATGGGGCTTAAGCCCGTAAGATGGGATATAATTGTGAACATTGAGCCGAGGTGGCAGACAAAGACAAGGTTCTTTTCGTCCAGGTCTTTCTGGCTCGCTTGCAGGTGTGTGTCAACCGTAGCTTCTTCTTGGCTCAGGTGCGGCAGGCAGTTGTAGACTGGTGTGTCCGCATCCAGGCGGTTATAGTCATAGGCGGCAAGCAACTTGTCGAATTCTGCGCATACTGTTTTGTATCGTTCTGCAATGCCGCCGCTTTTCATTGTTTTTGTCTTGTGCCATTTAAAGCGGTCAAAGTAGTTCTTCTGGGAATAATATGTTCGTGGCGTCCAGTCCCAACAGCCGTGAGACTTGCCGGTCTGCGCGTCTGTCACTTTGTAGTCGAACTCGTGCAGCCAGTCCTTTGTTTCTGCGGTGCGGTTCATTTTTAGCAGTGCCGGCTGCAATGTTTTCTGTGCGCGTCCGTAGGGCGAGACGTAAAAGTCCGTGACGTTCCATGCTGCGATGCGGTCTGAAAGCAGCTCCGCCTCTCTAAAGCCTTTTGGGGTAAGGCTGTCGTGCTCGTAGTCCGGGTCTCCGTGGCGTATGAAAATCAAGTGCATGGTTCTGTTATGACCTCCGTTTCTCCTTTGCTTATGTTCTTTATCTTTTCGCTAAGTGCAGGGGCTTCGCTTGCCCAGACAAGCAGCGATACGTTAACGCTTGAAGCAAAGTCTTCTTTGATGCTGTCTGTGTGAAATTCCGCAAGCATCCGCTTGATGTGCTCATAGTGCTGGTAGCTGCACGCAAACGACAGGCGGCTTTTGCTTACATACTCCTCTGTCTTTGCAAGGGCGAGCACTTGCTTTGCCGCGTCCGAATAAGCACGCACCAAGCCGCCTGTTCCCAGCAGCGTGCCGCCGAAGTAGCGTGTTACGGTTAGAATGATGTTTGTGACTCCGCTGCCCTTGAGCACTTCAAATGCAGGGCGGCCGGCTGTTCCCGAAGGCTCTCCGTCATCGCTCAGTCCGCTTGCTTCTGCCTGCAGACCGGTAAAAAAGGCGTGTACTACGTGCGTCGCGTCACTGTATTTTTCTTTTTGTGCCCGCAGTGTATCCCGCGCCTCTGCCTGTGTCTTTACAGGAAAGACTTCTGCGATAAAGCGGGAATTTTTTACGTTTGTTTCTGCGGCGGCGTATTCAAGGAGTACTTTCATAAAGGACACGCAAAGTATAGCACAGCTTTGCCGCAGTGGGCAATGGGGCGGCTGTTTAGAACAAGTCCTTCTGCTCTGTCTTCTGTTCTACGCTTATGCTTGCGGTCTCATGGGTTGAAAGGCGCACGCCGGCGGCCTTGAGTCCTTTTTCTTCAAACGTTCCTGCCTGGAAGTCTTCTTTGAGCACCTTGACGCGGGGCTTTTTCTCATAGTTCAGAGTGAATGCAAAGTCCGTGCGGGTATCTATGTGCAGCACTTCCATGCCGTCCGGTGCGAACAGGTAGTCGCGGTTCATTATCCAGCCTGAGACACGGCAACGCTTTATGTAGCTGTACTTTGTCTTGGGGTCGCGGTAGATTATGGTGAACAGCTCCTTGCCGATGACATCTTTTTCCGCGTAGTTACAGTACCAGATGCCTGCGTCAACAAACATCTTGTCTGGAACGTCGCAGACGGTGTATATTCCGCTCTTGCGCACAAAGAAAATCCTGTCGAACGGGGTGACTTTTAAAAGCTCCGTTCCGCCAAAGACTGATGTGCCAAGGTAGCCCTTTTCGTCATAGCGCAGCGGTGTCTCGCGCTTTACAATCTTCTTTACTTCTACGGCGGAGAATTTTGCTATCTGCGTGTGCCGCTGCAAGAGATCCGGGTTCATCTTTGCGAATTTATCGAGCATTCCGTCAAGATATTCTATGGCGCAGTCGGTCAGGTGCTTGAGTCTGCGGTTTATTTCCTTGAGGCGCGCGTTGATGGCTTTTACCTGCTCCTTGTTCTTGTTCATGTCAAAGAGCGAAATGCGGCGGATTGGTATCTTAAGAAGCTTGTCCACGTCATCATCAGTCACCTCGCGCACCAGCTCGTCTTTGAACGGCTTGAAGCCGTCTTTTACGGCCTTGACTACGGCTTCGGCAGTCTTCATCTGCTCTATCTTCTTGTAGATGCGCTCCTCAACAAAGATGCGCTCAAGCGTGCGGGCGTGCAGTTCTTCGCTCAGCTGGCCTCGCTCAAACTCCAGCTCTTCCTTGATGATGCCGGTAAGTTTCTTTGCGTAGTACTGGATAATCTCTGTCGCTGTCATTAAGACCGGCATGTTGTCTTTAATTACGAGCATCTGGCAGGAAATTGATTTTTCGCAGTCGGTGTAGGCGTACAGGGCTTTTTCTATGTCTTTTGCGTATACGCCGCGCGGCAGCTTGATTTCAATCTGGCAGTGGTCGGTGGTAAAGTCGTCAATCGAGCTGATTTTGATTTTGCCGGCCTTGTAGGCGCTTTCTATTGAATTCAGAAGGCTTTCTGAAGTTGAGTCGACTGGCAGTTCTGTTATGACGATTTTCTTTTCATCGCTCATGTCGAATTTGGCGCGGGTTATGATTTTGCCATTTCCGTCGGTGTAGTTGCTTACGTCAATTAGTCCGCCGGTCGGCACGTCCGGGTAGATGGTGAACTGTTCGTTGCGGAGAGCTTTCTTTTCTGCTTCCAGAACTTCTTTTATATTATATGGGAGAATCTTTGTCGACATGCCTACGGCGATTCCTTCCGCGCCGATAACCAGGGCTACAGGAATCTTTGTGCGGTAGACCTCAGGCTCTTCGCTTCTGCCGTCATAGTTCGGGACGTAATGTGTTATATTGGAATTTGTAACGAAAAAGTCTTTTGCCAGCGGGTTGACGCGGCACTCTATGTAACGCGGCGCTGAGGCTCCGTCTCCTGTGAACATGTTGCCGAAGTTTCCCTGCCGCTCTATGAAGATGCCCTTGTTTGCAAGAACTACGAGCGCTCCTCCGATGGATGCGTCTCCGTGCGGATGGTACTTCATGACGCGTCCCACTACGTTGGCCACTTTTTGGAAGCGGCCGTCATCCATCTCAAAGAGCGTGTGCATGATGCGGCGCTGTACGGGCTTGAGTCCGTCTTCCAAATCAGGTATGGCGCGGTCGCGGATGACGTAGCTAGCATATTCGATAAAGTTTTTGTCAAACAGATTCTTTACAAAAGCCATGCTGGGCAGTGTATCACAAATTGCTCTTTTTGTCTTGCAAAATGATTTTTTTTAAAAAAAGCTCTTGCCCCTGCCCGAAATATATATTATTATCCGTTTTCATGCAGTATTACTAAGCTGTTGATATATTCTATTTTATAAGGTGGTAGCGATTTGTTCAATCGTGCTGACTTTATCTCTGATCAGGAATGGAAGAGGTTTCTTGATTTTTCTGAAAAGCTTGAGACTCCGAACATTGTGGTTAATCTGCACCAGATTAAGCGCAACTACATCAAGCTTCGTGATTCATTTCCTTTTGCCCAGATTTATTACGCGGTAAAGGCCAATCCCGGCGACAAGGTAATATCTATGCTCGCTGAGCTGGGGGCCAACTTTGACATTGCTTCCCGCTATGAGTTGGACAAGGTTCTTGCGCTTGGAGTTTCTCCAGACAGAATTTCTTACGGCAATACGATAAAGAAATCTGTAGACATCGCTTATTTTTACGAGAAAGGCGTGCGCATGTTTGCCACCGACAGCAAAGAGGACTTGAAGAACATCGCTGAGTTCGCTCCTAAGAGCCGCGTCTACGTGCGCATGCTTATAGAAAGTACCGCTACCGCTGACTGGCCGTTGAGCCGCAAATTCGGCTGCCACCCTGACATGGCCTATGACTTGGTTGTAATGAGCCGCGACCTTGGCCTTACCCCATACGGCGTAAGTTTCCACGTGGGCAGCCAGCAGCGCGACATCGGTATTTGGAATGACGCGATTGCAAAGACTCTGTATCTGTTCTCCTCTCTGGAAGAGGAAGAGGGCATAAAGCTTTCTATGATAAATATGGGCGGCGGTTTCCCTGCTCACTACATCAATCAGACAAACGAGCTTGAGACATACGCTTCTGAAATCACCCGCTACTTGCGCGAGGACTTCGGCGATGACATGCCCCAGATAATCCTTGAGCCGGGACGTTCGCTGGTCGGCGACTGCGGTATTCTGACGAGCGAGGTTATCCTTGTGAGCCGCAAGAACAACACTGCCCTGCAGCGCTGGGTCTATGTGGACGCCGGTAAGTTCAACGGACTTGTGGAGACGATGGGCGAGTCAATCAAGTATCCGGTGATTACCACAAAAGATGAGCCGGGCGCGAAGGAAGGCGAGGTGATTCTTGCCGGTCCGACCTGCGACAGCGCGGACATCATGTACGAGGACTTCAAGTATAAGCTTCCTGTGTCTCTTAAGGCCGGAGACAAGCTGTACTGGCTTACGACGGGTGCCTATACTTCAACCTACGCAAGTGTTGCCTTTAACGGCTTCCCTCCGATAAAAACGTATTACATGGACTAGGAAGGGCTGGCGCCGCTTACTTTGCGTTATCAGTCAGCAAGGCAAACGGCTCGTCTGCTTTTTTGTTCAGGACAAGCGTGAAATAGCGCTTTGTCCCGTTCATGTTCGTGTAGCTGCCTTCTATGGAGCGGGAAAGCTCCGGATTCAAGAAAGCGAGCGGCCCTTTGTGCGGCAACGAAAAGCTGATGTCCGAGAGCTGGGAGAGGCAGACAAGTTTTTCTTCTGTTTTTCCTGCGCCTTTCATAAAGAACGAAAGATACGATTCCTGTTCTGCTACGTAATAGTAGATTTCTTTTTTGCAAAAAACGATTAAGCCCCACAGGCTAGGGCGATAGCTTTTTAGGTTTAAGTCCTGATATACGCCGTTATCCGCACGGAATTCCGCAAGCTCCAGGTTTTGTACTTCGTCCTGTGTCTTTTCCGCAAAGTAGTCGCGGAATTTCTTTTTCTGTTCTTCGGTCTCTCTTTGTGATTCTGTAAATATTGACATAGTTTCATAATACATATAAATTTCTTTTGTTGCAATGATGAAAACTAGACTTCCTTCCTTTATGAAATTTGTAGAATGCCTTGAGCTGCCGCTCATCTGCCTGCTTGCTTCTCTCCTTTTTTCCTGCAAGGGAACGGCTGGCGCAAGTCTTAAGCCGCAGACCGGGGAATATTTGGGAACTGTCTGCACTATAAACGCCTTTGAGGACGGCAGTAAGCAGCTGTATGAGAGCCTGTTCGCGCGTCTTGCGGAAATAGACGCGCGCTTTAGCGTGAACCGCACGGATTCGGAAATCTCTGCCGTGAACAGTCAGGCCGGAGTAAAACCTGTTGCGGTAAGCTCTGATGTTTTTTATGTAATCAGCCAGGCCTTGGTCTTTGCCGGTAAGAGCGGTGCCGCCTTTGATCCTACTGTAGGCCCTCTTGTTAAGCTGTGGGGTATAAATACTGAGCATGCAAAGGTTCCGACTCAGCAGGAGCTTGATGCCGTGCTGCCGCTCATTGACTGGAATCGTGTTCTGCTGGATGAGACGGCGGATACCGTATTCCTTGAAAAGCCCGGCATGGCCTTGGACTTGGGTGGCATTGCAAAGGGCTACGCTGCGGACGAGATGATTCGCATTCTTAAGGCGAACGGCGTAAAGCGCGCCGTGGTGAACTTGGGCGGCAATGTCAGCATATTGGGTAAAAAGAAAGATAAGAGCAGCTGGAAAGTCGGTATCAAGAATCCTGAGAACGCAGGGGATACCATTGCATTGGCGTTGTCTCTTGAGTCTTCCTGCAATGTGGTGACAAGCGGTCCCTACGAGCGCTACTTTGTGCAGGACGGACACCGCTATCATCATATATTGAATACAAAAAGCGGCTTTCCGTCAGAAACGTCTTACAGGGGCAGGCAGATTGTGTCCACGACAATAATAGATGAGTCTTCGTGCCGTGCGGATGCCTTAAGTACGATTGCTTTTATTATGGGGCCTGCTGAGTTCAGGCGGGCATTCCAGACGGTTAGTGTAGTTTTTATTGATGACAGCGGAACTGTATATGCTTCACCAGACCTTGACGGCAAACTGGAGTTGTTTACAGGTTCTGGTGAAGTGGAATATTTTTGAATCGGCCTGTGCTTTTTGCCGGCTTTAGATGAACTTACGCAGTTCCTGCCGTTCCACACAGGACGTCTTGATTCCTACAATATAGCTGCCGGTCATTGCGGTGAGCACGTCAAAGGCTGCGGCAAAACAGCCTAAGAGCGGTGCCGCATTGCGCAAGAGCAGATAGCCGGCTTCGTAGCCTCCGCCGAATTTGGTGCAGATAATTGTAAGCAGCAGGTATGTGCCGCCGCTGGAATGTTCGCCAAGCAGGAAGGAGAAAAAGAACGCCGTAAGCCCGATTTTGATTACAGAGCCGGGGGTTATTTTTAGCATTGAGTATGAGTAGAAAATCACGATAAAGCAGACCGAGGCAACCAATGCGGAACCTCCCCTTGCAAAGATTGAGAAGAGCGGAAACGAAACGCCGTTTACGCGGTGCTGGATGCCCAGGCTTTCTTTTCCGTGCCTGATAGAGAGCGGCAGTGTCATGTTTGTATCGCCTGAAAAGAAAGCAAGCAGAAACGGTGCAATGCTTGCATAGATTACGCGGAAGGGGTGTCGTTCGTGACAGAGCAGTCTGAGTATGAGCGGGTAAATTACCAATGCCGTAACTGCGAGCAGGATTGAGAGCAGGGTAAGGAGCGGCGTGTACAAGCCTTCTTTGTGCAGGGCAAAAAAGTCCAGCATCCAGCGGCATGAAAGCGCGATGAGGGCGACGGCGAGAATCTCCGTAAAAAAGCCCATCACGATATAGCATACGCGTGAAAGCGAGTTGAACAGCTTGATTGCCGCGTTTGAGGCTGTTTTGTCGTCATTAGCTCCTGCTCCGATAAAGCCGGCCAGAATAAAGCATGGCAGAAGATAGCTGTCGTTGAGAAGAGAATTTATTGAAGAATACGGGAAAAGCTGCAGCAGCAGATTCTTAGCGTCGATGGACGGAATGTTGCTTGCGCTTTCTACTGTCATTGGGATGCGCGGCAGGTTCGCCAGCAAGGCGGCTGCAAGTCCCAGTACTGTCAGCATGGCTGTGGAAACAATTATCGAGGCAAAAGTCCAAAAGCCTGTCTTGAGCATTATTTTATTTTCGCGCAGCGTGTAGCAGGCGGTGGCTATTGAAAAGAAAAGCAGCGGAATAAGAGGATAGCGTCCAAAGCGGATGACCAGTTCAACCAAAAAGTCCAGGACTTCCTGCGCGCCTTTTGAACCTGCTGGAAAGAAGACTGCAAAGGCTGTTCCTAATAAAATACCAAGTAAATATTTAAGCCAAATTCTCATAGGAAGTTAATTATAGCAAATTACAGGGGCTTTGCAAAGTGTACAATCAGCAGTAGAAAACATAAATACGCACTCCCACCGTAGTTCCAAACGGGAACGTCACGGTGTCTCCGCTACGCTCCGCAAGTGCCGTTTCGTTTGGAACTACGGTTCCGCGCGTATTTATTTTGTCTTAGACTTTTTTTACTCTGTTGGTCTTTTCTTTAGCGATGCGCTGTCAATGATGGCCTGGCCTTTGCCGACTTTCTGCTCCATCATTGCGCGGACCTTGAGCGGCAGGCCGAACAATGTGATAAAGCCTTGTGCGTCCTTGTGGTCGTAGAGGTCTCCGGTCGCGAAGCTTGCGATGCTCTCGTTATAGAGACTGTACGGCGAAGAGCTTCCGGCCCCGCGCATGCTGCCCTTGTAGAGCTTGAGGTTTACCCATCCGGTTACGTTTTCTTCCACTTTGTCCATGAATGACATGATGCCCTCCATGAGCGTGGTGAACCACTTGCCGTCGTAAATCAACTCGCTCTCGCGCAGTGAAATCTGCTGCTTAAAGTGATAGGTGTCGCGGTCGAGGCAGAGGTGATCCATCTGCTCGTGGGCGTACAAAAGTATTGTTCCGCCTGGAGTCTCATAGATGCCGCGGCTCTTCATGCCGACAACGCGGTTCTCCACCAAGTCAACAATGCCGATTCCGTTGCGTCCGCCGATTTTGTTCAGCTCTTCCATGATTTCAAGCGGGTTCATCTTCTTGCCGTTCACCGCTACGGCCTCGCCGTGCTCGAACTCAATCTTTACATACTCGCCGTCACCTGCTTCTTCTGGAAGCTTTGTTTCCTTGAGCATATTGGCGTACTTGCCCTCGTTCTCTGTCTCTTCCAGCTCCAGTCCCTCGTGGCTGATGTGCCAGATGTTCTCATCGCAGGAATATGACTCTGCTTTTTTCATCGGGGCTTCGATATTGCGGTCCTCAAGGTACTTCATCTCGTCCTCGCGGCTCTGCAGGTTCCACTTGGGGTCGCGCCATGCGGCAATTACCTTGAGGTCAGGGGCAAACGCCTTGATGGCAAGCTCGAAGCGCACCTGGTCGTTGCCCTTTCCTGTCGCTCCGTGGCAGATTGCGACGGCCTTTTCCTGCCGTGCGTATTCAACAAGAATCTTGCCGATGAGCGGACGGGCTGTTGAGGTTCCCAGAAGGTATTCGTCTTCGTATACACAGCCGCCTTTGACTGCCGGCCAGATGTAATCCTTGCAGTATTCTGCGCGGGCGTCTACCACATAGCAGGCGGCGGCTCCTGTCTTGAGCGCGCGGCTCTTAATCTTAGGCCAGTCGTCCCACTGTCCCAAATCTATGCAAACTGCAATAACGTCGTAGTCGTAGTTTTCCTTGAGCCAAGGAATGATAACTGTTGTGTCCAAACCGCCGGAGTAGGCGAGAATTACCTTATCTTTTGCCATTTGTAAGCTCCTTGATTGTAATTTTATGCATTTAATATACAACTTGATTTATATTTATGCAAGAGTGTAAGACCAGAAATACTCCTAAAGATTGGACTCTCTTGTTCCGATAAAAACGCCTTGACCTTTTTGCAAGTAATGTTCATAATAGGGTGGTTATGTGTAGAGAACATAGGACGGATGAACGGTATGAAGATTTTGGCCATGTTGAGGCCGAAAGCATTTGCGCTCTTCCCGGAGTTTTGGATGACATTAGTGTCGGCGGCTGCAAGGTTCGTTTCCCTGTGCCTGTCGCCATTGATATGGAAAATCAATATAACTTGACTATCCGTCTGTCACAAAGTGATTCATCTCCTTTGCATCTTATCTGTTGCCCGCAGTGGGCTTCATTAAAAGGAAGCGAGACTGTAATAGGGTTCAGTGTCTTGCGTTCGCCCGATAGTCCGCGTCTGGAGTCATATATATCCGAAAAGCAAATGACAGAGGGCGATGGCGACAGCATTTATAGTCTGATAATAAATAATGAGCCTGTTTTTGTAAACTGACGGCATATAATTTCAATGGGATTCAACATCGAATATATAGAAGGAAAGGCTTTCCTTCCTTTTCCTGAAATGGCAGGAATGCTGGAAAGCGAGTTGTCCTCACGTTTTCTTCTTAATCTGCAGGAGCTTAACAAGTCAGGTAAGTCAGTCTTTTATGGCGATTTGCTTTACTTGTCTGATTTTGGGCAAGACGCTGCCGTGGAGTACCCGTATTGGGCCAAGGACTGCATGAAAAAGCCGTTCCTTGTGCATTTTGACTCTATCGGCGATGCTTCTTCCGCCTTGCGCTCCGTTCAGCGTTCCTGGGCACCGTATAATTACCAGCTTTTCCGCCGTGCGGCTTTGCTGCAGGAAAAACTTCCGCACGTGAATCTAAAGAACCGGGATTTCCCATTTGAAATAGTCTCTTCTCCAATCGGTCTGTACACATTGATAGACGAACATACGCTGCTGGCTTCTGCAGAGACTACAAGCACGCTGCCGGCCGGTGCTGTTGTCTTTAATGAAGATCACGTGAATCCGCCGAGCCGGGCATACCTGAAAGTGCAGGAAGCCTTGTGTGAGGCCAGGCACTTCTTTGGGGTGGACTTGCCTGGCGAGGGGCAGCGCTGTTTTGATGCGGGCGCATGTCCCGGCGGCTGGACGTGGGTGCTGCGAAAGCTGGGGGCGACTGTATTCGCTGTGGACAGAGCAGAGCTTGCGCCTTCTCTTATGAATGACCCTCTTGTGGAATTCCGTGCGCACGATGCATTTACCCTGACCCCGGAAGAGTTGGGGGAATTCGACTGGGTGTTTTCAGACGTGATATGCTATCCGGAGCGGCTTTTGGGCTGGATAGGAAAATGGCTTGCAAGCGGTAAGACAAAGAATATGATATGCACTATCAAGATGCAGGGAGATATCGACTGGAATCTTGTCTCCCGCTTTGCGGCAATACCAGACAGCCGTGTGCTGCACTTGAATTACAACAAGCACGAGCTTACATTTATTCATTGCGGGCACTAGAATAGCATTTATTTTGCATAAAAATCCAAAAAAGATACAAAACGATATTTACTACAATCGAATTTTATATTATTATGCAGTACAGCTAAATATTCTTTAGGAGAACTAATATGAAGAAGAATTTACTGTGTGCTTTTGCGGGGCTTTCTTTTGCAGCCCTTGCTTTGTCTTCTTGCGGCGGAAAGAAATCTGATACCATAAAGATTGGCGGAATTGCTCCTCTTTCCGGCAGTTATACAGCCTATGGCCTTGAGTGCAAGAAAGGCGTCGACCTTGCGGTGGAAGAAATCAACAAGGCTGGCGGTGTCCTCGGAAAGAATATAGAATATATTTGCGAGGACGATGAAGGTGACGGCGCAAAGTCTGTCAACGCGTATAAAAAGCTCGCCACAAAGGACGGAGTCCGTCTTATCATCGGTTCTCTTACATCCGGCGCTACCATGTCCATCACTTCTTTGACACAGGCAAACGGAGTCGTTCAGATTGCTCCTGCCACTACTGCCGTTGCTATTACCGATGCCGGAAACTACATTTTCCGCGCCTGCTATACAGACCCTTTCCAGGGACGCGTCTGCGGAAAGTTTGCCGCAGAAAACCTCGGCTGCCGTTCAGCCGCAATCCTTTACGATGTCGGCAATGACTATTCCGTTGGACTTACCGAGAACTTCGTAAAAGAGTATCAGTCTCATGGCGGCACAATCGTTGCTACCGAGTCCTACAGCACGGGCGACAAAGACTTTAATGCTCAGCTCACAAAGATTAAGAATGCCAAGCCTGAAGTCGTATATCTTCCTGACTATTATGGAACAGTCGCCCTTATTGCAAAGCAGCTCCGCGCACAGGGAATTACCGTGCCGATTGTAGGTGCGGACGGTTGGGACGGTCTGACGGGAAACGCCGGTGAGGAGATGATTCCCGGCTACTATTCAAACCACTATGCCACAGACAGCGACAGCGCAAAGGTTCAGTCATTCGTATCTTCTTTCAATGCAAAGTATAACGAGAATCCGAATGCGTTCGCCGCACTTGGATATGACAGCATGTACATGCTCCGCGATGCCATCGCAAAAGCCGGTACTGCAGACCCCAAGGCTGTCCGCGACGCACTTGAAAAGACAGACGGCGACTACGTTACCGGGCATTTGACATTTGACGAAAAGCATAACCCTGTAAAGTCTGCTGTTATGCTCAAGCTTTCCATGGGCAGCGACAATCAATTGAAGACCGGATATTACGCAACTGTTGATATTGCAAAATAACTGAAAAAACTGTAGAATTATTTCAGCACAAAGAGGTGCATATCGGAACCTTACGGTATGCACCTCTTTTTTTTAAAACGGAGAAAGGGGAGGTTATATTGGATACTTTCTTGAAGCAGTTTGTTAATGGACTCTCGCTCGGCAGTATATATGCCCTGATTGCGCTCGGCTACACGATGGTCTATGGAATCGTAAAACTCATTAACTTTGCCCACGGAGACGTTATGATGGTCGGAGCATACACCGGCTACTTCGTCTTAGTTTTTTTTGGCACAACGCCGTTCGGCCTGTTCATGGCATTTTTGGCGGCTATGATAGTCTGTGCCCTGCTGAGCTTGCTCATAGAGCGCTGCGCCTACCGGCCTTTGCGCAACTCTCCGCGTCTTAATTCTCTTATTACGGCGATTGCGGTCGAGCTGATTCTTCAGAATCTGATGCGCGTGCTTCCTTTTGTCGGCCCTGACCCGCGTTCATATCCTGTCATGCCGTCAGTCACGCACCGCCTGGTTACACCGTCTTTCCCTGACGGACTCGTTTCAATTTCGGATATACAGATACTGGTCATAGTGTCTTCAATCATATTGATGATTCTGCTCAACCTGCTCATAAACTACACGCGTACCGGCAAGGCCATGCGTGCCGTGAGCTACGACATGGGAGCGGCAAGCCTTATGGGAATCAGTGTGAACAAGACTATTGCGATAACCTTTGTAATCGGTTCCGTTCTTGCAGGCGCAGGCGGCGTGCTTTATGCGACAGCCTATCCGCAGATTGACCCGACCATGGGATACATACCGGGACTCAAGGCCTTTGTCGCCGCCGTTCTGGGCGGAATCGGTTCTGTGCCGGGAGCTATGGTCGGCGGCATTATCCTTGGCATTGCGGAGACCATGGCCAAGGCGTACATTTCTTCTCAGTATGCGGATGCAATTTCATACTGCATACTTATCGTGATTCTGCTCATCAAGCCGTCGGGACTTCTGGGCAAGAAGCAAGTCGTAAAAGTGTAAGGAGCAGACTGATGAAGAATATACATTTGCGCAATACAATAATTCTTGGCGTGCTGGCTTTTGTTGCAATTACTCTTCCGGGGCTGCTCATAAAAAGTTCCGTGATAGATGCCTATACCGCTCAGATTATCACACTCGGCGGACTCAATGCGATTATGGCTGTTTCGGTAAACGTAATCTGCGGAATCACCGGGCAGCTTTCCCTGGGGCAGGCAGGCTTTGAGGCCGTTGGCGCCTATGCAGTGATAGCCCTTACGAACAGCCTGCACATACCGCTTCCGCTCAGCATACTGCTTGCCGGCCTTGCGGCTGCCTTTGTCGGCTTTCTGATTGGCTTTCCGACACTCAAGCTGGAAGGCGACTACCTTGCAATCGTCACACTCGCGTTCGGCGAGATAATCCGCGTGTTCCTCATCAACCTCAAGGATTTGACAGGCGGACCGAACGGCAAACAGTTCAGCACCGTGCTCACGACATCTCTTTCTTGGGGAGCTACAATCTCGTGGCTTGCAATCGTCGGCACGCTGACAGTGGTTATTATCCTCTTGCAGAACTTTGTGCGCTCAACATACGGACGTGCGATTCTTTCCGTCCGCGAAGATGAGATTGCCGCAAAGAGCAACGGCATTTCCGTCTTCCGCTATAAGATGACAGGCTTTGTCATCGCGTCCTTTATTGCAGGAATCGCCGGCGGGCTGTACGCGCCTTTTATCGGCTTTATACAGCCAAAGCAGTTTGACTTCAACGCATCGATA
This sequence comes from uncultured Treponema sp., assembly GCA_964554745.1. Lineage (GTDB taxonomy): Bacteria > Spirochaetota > Spirochaetia > Treponematales > Treponemataceae > Treponema_D. The sequence goes on along the minus strand of CAZKPZ010000009.1, from coordinate 29,469 downwards.
AACGACTTGATTTTTGTCGTCTTCGGCGGCATGGGCAGCGTTACCGGGTCTGTAATTGCGGCATTCGGCCTTACGATTCTGCAGGAGTCACTGCGTATCCTCAAGGACTACCGCCTTTTGATTTATCCGGTTCTGCTTACCGTCATGATGCTGTTCAGACCGCAGGGCTTGCTTGGAACAAAAGAGATGAGCTTTATTCACTGCTGGGAAAAACTTCCCGAACTGCGTAAAAAGATTTTGTCAAAGCTTGGTAAGGGGGCTGCATAATGGAAGGTCAGAACGAAGAGAAGCGGGAGTTGCTCCTGCGTGCTAAAGACATTTCTATTCAGTTCGGCGGTTTGCGTGCGGTTTCATCTTTTAACCTGGACTTGTTTCAGGGGGAGCTTATAGGTCTCATCGGACCGAACGGAGCCGGTAAGACAACCGTGTTCAATATGCTTTCCGGCGTGTACAAACCTACGGAAGGAACAATCACTTTTGTTGACCGCGACGGCAAGCTTACGGTGATTAACAAGAAGTCTCCTGCGGAGCTGAATAGAATCGGTATCGCAAGAACTTTTCAGAACATCAGGTTGTTCGGCGCAATGAGCGTAGAAGACAACGTAAAAGTCGCCCTGCACCAAAAGCGTATGGTCAATCCCTTTGACGTGGAGTTCCGCACTTCACGCTTTTTGCGGGACGAAATGATTATGCGCGAGAAAGCCGAGTCTCTGCTTGCTCTGTTCCATATTGAGCATCTCAAGAATGAGATGGCCAGGAATCTGCCGTACGGCGAGCAGCGCAAGCTGGAAATCTGCCGTGCGCTTGCAAGCGAACCGAAACTGCTCTTGCTTGACGAACCTGCCGCCGGCATGAACGGGCAGGAAACTGAAGAACTGATGAATCTTATTTCGTTTATCAGAAAGGAATTCAATCTGACCGTTCTTTTGATTGAGCACGACATGAAGCTTGTTATGGGCATTTGCGAACGGCTGATGGTCTTGAACTACGGACGTGTAATCGCTTCCGGGCTTCCTGCGGAGATTCAGAGCAATCAGGAAGTCATCAAGGCTTATCTTGGTTCCGGCTACGGCGCGGCAGGAGCTTCTAAAGGGGGTAGTTTATGAGTATGCTTGAAGTAAAAGACTTGTGCGTTTCCTACGGGGCTATAAAGGCGCTTAAAGGAATCTCCTTTACGGTGGAAGAGGGCGAAATCATAAGTCTAATCGGCTCAAACGGAGCCGGCAAGACAACGACACTGCATTCATTGAGCAATATCATCAAGAAAGCTTCCGGTAGAGTTTCATTTATGGGAACTGACATCACTTCGCTTGCCGCAGACAAAATCGTTGAGATGGGGCTTATCCAGGTTCCTGAGGGACGGCGTGTTTTTGCGAACATGAGTGTAAAAGAGAATCTTGAGATGGGCGCTTTCCTTCGCCGCGATAAGGACGGCATAAAAGAAGACATGGTGCATGTGTTCGAACTGTTCCCCCGCCTTAAGGAAAGAATCCGCCAGGAGTCAGGAACACTTTCCGGCGGCGAGCAGCAGATGCTTGCCATTGGCCGCAGCTTGATGTCGCGTCCGAAGCTCCTGCTCTTGGACGAACCGAGCATGGGACTCGCACCGATTTTAGTTGATGAAATATTCAGTATTATTCAAAAAATAAATGAGACCGGAACAACGATTCTGCTTGTTGAGCAGAATGCGTATAAAGCGCTTTCCATCGCAAACCGTGCCTACATTTTGGAAACAGGTACAATTACAATGGACGGCGATGCCAAAGTTCTTATTTCCGATGACGCAGTAAAGTCTGCTTATCTAGGCGGCTAAATGCCGCCTTGTGGTTAAGCCGCGGCCGTTGCAACTTCGGAATCTTTGGAGTAGATTGCCTTTAAGATAATCGGGGTTGCAATGGAACTTACGATGATAAGCAGAATCACTGCGGTAAAGAATTCGTGTTCCAGCAAGCCGACGCTAAGACCGCGCTGAGCCACGATAAGCGCCACTTCGCCGCGTGTCATCATGCCGCAGCCGATTTTAAGGCTGTCGCTCCTGTTGAAACCAAGCAGTCTGGAAGCCGCTCCGCAACCGACGACCTTAGATGCCATTCCTACAATCACAAAGGCAATTGAGAACAAGATTATAGAAAGGTCGATGGTGCGTATATTTGTCTGCAGCCCTATAGAAGCAAAGAACACCGGACCGAATAGCATGTACGAGTTAATGTCCATCTTGCGCGCAATATAGCTTGAGTCCTTTGTGGAGCACAGAATTACGCCCGCAATATATGCGCCGGTGATGTCCGCCACATTAAAGAAGCGCTGGGCAATGTATGACATGCTGAATGCAAGCGCAAGACCTACGATAGGAATGCGGCGCGTGTGGTTGTAGCGCTTTTCCACGCGCTTGAATATCTTGTAGAAGGCAAAGCCGAATACCGTGGCGGCGGCAAAAAATGCCACTGTCTGCAAAATGACCTTGATAATATCAGAAGACGGGTCTTTGAATCCTATTACAAAGGTAAGTACAATAATGCCGATTACATCATCGATGATTGCGGCGCTCATGATTGTTGTTCCCACAAAGTTCTGCAGTTTGCCCAGCTCTTTGAGCGTCTGCACCGTGATACTCACTGACGTAGCTGTAAGAATCGTTCCGATATATAAGGCTCGGTAGAATTCCTCTGAGCCTATTGTATCGAAGCCATAAAAACTCATAAAGAGTACAGTTCCTGCAATAAGAGGAATGCTTACGCCTGCGCAGGCAATAATCGTTGCCTTTAAGCCGGATTTCTTAAGCTCGTGTATGTTCGTTCCTAACCCTGCGTTGAACATGAGCATGATGACACCGATTTCCGCCATTCCCGACAAAAAGCTGGAGCTGCTTACCCAGCCAAAAAGACTCGGGCCGATGATAAGCCCAGCGATGATTTCACCGGCAACCTGCGGTGCGTGGAGCTTTCTTGCCGCCAAGCCGAAAATCTTGGCAAAAATGATGATGATGGCTAATTGTCTGAGTATATCTAGTGTGTTCATGATACGAAATTATAAAGAAATATAAGTGCTTAATCAATTGCGGATATTGCAATTATCTGTTAAATTTTTCTAGAATTTGCTCTGGGATTCATAAATATGGGGCAAAAGAACATGGGTGTATATATTCATGTTAAAAATCAGGGGCTGGCCATTCTTTTTGGACAGCCCCTTTCGTATGGTAATTTACTTGCCGTTCTTAATCGTAAGAATGCCGCCTATGATAAGGGCGTTCTTTGCGAGCACGAGCAGCCAGTGCATTGCCTTTGCTCCTGCGCTGAGTTCGCCGATGATTCCCATCAATGTGACTACAGTGACGATGCACCACAAAATAAGTGTCACATACTTGAATATGTCATCGAGTTTGCCAAGGTCAATTCCGATTGCCTTTAGACAGAACATAATGCCGCAGACCAAAAGAATTACCCCGATGAGAATTGTTATTGCTGCGCTTGCTCCGCCAAAGAGTTTTGCCACTGCCGAAATCTCGGCACTGGAAATAGAACTTCCGAGTTTGAGTGTCAGACACAAACCGGTAATCACCAAATAGATGGCCAAGGCAAGCTGGATGATAAACACACCGATTGTTCTCTGCTGTTTTGCCATAAAAACGCTCCTGTTTTAGCTACACTTTTTATAAGAATATAGCTTGAGTAAAATAATTCCGTATACGCGGATTCCTTTATTATAGCAAGGAATTCCGAAATTTCAAGGTTTTTTTAGTATGGCAGTTCATGTGCAGAAATGCCTTGGAGAGACCTTTAAACATCGTTGTGAGACACCTTTAAACATCGCTGTGAGAGACCTTTAAACATAGCTATGTTGACCCTTCAACATAGCGCGGCAAAAACTCCGGACGGGTGTTGCTTTTGCAAAAGAAAGGCAACACCCTGTCATCTGGCAGCTTATTATACAAGCGTCTTGAGCCAGACAATCATCTCGCCTGGAGTGCGGTTGCCCCACGAACCGTATGGAACTGCGGTAAGCGTTACCGGTTTGAGTTCTGGCGGCTCGCCTGTCACCGCGTCTTCGCTCTCGCTCCGTGCTGTAAGCTGTTCGCCTTGGAACTGGAGCGTCATCTTGCCGTCAAGCAAATCATCGCGCCACTGTTCGTTTATTTTTACATCCTGTGCGATATACACAGAACCTAGGTTCGGGAAGTTGTCGCATTCTTCCAGACAGTAGACTTCCGGGCCTCTCAGAATACATGCCTTGCCGCAGTCGGCGCGTACCAGCGGATTTGAGAATACAAGCCGGGGCTTTATGTCGAACGCAAGTTCTACTGTGTCATTGCTCCAAAACCGCTTTATGACTGCATAATGCTTGTCTTCGCTATATTCTGCATTCTGTCCGTTCACGGTAATCTTCCAATTGTCTACAAACAGCGGCTTTCGGATAAAGAGAGCAAAGTCCTTTGAGGCGGTCTGCACCGTAATCCTTATGTTGCCGCTCCGCGGGTAGTCACAGTCAATCGCAAGCTGAACTGCCTGACCCTTAACGGACAAATCTGCCTTGTTCTTTACAAACAGGTTCACGTACAGACCGCTGTCGTCCTGCATATAGATGTAGTCGCCTAGGGCGGCGAATGTGCGCGCTATGTTCGTGGGGCAGCAGGCTACGTCGAACCATTTTTGCCGCACTGCCTTTACGTGTGCGCGCGATGTTTTGTCCATGCAGACATCCGGCCATACTTCCAGAGGATTCACGTAAAAATAGCGGTCACCTTCTACCGATATGCCGGAGCGTACTGTATTATAGAGGGCGCGTTCGCATGTGTCCATGTAGGAAGCGTCGTGAGTGAGCGCCGTCATGCGCCGTGCAAAGAGCGCAAGGCCGATGCTTGCGCAGGTCTCGGAATAGTTCGCGTCGTTTGGCAAGTCGTAGTCGCAGGTGAATCTTTCGTAAAAGCCCGATGAGCCTATGCTGCCTGTTACGTACATGCGGCGCTCCGTCATGTTCTTCCAAAGCACTTTGCACTGCTGTGCCAGTTCTGTGTCGCCGCAAATGCGGGCCAGGTCTGCCATGGCGCAGTAGAGGTATGTCGCGCGCACAGCGTGACCTTCCGCAGAGGTCTGCTTGCGTACCGGCAGGTGCGACTGCGAGTAGGAAGGAACATACGCGCCGGAGTCAAAGAAGATGCTCTTGTATCCGGGGCGCTTTGTCTCTTGCAAAAAATAATTCGGAGTGCCGCCGCGTGTGTCCACAAAGTATTTTGCCATGTTCAGGTAGTTCTCATTTCCTGTTGCGCCATAGAGCTTGATTAGTGCAAGCTCTACTTCCGGGTGTCCCGGATAGCCGTGCATTTGCTCTGGCCCAGGACCGAATGTCTTGCAGATGAGGTCGGCAAAGCGGCAAACGCAGTCAAGGAAGGCGCGTTTGCCTGTTGCGTAGAAATAGGCGACTGCGGCTTCAATCAAGTGTCCGGCGCAGTAGAGTTCGTGGCCTTCGCCAAGATTCTTCCAGCGGTTTTCTGGTTCCACGAGCGTAAAGTAAGTGTTCAAGTATCCGTCGCTCTGCTGTGCGCGGCAGAGCAGGTCAATCACGCCGTCGGCGCGCTCTTCAAGTTCCTTGTCCGGGCGGCTTTCTAGGCTATAGGCAACGGCCTCAAGCCACTTTGCCACGTCGGAGTCCTGGAATACTGCTCCCTTGCGCTCGCCCTGTGCTTCTCCGACGGCAATCTTGAAGTTCTTGAGACAGTAGCTTGGCGGTGCGTCCTGTACCCGGTCGTTCAGTATTTCCCACTGGTAGGGCAGTACCTTCTCTGGAATAAGTCGCGTGTAGCCGTTCCAGTAGGCGTCGTCAATATGAATATTTTTTAGCGGAATCCGCGTGATGTTGTCTTTCATTGGGTGTGCATACTCCTAGTTTAGTTATAGATACCTTAAACGTTTAAGTAAAGCATACTACTGACTCTAAAAAAACGCAAGAGTTTATTTTATTTTTTCTAAAACGTGTTATACTCTTTGTTATGGTGACCATTAAGGAAATCGCAAAAGAGGCTGGAGTCTCTGTTGCGACTGTCTCCAATGTGCTGAACGGCAAGAATGGCGCTGCAGGTGCGGAGACAACAGAAAAAATATTTGCCATCGCTAAGAAATGGAACTACACAGCTAATAGTTTTGCCCGCCGGCTGCAGCAGGGTAAGTCCAACAGCATTGGTGTAATAACTGAAGACCTCACTGTGTTCAATACACCGGAGATTATTGACGGGTTGTCTTTGTGGTGCATGGAAAACAGATATGAGCTGTTGATAGAGAATATGCGGCTGTACAAGCGGTTCGGCTTGAACTTTACCGATGTTGAAAGTCAGAAGCTCATGCTGGATTCCATGTTCAGGAATCTAATTGCAAAGCAGGTGGAGGGAATCGTCTACATCGGCCACCACTGCCGTCCAATAACCTATGTTCCCGAAAACATTCCTGTACCGCTCATCTACGCTTACTGCTATCCTGCAGGGCATGAGTATCCGGCGATACTCTTTGATGACGAGAAAGCTGCGTATGACGTTATCTCGCGGCTCCTTGCGCTTGGAAGAAAGAATATCGGAATCATCTGCGGCCCGATTGAAAGTTACCATACTCAAAAACGACTTGCCGGTTGTCAGCAGGCGTTCTTTGACAACAATATTCTTTATAATGTAAAAAATGTTCTCTATGGAAGCTGGGAAAAGGAGAACGGTTACCAGAATACGGTGAAACTTTTGGAGCAGGGCTGTGATGCGATTTTTGCCATGAATGATTTCATTGCGGCAGGAGCCGCCGACTGCTGCCGTGACCGTGGACTTGCTTTGAGCAGTGACATTGCGATATTCGGATTTGACAATCGCGAGGCAAGCCGCTTTTATTCACCTCGTATTTCGACAGTTGAACTGCCGCTGTCGCAGATGGGTGGGGAGTGCGCAAAGATGATAGTTGCTATCAATACGAAGAAAAAAGTAAATGATATTACACTAATGAAATGTACTCTGCGCGAGAGGGAATCGTCTGCAGAAAAAGTGGGAGTGGCAGATGAAAACACTAGCGGCAAAAAAAACTGAAAATTTTCCTTGCATTATTTTCAAAGGGTGCTATACTTGCATTTAGGAAACCTAAACGTTTAAGCACTTATACTTGAAATCAATTGGAGGATTTATTTATGAAACTTTTAAAAGCATGCACGGCGTTGTTGTGTTCTGCCGCCATATTCACCGGACTTACCGGCTGTTCCCAAAAAGGTGCTGCCTCTGCAAAAGGTGGGGCATCAGGAGCTAGGAAGAATATTGTTATCTGGGACTACTTTGAGACTGACTCTCAGAAAGTCATGATGAAATGGCTCTGCGACGGTTTCAACAACTCGCAGGATGAATTCACTGCACGGGATGTCTACGTTCCGTTTGCGGACTACGAAAAGCAGCTTACTCTCGGTATGGCTTCCGGCCAGTTGCCGGACATTGTTATCCTTGACGGCTGTGACATGGCTTCGTTCATTGAGCTGGGACTGTTCGCCGATGTGACTGATCAGATGAAGGACATGGACTGGGATGCGTACATCAAGGGGCCTCTTTCATCTACAATGAAAGACGGCCGCCACTACGGTATGCCGTTCTGCTCAAACTGTACTGCCCTCATTTATAATAAAGATATACTCGACAAGGCTGGTGTTCCTTACCCGGACGAGAACACCACGTGGGAAGACTTCCATAAGATGGCAAAGAAACTTTCAGACAGCGGAGTCACCGGATTCGGCAATGCTGCCACCAATACGGACGAAGGTACCTTCCAGTGCTTGCAGTGGCTTTATACGGCCGGCGGTGACTACCTGAACATTGAGAAGGGTATTGATGCCTTCCGCCTGATGCAGGATATGCAGAAGGACGGCTCTTGGTCAAAGGAGGTCGTCAACTGGACGCAGTCCGACGTGAACTACAACTTCATGGCCGGCAACCTCGCGATGGAGCAGAACGGGCCGTGGCAGGTTCCTGTGTTTGCTACAAGTGCGCCTGAGCTGAACTATGGCGTTACAGTTTTGCCAAAACGCGACAAGAATTCAGGACAGGCAACTTCAATCTTGGGCGGAGAGAACATGGGTGCCGTAAAGAAGGCTGACGTTTCCGGGGCGGTCGCCTTTATGAAATATTATGACAATACTGACGTTATGATTGAGACTATGAAGATATACGGTTCTTTCCCTCCAAAGACCGAAGCGTCAAAGAACGAATTCTGGACAAAGGATCCTGTAATGTCAGCTTTTATACAGCAGCTCCAGACTTCAATTCCGCGCGGTCCTTCCGCCTCTTGGCCTCAGTACAGTGCCGCAATTCAGAACGGATTCCAGCAGGTACTCTCGCTCACCAAGACGCCTGAGCAGGCGGCCGCTGACACGCAGAAGGGTGTTGACGCGGTGAAATAATCAACGCTGACTGTGTATAAAGCTTTTTAATCATACATGTCATTCCCGGAATATTTCACCGTGTTGTTCCGGGAATATTTTTTACTTATCGCGAGGTGTTCCCATGCGCAAATTAAAAATACAGGCCAGTACAAAAGAGATGTTTTTGTTTGTTGCGCCTGCCCTTGTCTATATGCTCGTTTTTGTGGGCTGGCCGCTGTTGCAGAACATTGTCCTGAGTCTTAAGAACGTGGATGTCTACACGTTTGCCGATAAGGCAAATCAAAAGTTCATCGGTTTGCAGAATTTTAAAGAACTGTTCACCGGTAGCTCAATTATGGCTAAGTCAATAAAGAATACGTTACTCTTTACAATAGGTTCCATATTCTTTCAGTTCATTATTGGATTTGCGCTTGCATTGCTCTATAACCATGATTTTCCCGGATGCAACTTTTTCCGCGGCGTATCCATGATTAGTTGGATTCTTCCTGTTACTGTCGTAGGACTTTTGTTCAAATTCATTTTTTCAGAGAAGGGATTGGCTAACCAGTTGCTGCTGCAGATAGGTATAATCGATAAGCCTATTGAATGGCTCTTGCAGAGCAAGGAAGCTTTAGTCAGCATTGTCATAGCGAACATCTGGATTGGTATTCCGTTCAATATGATTCTTATTCTCACTGGGCTTACCACTGTTCCTGCTGAGATTTACGAAAGCGCAAAAATCGACGGAGCCGGAAAAGTCCGTACTCTGTTACAGATAACGGTTCCAATGATAAAGCCTGCGATAATGAGCGTGCTCACGCTCGGCTTTGTCTATACCTTCAAGGTCTTTGACCTTGTATGGATTATGACAAAGGGCGGTCCCGTGCAGTCTACGGAGCTGGTCTCTACCTATACATACCGTCTTTCGTTCGAGCAGTTCCTCTTTAGCAAGGGGGCGGCATCCGCGAGCATCCTCTTTTTGATTATGCTCGTTGTGGGGCTCTTCTACATTAAAAGCATTGACGCAAGCGAGGAAATGTAATGGAACAGTCAAAAAGAAGCAAGCATATTTTATTCGTGTTCAGTCTAATTGCCTTTGTGATTTTTCTCTTTCCGCTCTACTGGATGTTCGTTACCGCATTGAAGACGCAGGTTGAAATCTTCCGTGTGCCCACACCTTTCTGGCCAGAGAAACTCACTCTCGAACCTTTTAAAATGCAGCTTTCCGCAGGAAGCGACACGCTGCGTGGCTTCTGGAACAGCGCGCGGATTTCCGTCGCCGCAATGCTTATTTCAACCGTGCTGTCCATTCCTGCGGCGTACGGCCTGGCACGATTCCGCACCCCGGCCCGAAAGCCCTGCATCATGGTGTTCCTCATCACGCAGATGCTGCCTGCTACTGTAATACTAACGCCGCTCTACATCATGTTCAGCCGCCTTCACATTGTGAACACATTCTGGGCGCCGATTATTGCGGACGCGACAATAGGTCTGCCGTTCGCGGTCATTATCCTGCGCACATATTTTCTGTCTATTCCTGCAGAACTGGACGATGCGGCGCGTATTGACGGCTGCAACTCGCTGACTGCGTTTATTCGTGTTATGATACCTATTGCAAAGCCGGGAATTGTTGTGAGTGCGGTATTCTCGTTCGTGTACTCATGGGGCGATTTGCTCTACGGTATTACTTTTATGACTGACCCCCTGCGCCGTCCGATTACTTCTAGCATCTACAACTACGTGCAGCAGTACCAGACGCTCTGGAATTCCACCATGGCGTTCGGTATCATCGCGATTTCCCCTGTGTTGCTCATATTTGTCTTCATGCAGAAGTACATAGTCTCTGGTCTTACCAACGGTGCGGTAAAGGCATAGGCAGTAAAAATAGTCCTCCAGTCCGGCTGTCCGTTTTCTTTTGAGCGGCTGGATTCTTTGGGATGGGCTGCAAGGTTCCTTCTTGTAGTCCATCCCATGTTCTTTAGATTATGACAGGCTAGGCTGCCGCTATGACTAGAATAAAAGTGTTTGTCATGCTAGACTCTTTGCATTATGCAGGCAATAACATATCAGACACACGGAACGTGCTCACGCGCGATTCATTTTCTTAAAGACGCAGACGGAACAATACACAATATCCGCTTTGACGGCGGATGTAACGGCAATCTTAAGGCAATCGGCATTCTCTGCGAAGGTATGACCGCTCAGGAGATTGCAGACAAACTTAGGGGAAATATCTGCGGCAATAGGAATACATCGTGTGCAGACCAGCTTGCAAAGGCTGTTCTGCAATAGGTTTGGCTAGGCTTTTCGCAAGGTGTCCAGAGGTTTTTCCTTGCCGGCCTTCAGAGCAGGAATGAAAGATACCAGAAGAGAAAGCAGCAATGTTCCAGCAGCAATTACCAGCAGCTCCTTTGCGGATAATGAGGGCGGAATGTCCTGCAGATAGTATGCAGGATCAAGCAGCTTGATTTCGCTGTAGGAGCTGTGTGCGGAGAAGTGCAGAATGTAGTAAATTCCTGCTCCAAATAAATTAGTAATCTTTTCTAGTAATCTGAGAAGTGGATTGATGTTCACTGCTGCTAGAATTCCTAGCGGCAGCCCGAATGCAACGCCGCCTAAGCCGCAGGCAAAGCCAGCCATAAGAAAGGCTGTAGTGATAAGCTGCGGTGATGCGCCCACACTTTTTAGAATGGCGATTTCCTTCTGACGTTCCATGACTACCATCACAAGCGCGGAACTTATATTCACGCTTGCAACATGAATAATGA
>CAZKPZ010000009.1:0-18327 GCA_964554745.1 uncultured Treponema sp. | reverse complement strand
TATTCTGGTTGATGAGAAATTTTCAAACTGACTCGCATTCTGCTCGTTCCATGTCCAGATACCGGCAAAGGTAAAGTGTTCTCGGGCCATGGCTTTTACTTTTTGGGGAATATTCGTGAATGTACCGTCTGTCGTAAGGTTCAGTGAATAGCTGGCGGCATTTGCCGGAATGAAGTCGAAGCCTGTTTTTAGCGGAATAAAAATCCAGAGGGCATCTAGTTCCTGATAACCGCATGAGACAATGCCGCCTACGGTAAAAACGGCGGTCTTCGGGATTATCATGCCATTGCTTTTTACGTTTGCCGCAATCATGGAAATTCTGTCTCCTGCTTTTACTCCCAAGTCATCTGCCATTTTTTTGCAGACGATGGCGTGTTTTTCGTCTTTAAATGTGGTTTCCCCTTCATATACGGCAAAGAGTGTCTTAAATGACTGGTTTTGCTCAAACATGTTTTCGTCTATTGCGCGTACAGTTGCGCCTGTCCGGTATTTTTTGCCTCCCAGTGGACTGACAAGGACTGTGCCCTGTACTTCTGGGTATACGCCGGTTACATGTTCAATCGTTTTCGCTTTTGCTGCTGCGGCCTTGAATGCTTCGAGCGACCGCACTTCATCATAGCCGTTTGCAAAAAAAATGCCTGTGTCCTGTGTGGAAAGCCCTATGATTCTGCCGGTAATGCCTTCTATCATGCCGTCACTTACGGCAAGCACGGCTATGAGCGGTATAAGGCTTATGCCGATGCAAATCATTGCGCCAAAAAGACTTTTCCGTCCGTTTGTCTTGTTCTTTGAAAAGACAATGCGCGTGGCGTAAAGAAAACTTGATGCCAGCTGCGCGCGGCATGAATGAGGCTTTTGTTTCATAGACTGCCGTCCTCTGTAAGAGCACCGTTTTGGATTAGGTAGCGGCAGCTGCCTTTTGCGGCGAGGTTCATGTCATGTGTAACAAGAATCAATGTCTTTTTGTGCTTGTCCGCCATTGAAAAAAGCAAGTCGCCGATAAGTCCTGCATTCTGCGGATCAAGGTTGCCGGTCGGTTCGTCAGCTAATATAAGTTTTGGGTCGTTTACAAGGCTTCTGGCCACTGCAACTCTCTGCCGCTCTCCGCCAGAAAGCTCTGACGGAAAGTGTTTTGCCCTGTCAGCAAGCCCCACGTCTTCCAAAAGTGAGATGGCTTTTTGCATGGCTTCTTTTTTTGAAAGACCTGCCATAAAAGCCGGGAGAAATACATTTTCGACTGCAGTAAAGTCCTTGAGCAGGTAGTGGAACTGAAAAATCAAGCCGAGAAATTTCTGCCGGTACATGGCTTTCTTGTCTTCATTCATTGCTGAGACATCGTTGCCGCCTACAATGACTTTGCCGTTGCTGGAATCTGTGAGTCCTCCGATTATGTTCAGCAGAGTGGATTTGCCTGAGCCGCTTTTGCCTACAATAACACATTTTTCGCCTTCGGTTACTGTCATGCTCAGACCTTTTAGAATCGTCAGCGTTTCGCTGTCTGTGCGAAAGGTCTTTTCCAAGTTTTCTATTTGAACTATAAGGTTGGAATTGTTCTGATTATGTAATTTATTCATCGCGGAGCACCTCTGAAACATTGAGCTTTGTTATGCGTCTGCCTGCAAGAATAGAAGAAATCAAGGCGGACAGTATGCCGAAAAGAAAGATTGCAATGACTTCCGGAATTTTTATGCGTGCAGGGACGCTTGCGTATATTGCGAACATGGTGTTCTCCCTTACATATATGGCATCTTCAGGAGAGATGATTCTTGTAAAGGCATATTGCAGCCAGTACTGTATCTTAGCCAAGGCAAGAAAAACTTTGTCCATGTTCAGGGAGATTACTATGCCGAGAATAAGTCCTGGTACGGCGCCTTTGATGCCGGTCATCAGTCCTTTTAGCGAAAAGACATGCTCAACTTGTCTTTTTCTACCGCCCAAGGCTGCAAGAACTGCTATGTCCTGCCTGCGTTCATAAATCATTCTGCGCATGGCATTGTATATGTTCACGGCTACTACAATAAAAATCAATATTACAAGAAGCATGAGCACGTTCTTTTCTACACGGAGCGCGCCAAAGAATGTGCGGTTGTATTCTCTCCAGCTTTCAGTGTATGCATTCGGGTACTTGAATGGTTCCTGAGAGGCTACGACTGCGTCCTTTGTGCTGTCGAGCAACTTGATGCCGTAGATGCGCTCTGGTTCTTCTGCACCGAGATGCAGTTCTGCTGCATCCAGACTGATGAATGCGTATGCACTGTTTATGTCGGTGTAGTTCGTCCTGAAAACACCGGTGACAATAAACATCCGCTCTGAAGAGAAGAGAGGCGCATTGGAAGAGCCGCTTGCCGCCATGATGTTCACAATGCTGCCCACATCTGCTCCAAGACTTCTTGCCAGGCCAGCCCCTAATACAATAGTGTCATCCATTTCCAAGTCAAATTCGCCTGAGATAAGTTCAATTTCTTTTGCGAATCCGGTGTCCTTTTGTATAACGTCTGACGGTAATGCGCGTATAAGAGCTGCTCCTTCGTGACCTGTGTCTGTGTCAATCAGCAGTCCTTTTGACTCGTAGAATGGAATGGCGCATTTTACAAGCGGGTTTTCGTCACATGCTTTTTTGAATGTTTCTTGATTTGAAATGTCTTTTGCCTGCAGGTGATACGAGCTTACTTCAAGAATGGCGTCTATGTACTCCATCTGGAAGCCGTTCATCACACTCATTACTGCGATTAGAGCCATCACGCCGAAAGCAATTCCCAATGAGGCAAGGCGGGATGTAATTGCGGTACGGCCCTTGAAGTCTACGCTGTTGAATCTTTTTGAGACCCAGTATATCCAGTTAGTCATACGTCCGCGACCTCTTTAAGACACCATCGGTATAGACGTTTTCGCCGACTTTGCGTCCGTTTTTGTAAATAGCTTGGATATTATAATGTCTGTCAAAATATGTTGTTTCAATCCAGTCTTCTTCCCCGCTGTATTCTGTTTTTACCCTGAGCATTCCGTTTTCATAATAAAATGTATTCGGCTTGCTTGAAAATTCCGTGTAGCTGTAGCGCATTTTTGTGTCCGGTACACCTTTGTAGTTTGAAAAATCTGACTCGGAGACTAATCGGCCTTGGTCATCGTAGGCGTAGACTTTGCGTCCGCTGGAATGCCACGCCCCGCCGTAAATGACATAATCTTGTTCTTTTTCCGGTAAACCGGATTCTTTGTAGTAAATGCGCTTTGCGGTCTGCTCGGCAATTTTTTCTTCTTCATAAAAGGACGGTTGCTGCGAGTCTTGCTTGTATGTCCATGTCATTTTGCTGAGCATTTTTATCTTGTCTGAAGTCCGGGCATTTTGCCAGACAGTCTTTTCCGTTATTCGGTTCTGTTCGTCCCGTATGGTCTGAGTGAATAAAAAATCATTTGCAAAGACTGTTGTTCTGCCCTGTGGAGAATTTCCGTAGCTGGTACGTTCAACGCCTGTTTCTGTGGCACGCAGCGAACCGTCTGAATCGTAGAACTGCTGTTCTTTTGAAGCGAGGCCGAGTTCCGCCATTAGGTTCGGGATATTTGAAGTGTCTATCTCTGTGCCTGTAAGCGCAATGCGGGGATGGTCAAGCATATATGTTATGTCCCTTACAAGGCTCTGCTTGTTTACAGGATTTTCGCTTTTACCGGCCGCACGGGCATAAGACGCAAAATATGCAGCGTCGTCACCGTGGGCAGGAAAGAGAAGGTAAAAAGAAAGAATGGCAGCCTCGATAGTCATGTGCGGTATGGTTTGCTACGCACCCAGAAAATCAGCAATGTATTTTTCTGCGTCCATAAGCTGAATGTCAGGATATTTCTCTCCAGTACAGACAAACGCTACGGGAATTCCAAGCTCTTTGCCTATTGTGATGATTTCTCCGCCTTTTGCCGTGGAGTCGTATTTTGCAAGGACAACTGCATCAAGTCCTACAGCCTCGTTAAAAACCTCTGCCTGGCGAACGGCATTCTGACCAGTAGTTGCGTCAATGACAATAATCTTTTTATAGCAGCCGCTGTCAGCTTTGTTCTGTGCTATCTTGTCTATTTTCTTGAGTTCGTTTACCAAGTTTTCTTTATTCTGCAGACGACCTGCTGTATCTGCAATCACGAGACCTCCACCCTGAGCCTTGCATGCGTCTGCGGCATCGAACACGACGGCTCCCGGGTCACTGCCCATCTGGTGTTTTACGACGCGTATGCCGAGCCGCTCTCCGTGCATGGAAATTTGGTCTACTGCCGCCGCCCGGAAAGTATCAGATGCGGACAATATAACGTCTGTGCCTTGGTCTTTATAGCGTTTTGCCATTTTTGCGGCTGTCGTTGTTTTGCCGACTCCGTTTACACCGAGCAGCATGTAGACATTTACTTTTCCTGGTTCTGGAATGAGTTCTATGCTCTTTATATAGGAAAGAAATATCTTTTTCAGTTCGTCCGTTATTGCTCGTGAATCAGAAATCTTGTTTTCCTTGCAAATTTTCTGCAGTGAGTCTACGATTTCAACGGCAGCTTTGGCTCCTACATCGCCCTCAATAAGAAGGTCTGTCAGTTCGTCAAAGAAATCTTCGGTTTCTGTGTGTTTTCCAAAAAGGTTTTTCAGCTTTTCGGCAAATGATGCTTTTGCCATTGTGTCCTCCGCGGCAGAAATATGCTAATTGTATATCTATTTTAAACATAAGGCAAGTATAATGCCCTTTACATTTTTCTGTCTTTAACTATAATGCAGAGAATGAATGGCTACTTATTCAGACAGTGCTACAAGATAACTACTCCTATATTTTTTGGTTATATTGCGATAGGCATTCCTTTCGGGGTTATGATTGTGCAGGCCGGCTATCCCTGGTGGATGTCTCTTTTTATGAGTATCGTGATGTATTCTGGGGCTGGGCAGTATATAGCGGCAGGTCTCCTTGGGGCTGGCGCCGGAATAGCTGAAATTATTCTTACTGAATTCTTTGTGAATATACGGCATATCGTTTACGGACTTTCTCTGATAGAAAAAACAAAGGGTATAGGGGCATGGAAGCCGCTTATCGTCTTTACGCTCACTGATGAGACCTATGCGATTCTTTCGTCAACTGATGTGCCTAAAAACGTTTCCCGTGGTCCGTTTTTGGGTCTTATAGGTCTTTTGGATTATATATATTGGTGCTTGGGGGCGGTTATAGGGGCGCTTGCCTGTAATCTGCTTGCAAAATACGGTCTTGCCCAGTATTTAGACGGTGTGGATTTTGCGCTTACGTCTCTTTTTGTGGTTATTCTTTCCGGTCAGATTAAGCAGTCGCATGATGTTTTCCCGCCACTGATAGGAGCAGTTACCTGTGTTTTTACTGTCGTCCTTAGCCGCTTGGGGTATCTTGCCTCTTCGAATATTATCTTTGCCGCAATAATTTTAAGCCTGAACATCATTGTCCTTGCCAGGGCAAAAGCTTTTTACGGCAAGAGGGAGGGAAAACTATCTTTGTTGCTTGTTTTGTTTACAGTATTGTGTCTTTCCCTTTTTGCACTTCTTCTATTCCTTGGTTCATCTTCCGGTGACAAAAAAAATATGACAACTGCCGTCGGCAAATCAAGTATGATTGTAGCGATAGTTTCTTCTATTATATCTGGTTGTATTGTCTTTTTGGAACGTCTCTTTCCGTTTGCGCTTTTTGCCAAAAAAGACCCTCCGCCGCTTATCCGGTTTATTGCCCGTTATATTCCTTCTATGATAATCGCCATTCTTGTGGTTTACAGCCTTAAGTCCGTGAACTTGGCAGGTTTTCCTTATGGATTGCCGTATTTTGCAGGAATTGCTTTGACGCTGCTTCTGAACAAGATTTCTGGAAATCCAATGGTTACTATATTCGGTAGTACTGCAGTCTTCATTCTGCTTAAGTATTTCCTTGCCTAGTTGCTTTCTTTTTTTTTGCTTTGCCCATGTGATTTTACATAGGTAAGTTGCGTTACCTCACACTATTGACACTTATATAAAAATATTTTATTATGCAAGTTAGTCAAGGGTTACAAAACTAACTTTCTTTAAATAGCTGTATATAGGGGGTAATTGTGATGTCTCTGTTATTT
This sequence comes from uncultured Treponema sp., assembly GCA_964554745.1. GTDB lineage: Bacteria > Spirochaetota > Spirochaetia > Treponematales > Treponemataceae > Treponema_D. The sequence goes on along the minus strand of CAZKPZ010000009.1, from coordinate 12,246 downwards.
GCCAGTCCTGGAGAAGAAGTTGAAATTTCCTCAATCGGAGGAAAGCCAGATGTAAAGCAGCACCTTATGGAGTTGGGATTTAATATCGGTTCTCGAGTCTCTGTCGTTTCAAAAGTTGAGTCTGGTGTTATCGTTAAGGTAAAGGATGCCCGTATAGCTTTGGATAAGAGCATGGCAGCCAAGATTATGATTTGAATTCATTTTGGGAATTATTTAGGAGAAATATAGATGAGTACATTGCGTGATGCAAAGGTTGGTACGACCGTAACAGTTAAGAAACTGAACGGTGAGGGTGCGCTAAAAAGGCGCCTTATGGACATGGGCTTTACAAACGGATGTTCTGTTTACATTCGCAAGGTTGCCCCGCTCGGTGATCCTGTTGAGGTTACAATTCGTGGATATGAGCTTTCTGTTCGTAAAAATGATGCTGAATGCATTGAAGTGGCTTAAGGAGTAAGTAAAAATCATGGCAACTACAAAAATTGCACTTGCAGGAAACCCTAACTGCGGAAAGACAACAATGTTCAACTCCCTTACTGGAGCTATCCAGTATGTCGGAAACTGGCCTGGAGTTACTGTTGAAAAGAAAGAAGGAAAAATAAAGGGTTCAGATAATATCGTAACAGACCTTCCGGGAATTTATTCACTTTCACCGTATACGAATGAGGAAGTCGTCTCTCGTGATTACCTTGCCAGCAACGAGCCTGCTGCCGTCATCGACATTGTTGACGCTACCAATATAGAAAGGAACTTGTATCTTACAACTCAGATTCTTGAGCTTGGCAAGCCTGTCGTTATTGCTTTGAACATGATGGATGCTCTTCGCAAGAGCGGTGACAAGATTGATGTTGCTAAGCTTGGTGAAAAGCTTGGTTGTAAAGTTGTTGAAACTGTTGCCTTGCACAATAAGGGTGTAAAGGAAGTTGCCGATGCCGCTGTAGCTGCCGCACAGAATTCAAAGACGACAGTTCCGGGGGCGTGCTTTGCTTCTGATGTTGAGAAGTCAATATCAGAAATTGAAGCCTTGCTTCCTTCTTCTGTAGAGAATCACTTGAAGCGCTGGACCGCAATCAAGGTTCTTGAGCGCGACAGTGTTATTCTTAATAGAGTCGGCAGCACTAATGCCGCTAAGTTTGAGGCAATTACTGCCGCCTTGGAAAAGGCAAAGGATGATGATATTGAGTCAATCATCACTAATGAGCGCTATAACTACATTCTTGACGTGCTCAAAGGCGTTTTGGTAAAGAGCAGAAAGACAGAGACAGTTTCTGACAAGATAGACAAGGTTGTTACGAACCGTTTCCTTGGAATACCGATTTTCCTTGCTGTCATGTGGTTCATTTACTATGTTGTTGTTGCTACCGTCGGAACTATGGGAACGGACTGGGCAAACGACACTGTGGTTGGGGGAATTCAGGGCTGGGTTGAGGAAGCCTTGACTAATGCCGGTGCAAACGAGATTTTGGTAGACTGCATAGTAAACGGAATTATCGGCGGTCTTGGCGCTGTATTCGGATTCTTGCCGCAAATGGCTATCTTGTTCCTCTTGCTTTCCATTTTGGAAGACTGCGGTTACATGGTTCGCATCGCATTTGTTATGGACAGATTGTTCCGCAAGTTCGGACTCTCTGGAAAGTCTTTTATTCCTCTCCTTGTTGCGTCTGGATGTGGAATTCCCGGAATCATGGCAAGCCGCACGATTGAAAATGAGAATGACCGCCGCATGACAATCATGACTACAACATGGATTCCTTGCGGAGCTAAGTTGCCAGTTATCGCATTGATGGCGGCGGCTATCGGAACTGTAGCATTTGGCGATGCTGCCCGCGGTGCTTTCATCGGACCTTTGATGTACGCAGTTGGCATTGGAGCTGTTCTGCTTTCTGCCATTATCTTGAAGAAGACAAAGTACTTCCACGGACCTGCGGCACCTTTCGTAATGGAGCTTCCCCAGTATCACTTCCCGCAGATTAAGACTGTGTTGTTGCACACATGGGAGCGCGTAAAGAGTTTTGCAATCAAGGCCGGAACTATTTTGTTCCTTGCCTGCATCATCATGTGGTTCTTGTCTAGCTACGGTTTCGGCGAAGAAGGATTCGGTCTTGTTGATCCGAACGAGTCATTGCTTGCTGCTGTAGGTAACGCAATACGCTACATCTTTATTCCTCTTGGCTTTGGTGGAAAGGAATACGGATGGGCTGCCGCGGCGTCTTCACTTTCCGGCTTCTCTGCAAAGGAAGCAATCGTTTCTACAATGGGTGTGCTTGCCAACGTTGACGCGGAAGTCGCAGAGGCTGCCCTTGAAGAAGAAGAGGCTATTACAACAGTTGTCGGTGCTGTCGGTGCATGGTTCCCGACAGGGCTTGCCGCATTCAGCTTCCTTATGTTCAACTTGCTTGACAGTCCGTGCCTTGCAGCTATTGCTACGATGGCTAACGAATTGCGCAACCGCAAGTGGTTCTGGTTCGCAATTATCTTCCAGAATGTCTTTGCATACGTTGTGACAATGATAGTGTATCAGCTCGGAATGCTGTTCGTGCACGGTGCGTTCGGTGTCGGCACGGTTGTTGGATTTATCTTGCTGGCAGGAATCCTCTTTGGTCTTTTCCGCAAGAATCCGTATGCTGAGCAGGATAAGCTTCGTGCCAGCTCACGTGCTGCTGCATAAGGGAGTATGATATGATAGCCAATATGATTTGTGTTGCTTTGATTGCTGCTTGGGTGTTTGCCACAGTCTGCTATTGTGTAAAAACTGTAAGAAAGGCAAAAAAACAAGGCGGTCATATTGGCTGTGCCGGTTGCAGCTGTTCTTCCTGCTGTTCTGGCGGTTGCAGTCATTCTTGCAGTTTACTTCCAGCCGGCCGGGTGCTAAACTTGCCTGATGAAGTGTTTTTTTTAGAAGGCTTCGGCTGTTTTTTTGCCTTGTATCTGTAGTGTTGCTTTTTTCTGCATGCGGCAATAACAAGGTTAAAGGCGGCCGGAATTCTGACGGCAAGGTAGCTATGGAAGAAATTATAATAAATCCTGCACATACATCCCCCTTTAATAACGGTATATTCGAAGGCTGGGGGACAAGCTTTTGTTGGTGGCCGAACAGAATAGGCTACAGTGAAATTCTTACCAAAAAAGCAGCGAGACTCTTTTATAATAAAACTGAAGGTCTGGGGCTGAATATTATCAGGTTCAACATTGGCGGGGGCGATGACCCGTCTCATCATCACATAAAAAGAACTGATTCTGCGGACTCTTCTCAGCGAAATGTCCTTATGGCTGCAATTAACGAATGTGGGGACGAAGTGGTCGTAGAGGCCTTTTCCAATTCACCGCCGTACTTCATGACAAAAAGCGGTTGCTCTTCCGGTGCCGTTATAAAATCAGAAGACAATTTGCGCTCAGATCAATACGAAGCTTTTGCAGACTACCTTGCCACAGTGATGGAGCACTATAAGACTCATGAGGGTGTGACTTTTACCAGCGTCGACCCTCTCAACGAACCTGCATCAAGCTACTGGGGCGCATATAGCGAAAAGCAGGAAGGCTGCCATTTTGATCAGGGCGAGTCGCAGTCCAAGATGCTGCTGGCCATGAAAGCCGCATTGAACAAGCACGGCTTGAATGACGTGATTCTTTGTGGAACTGATGAGACGAGCATTGATGTCCAGATTGAGTCCTTTAAGAGCCTTTCTGCAGAGGCACAGAATGCAATTTCCAGAATAGATACGCATACTTATATGGGTGTGGGCAGGGAAAATCTGCGCATGCTTGCTGCAGAGCATGGCAAGAACCTGTGGATGTCTGAAGTTGACGGCGGCGATGTAGCCGGAGCCGGAGAAATGGGGGCTGCCCTCTGGCTGGCTAACAGAATCCTTACTGACATGAATGGCTTGCAGCCGAGCGCGTGGATTTTGTGGCAGGTTATCGACAGCCATATTTCTGCAAAAGGGATGAACGGCAACAAGGACTATGGCAGACCGAATTTAACAAAAGGCTACTGGGGGCTTGCAACTGCAGACCATGACAACGGAGAAATTCTTTTGAGCAAGAAGTATTATGCCATGGCTCAGTTTTCTCGTTTTATCCGCCCTGGTATGTCTGTTTTACAGGGGGGTAAAAACTATCTTTCGGCCTACGATTCAGAACAGGGCAGACTGGTTGTTGTAGTGGTGAATGACAGTCCTGAATCATATATTACAAAGATAAATCTTTCTCTGTTTGCAGAATCCGGTAAAAATGTCCGTGTCATACGCACGAGCGGAAGTCTTGAAGGCGGACTGAATCTTGCTGAGCTAGAAACTCTTGCTGTGAAGCACAAGCTGCTAAAAGCCGACTTGCCGGCAGCTTCTATTACAACATTTGTAATTGACAATGTCCGAATATAAGAGCCGGCATCTGCTTGTTTTTACAGGTTCTCTTGCACCGGAACCGGAATCATGCGCATCGTATTTTGAGACGCACGGATTTCCAGATGAAGTCGTGGCGGCAGATTCCGGGCTTGAGACTCTCATGCGCTATCAGTCTTTTTTCTCTAGGCAGAGAGGGTGTTTTTCCCCTTCGCATATAGTCGGCGATATGGACAGCATTAGCGACAAATCCTTGCTTGCATCGTTTTCCAAGGCAAAAGTGGAGCTGTCTCCTCAAGATAAAGATTTCAGCGACACGGAACTTGCCTTATATAAGCTTGCAGAAAACGGACGGACAAAAAATGACCGGGTAACGCTGATTGGCGGCGGCGGTGGCAGGGTGGACCATCTGTTTGCCATATTCGATATTTTTTCTACGTACCTTTCGCCCGATGTGTGGCTTTACGGTTGCGGAGCAGGGCAGTCCCAAGCACTTTATGTTTTGCGCAACGGACAGAAAGCTGTTATTTCGGGCTTAAAAGAATACGACTATGTTTCTGTCTGCAGGACGAGTGCGTCCTGGACAGGCGGTAATCTGGAAACTGAAGGTCTTGAGTGGGGCGGAGAACTGTTCAGAATAAAAGGCATGCCGTCATTAAGCAACAGAATTTCAAAAGAGTATTTCCAAAAATCACTGCCTGTGTCGCTCTCTGCCTATGGTGCGGATTTTGTAGTGATTCTGCCCTTGAACGCTGTTTGTTATACCAAGACTATATTGTAGCCGAACACGTCTTCGAACAAGTCGGCTTTTTCCTGCACGGCAAGGCGCTCAAGCCCCATGTGCTCGTGCCCTTTTATTCGTATTGTAATGCTGTCCTTTGAAAAGGAGATTGTATAGTCACGCACGCGCTGCCGGTGGCTTCTGTCAAAGGCATCCGCAACGCGCAGTATGGCGCAGAGCTTAAGGATAATAAGGCGGCTCGCGCGGGGCAGCATCTTGACTTCCGCTTCGTTCTGCAATGTTGCCTTGCCCTTATGAAAGAGAGAAATAAGCGCCACAAGATTTATATCTTCTGAACTTAATCCGAATATCTCGCTGTGCTTGATAATGTAGTATGAGTGCAGATTGTGGTCTGCCGCGCGTATGAACATGCCCACGTCATGCAGTATTGAACTTACCTCAAGCAGTGTACGCGCATGGGAATCAAGTCCAAGTTCGCCCTCCATTGCGTCGAACAGACGGCAACTTACTGAGCGCACATATTCGGCATGGCGGTCGTCTCCCTTGTATTTTCTGAGCAGCGTCCGCGCGCTTGCGATTATCTGCTCTGAGAATTCTTCGGTCAGTCCCTGTTCGCTTTCGCCGGCTTCCGCAATCAGCGCCCCTTCGCGGATTGATGTCTCCGGCACGATTATTGCCTTGACTTTTGTGAGCGACAGGAACTGACGGTAGGCGAGCAGTGATATGCGGAATGTCTTTGCCTCGTTATAGCTCATCCTAAAGCGGGCGACGCATTCTTCTTCCGAGTAATGCTCTATTTCATCAACGAATTTGTCAAAAGCATCCCGCTCCATTTCCCACAGGAATGTAGAAATTGAATGCCCTGCAAAGATTGCGGCAAGCCGCATGTCGCTTCCCAGTGCAATAAACTGCTGGATTTTGTCAAGGTTCATTTCCGCATTCAGCGTGTTGCCGGTGTTGCGTATGAATTCCGAAATAAAGCGGACTGCATCATCAATATTGCCTGTCATGGAATGGATTTGCTGTCCGATTATGACGGTTCCGAGCCGCAGGGTGTGAGCACCTACCATGCTGCCTTTTTCCATGAGCATCATTTCTGTAGCACCGCCGGATATATCCAGTATGATGGAATTGCTCTGGCGTACTGAAAAACTCTCTTCTTTAAGGCATTCGGTTACTGCTATGTACATAAGGCGGTTTTCTTCAATGCCGTCTATAACGCGTACTGAAAAGCCTGTCTTGATTTTTATGCGGTCAACGAACGGGTCTCTGTTTAAGGCTTCGCGCACTGCGCTTGTTGCAAGAACCAGTGTATCTTCTCTTGTTATGCCCCAGGCCTCAAGTTGCTCTGCAAAGCGGTTGAGTGTTCTCTGCACAGTAAGAAGGGTGTCTCTGCTTATATAGCCGGTTGTAAAAACGTCACGGCCGATGTTTGCAGGGAACTCGCTCCTGTCGAGGATGTTTCGCTTTTTGTCTTCAGTCAACTCGGCTACCAGCAGCCTGATGCCGGTGGAGCCGATTTCAATAACAGCCTTAGTTCTGCCCATTTAAAAAGAGTATATCACACTTATGTCAAAAATGATAGCGAAAAACCTGGTGTAAACAAGCAGTCATATCTCACTTGGGGCAATGTGATAAACAGAGGAACAGTTTCTGCAGATAAGTTCCACCGGCTCGTTTTTTGCCTTGATGTCTGCGATTTCACTCTGCGGCAATGAGCGTAAGTGCCGTAGGAACAGTTCCTTGTTGCAGGGGCAGTCATATACGACATTTCTGTGCAAGGCGACAGTCGGATTGAATACTCCGAATACCTGCTCAAGGTAAGTCTCTGTTTTTTTGCCCTCGCTGAACCAAGTGCCGAGAGACGGTGCCTTTTTGTATTTTTCTTCCAGAATCGCAAGCTTTTCGTCATCTGCTTTGTCATCAGGACTGCTGTTCAGCTGGCTTCCCTGCTTTTGCCGGCCTTTTGTATCGTGTCCGCCAGTTTCAGGCATTACCTGCACAAAGATTCCGCCTGCTCCGATTATGCGCCCCTGGCGGTCCATCTGAATCGACGTGGTGAGGGCGGTTTTTATCTGTTCGCTGCGGTCAAAGTAGAAAACAAGGTCATCGGCAATATTGCCGGTGGTGTTTACGGAGCTTGTCTGCGGATATTTGTCTCCCGGACGGACGGTCTGTATAGTCATAAAGCCGTCTCCACCTAGGAACGGCGTTAAGTCCCAGTTTTCTAGCGGCTTGTCGACAGTTATTTTGTCTGTAAGCAAGTGCCCCCGCACCCAGCCGGATGAGTCTGCTTCCACGCTGAATCCTCTTGCTGGGGAGTTTTCTACGTCATAATTCCAGCTGATATGTTCCCGGCCTTTCATTACTGCAGGAATAAGCAGGGCTGCGGAAAGACATGCCTGCCCTAAAATATAACTTTCGAGAAGTCCCATAGAGCCGGAGCTTTGCCAGAGCGGAGCATGCTGTGCCCGCATCTGGTTCACCATGTGGGTGCCGTGAAAAATAGCTCCGCGGTAACGGCCTTCGTCCATGGTAAAGTGAATCATGTCATCGTCCGGGAGCTGCGTAAGATATTCTGACAGCTCCTTGTCTGTAATGTCAGCTTTTATCATGTCTGCAATTCTAATGGGTATCTCAAAAATTGACAATATGACATTCTATAAAATGTGTTCATACTTGCAGGTATACAAGAAAACTGCTAGAGTTATATAGTCATGAACGTTTATATTCTTGTTATAATCGGTTTGCTAATTCCTTTTTTGGGAACTACTCTCGGCTCTTCCTTTGTGTTTTTTCTTAATGGGGAACTGAAACCTGCTGTACAAAAGACTCTGTTGGGTTTTGCCGCTGGCGTTATGGTCGCTGCGTCAGTATGGTCACTGATTATACCGTCTCTGGAAGCGTCTGCCTCAATGGGAAAATTCTCGTGGTTTCCTTCCGCTTTCGGGGTTGCTCTGGGTATGTTTTTTCTTCTTGCGCTTGACCATCTGATTCCCCACCTGCATATCAATGCTGACCGCCCGGAGGGTGTGCATAAGAATACAAAAGTGTCACGCACAATGATGCTGTTCCTGGCTGTTACGCTGCACAATATCCCGGAAGGAATGGCTCCCGGCGTAACCTTTACGGCCTTTTTGAATGGAATGAGCGGCATATCTTTTACAGATGCTCTTGCCCTGTGTGTCGGAATGGCGATACAGAATATTCCTGAAGGTGCTGTTATTTCTTTGCCGCTGGCTTCAAGCGGAGAGGGAAAGACAAAGGCTTTTATAAAAGGCGTTCTGTCCGGTGCAGTGGAACCTGTGGGCGCCTTACTCACTATTTTCTTGACGGCGCTGGTCGCGCCTTTGCTGCCGTATCTGCTTTCTCTTGCGGCAGGTGCAATGCTGTATGTGGTTGTTGAAGAGCTTATCCCCGAAGCAACAGGAGGAGAGCACTCTGACCACGGCCCTGTAGGCTTTGGAATAGGTTTTATCCTTATGATGATACTGGATGTCGTCTTGTAAAAAAAATGGGATAATACGGTGCATCAGTATGTACTGCATTATCCCACAGAGGACTGAACAACTGTATTAGAATTTCTTATGCGCTTGCACCAAAATTTATGCACGCTTTCAAATCATCTTCTTCTGGAGTAAGGTGCGCCTTTAGTCCCTCGTCTCCGCCAACAAGGGTTGCTCCGGTAGATTTGATTCTGTCTGCCCAGTCGCGCAGCCATTTACCGTCGCCCCAGTCGTAGCTTCCAAAGATGCCGATTTTTTTACCAGAAATCCTGCTCTCAAGCTTTGAAAAGAATTCTTCCATGCTGTCTTCAAGCACTTCATCGCCCATCGCAGGGCTTCCCAGTAGAATCACGTCACAGGCAGCTACTTCATCTACAGAAGCCGCGTCCGCAGTGGCAAGAAGAACTTCCGCACCGCTGTTCTTGGCTCCGTCGGCAATTGCATTTGCCATTGCCTCTGTGTTTCCTGTTGTTGTTGAATAGACGATTGCCTTTTTCATATATCCTCCACATTATTTATCTGCAAGTTCTGCAATATCAACTCCTTGTTCAAAAAGTGATGAGCAGCGCTTGGAACATTCTTTATAGAGTCTCATTTTTTCTATCGCTTCATCCAGATTGCTGGTGTAGACTTTCCAACAGCCTGTGTATCGTGAGCAGCGTCCGCAGTTGCACTCAAAGCCAAGTACATCCTCAAGCGGATAGCCCAAAAAAAGTCCGATTTCATGCGGAAATTTTTTGCCTTCTTCCAGGCGGCTGAGCATTTCCGCCAGGATGAATTCAAATCCTTTTTCCGTGTGATAGTTTTTTGAGGCTAGGTACAACTGTTCCTTTTTGCCTCCAAGAGTTTTTTTTAGTAATTCCTTATCATAAATGAACATCAGAGAAATTCCGTTTTTGCATTTTACCAATTCAAGATGCCGTTCTTTTTTTGCCAGAGATTTATTCCATCGTTCTACCTTATCTGACGCAGTGTGAACAAAATCCTTTTTTACCGAGAAGAGCGATGCCGGTTTAATTCCGCAGATGGCCGGCGCTCCGTAATAGGCAACTGTTTGCTCGAACGACATTTTTACCTCGTAAAAAAAAAAGACCGCCGGTGTTTAATTAAAACGCACACTTTAAATCACAGGCGGTCATTAGGAATATAAGTTAGTTATGGCTAACGATGTTAGCTTACAGTAACTGTAAAAAAATGTCAATACTAATCGCAAAATAATTTTGTGCGTTTTGATTTCTGTGTTAACGTACGTATTTTGTCAGGAACATGTTACCGGCCGATGTTACTGCAAACCGTAACTCAAAGCCGGCGAGGTTCCAAACGAAATGACGCTTGCTCAGGGAGTGGAGCGACCGGAGTCGCCGTGCCGTTCCGTTTGGGTTCGTGCCAGGCTGAGTTACGGTGTTTTTGCGCAGTCATGAGCGGAACCCATGCTACGCACGTTCCAGTGTCGCATTAACGTAGCTTATAAAGGAGCTTTAACGTACGTTCCAATGTCGTATTAACGTACGTTGCGAAGTCGTGTTAACGTACGTTGCAATGCCGCATTAACGTAGCTTACGATGGTGTGTTTTTTTATTGAAAATTTGCCGATTTTGATTTTTTTTTATATATTATAGCCTAAATATTCTTCTAGAAATGCAAGAGGATTTGAAAAATGGCTAAATATCAGTTTCAGACAGAAGTAAACCAGCTTCTTAAATTAATCATCCATTCAATGTATTCAAACAAGGACATCTTTTTGCGCGAGATTGTCTCAAACGCAAGCGATGCTTTGGACAAACTTAAGTATTTGACAGTTTCTGATGACAAATTCAAGTCAATTACATTTACTCCGCGTATTGATATAACCTTTGATGACAAGGAAAATATCCTTACCGTTCAGGATAGCGGTATAGGTATGGACGAGAAGGACTTGAACGATGACCTTGGAACGATTGCACGCTCTGGAACAAAGGGCTTTATTGAGCAGCTTTCCAAGAGCGGAACGAACAACTCAGACCTTATCGGTCAGTTCGGCGTGGGCTTCTACTCAGCCTTTATGGCCGCCAACAAGATTGACGTGTACACCCGCAAGGCGGGCGGCGACGGCAAGCTCTGGCATTGGTCAAGCGACGGCACTAACTCCTACGATGTTGACGAGCTGGCTGCTGATTCCGCTCCGGCAAAGAAATACGGCTTTGACAAGGCTGAGACCACCGGTTCCGCAATCGAGATGCACTTGAATGACGACAGCAAGGACTTTGCTTCCCGCTGGAAGATTGAGGACTTGATTAAGAAATATTCCAACCACATTGCCTTCCCGATTTACCTGCACTACACGCAGACCAAGTATGACAAGGACGGCAAGGCGGAAGGCAGCGAGAACAAGGTTGACCAGATTAACAGCGCGTCGGCTCTCTGGCGCAAGAACAAGAGCGAGCTTAAGGCAGAGGACTACAACGAGTTCTACAAGACGTTCAGCCACGACGGCACAGACCCGCTCATGTACTTGCACACGCACGCCGAGGGAACGCAGGAATACACCACGCTCTTCTACGTGCCGCAGGTTGCCCCGTTTGATATGTACCAGGCTGACTACAAGAGCGGCCTCAAGCTGTACGTAAAGCGCGTGTTCATCACTGACGATGACCGCGAGCTTTTGCCGTCATACCTGCGCTTTGTGCGCGGAGTGATAGACAGCGAGGACCTGCCGCTTAACGTAAGCCGCGAAATCTTGCAGCAGAACCGTATTCTTGACACAATTAAAACACAGTCCATAAAGAAACTCTTGAACGAATTCAAGAAGCTTGGCGAGGAGGCTGACAAGCTGCGCAACCCGACCGACAAGGACGGCAAGTCGCGCGAGCTTACAGAGGACGAGAAGAAGAAGCTTGAGAAGTGGAACAAGTTCATAAAGAGCTACAACCGTCCTATGAAGGAAGGTCTGTACACTGACTACGCCAACCGTGAGGAGATTGCCGAAATCATCCGCTTTAAGAGCACGGATGAAAGCGGCACGGGAGACGACAAGTGGACCAGCTTTGCCGATTATGTGCAGCGCATGAAGGACGGACAGAAGGCCATCTATTATATTACCGGCTCTGACGAGAAGAATCTGCGCGAGTCTCCGTTGCTCGAAGCCTACAAGAAGAAAGGCTTTGAAGTGCTGATTATGAGCGATGAGATTGACGACATTGTGATTCCTGCATTCGGCAAGTACAAGGACTGGGAGCTTAAGGCCGTAAACCGCGCCGGCAGCGATGATGAGCTTGGCGTTGACAAGGACGAGGCCACGAAGCAGGCAGAAGCTTTGAAGCCTGTTCAGGAGAAAATCAAGACGGCGCTCGGCGACCGCGTTAAGGACGTTGTTGTGAGCAAGCGTCTTTCAGACAGCCCGAGCTGCATCGTCATTGACGAGAACGATCCGTCTATCCAGATGGAGCGCATGATGAAGGCTATGGGGCAGGGCAATCAGTCTCTTGTAAAGCCGATTCTTGAAGTCAACGGCGACCACGCCATCGTAAAAAAGCTTGAAGGCCCGGTTGCGGACGACTACGTTGCCCATGTGAGCGAAGTTCTGCTTGACCAGGCCTTGCTGGTGAGCGGCGCGGAGTTGAAAGACCCTGCGGAGTTCGTAAAGGCAATGAATGCACTTTTGGCCTAAGGTCAAAAGTGA
>CAZKPZ010000008.1:18299-44114 GCA_964554745.1 uncultured Treponema sp. | reverse complement strand
TTCGCTCTATGTGCACAAGCGGTATAAGAATCACAAATGCTGCGTCTACAGCAAGAATCATAATCGACTTAAACTTATCCGGCTTTGAACTGAATATTGCAAAGCCAAGAAGCAACATTACGATAGTATAGCTGTTCATGTATCTGCTGTAACCGGCAAGATGAGAAACTTCTTCCTGGTCAAAGGCTGTTGAATACAGGTAATAGTAAAAGAATGCGTAGCTGATTCCTGCCAGAACAACCCATAGGTCTGCGAGTAAGATTTTGGAACGCCGTACGGAGTTTTTTTCTAAGAAAGCAGTAATACCCAGCGTTACAGCCACTATCGTAACAATAAATACATAAGAGAAATGCATGAATAAGGTTTCATGTAAAAGGCTCTTCAAGTATATATCTTTTATCTGCATCTTCCACAAAGGCAGCCCCGTCCGTGTTATAACAGCAGCAAGCTCTGCAAGACTGTGACTCTTGTAGCTCTGGCTGCCGGAAACAGAAACGTAGTGAGCAATATACTTATTCACCAAGAACCAGAGGCAAAGGGGAACAGCAACAGTCAAAAGAATCAAAAGAGCGTACGTCCGCCAGTTTTCCTTGGCTCTGTTGTATTTTACCGATGAGACAGCATAGTAAAGAACAACCATGGGCAAAAATATAATAGCTGTCATCTTTATAAGAAGTAAGACGCTGAGTGAAAGCGTGAGAATGAATGTCCGGTATTTTTCGTCATCATAGTCAGTGTAGACAGTATACACGCAATAGAATGCTGTGATTCCCAGAACCATATCTTTATAGATTGAATGATAAAAAGAAAAGTCATGAAAATAAAAAAAACAGATAAGGACAAAAAGAGTCTTCAAAAAATCAAGTCCGAGCATCTTTTTGTTCTGCAATGAATGAATTTCTGAATCTTTGTTTTTACAGACTGCCGGCAAAAACATTGAAAACTGAATCATCTGAATGGCACGGAACATATCGGATTCCGAGACGCGCCAAGAAAGCTTACACCAGAGCACTTCAAACAGCGTTATCGCTGGGAGGTAATCTTTGTGCGCAACACTATATGCGGAACAACAATACAGGTCGTCAATTCTGAGCGTTTCCTTTACAAAACGTCCCCAAAAGAAAATCTCGTCAGACCGCAGTGTTTTTCCTATATTCGAGATGGCAATGATGAATATATAAAAAATCAGGAAGATGATAAAGCCCGTATCATTATATATATTGTTCAAGGTGTTTTTTACATCATCAGAAGAATGAGGTATTCTCTTTTTTATCAGCTGAAGTGACTTTATCAGAATAACGGCAGAGGCAAGAAGGACTCCAGAATAAATGCCCCAGCTTACATGATGGAACATCATGGCGACAAAGAGAATGAGCAGTATATGGATGAAGAATGCAGGCGCCAGACTTTCGGAAAACTTCTTTTTGAATACAAGGGCGTATGCGGTTGCCATAATAATGCAATATAAAAATAAGGAAATATAAGGAACAACAGTCATTTTTTTGCCTCCGCAGAGTGAAGTTTGTTGCTGACTATAAGGCGGAACTCAAAGGCCTGTCTGTCTTTTTGTACGATAGTCTGCAAAATCAAGCCTGAAAAAAGTGAAAGCAGGGCTGTAATAAATATGAATCCGCTTACGATAAGGGTCGGAAAGCGCGGAACAAGCCCCGTCTTAAAATAGGTGTCAAAAATGGGAATGTCCATTATAATTGCAGCGAGCAGCAGTATTACGGCAAAAAATGAGAAAAAAGATTGCGGCTTATAGTCTTTATACAGGCGCAGAATGGTTTTAATGACCTTTATACCGTCTGAGTAGGTGTTCAGTTTGGAAACACTGCCTTCCGGCCTGTCGCGGTATTCTATGACGCAGTTTTCCACCCGCATATTCTTGTCTACCGCATGGATGGTCATCTCCGTTTCAATTTCAAAGCCCTTTGACAGTATCGGGAAGGTCTTTACAAATAGACTGCTGAATGCCCGGTAGCCGGTCATTATGTCCTTAATCTGACAGCCGAAAAAATGATTTATGAAAAACCGTACGAGTGAATTGCCGAAGTTGTGGAACGGCCGCTTGTTCTGCGTAAAGTAGGTTGAAGAAAGACGGTCTCCCACAACCATGTCCGCATTCTTGTGCAAGACTAGCTCTTCCATCTTTGCGGCTGCGGAAGCGGGGTAGGTGTCATCGCCGTCAGTCAGAATATAGCAGTCAGCGTCTATTTCCCGGAACATGCGGCGGATTACGTTGCCTTTGCCCTGCAAGTACTCATGGCGCACAATCGCACCGCTTTCTTCCGCCAGAGCGGCAGTTCCGTCTGTTGAATTATTGTCATATACGTAAATATCTGCGTGGGGAAGAGCTTGCTTAAAATCGCAGATGACTTTCTGTATCGTCCTGGCTTCATTGAAGCAAGGAATTAGAACTGCAGTTTTCACAGGGAAAGCCCCCTGTTTGTTGATTTGTAATTCTTTGTATTATAAAGTTTTACCCCCCCCCATGGGGCTTTTCGCTTGCAAAATCAGGGGCTGGAAAAAGGTTTATGAGCATTTTTTTAGTATAGCTGTTTTGGCAACTGTATTCAATATGCTCTCATTGACTTTTCCTTTTGTTAGTCTCATACTGTTGCTATGAGCAGATTTCACGGATTTTTCGGTCTTTTTTTTGCGTTTGCCGTATTGACGGTTACTTTCTATTATACTTCCTGTGCAAGCACCCCTGTTGAGGAAGACGAGGACAAGAACGACAGTCTGTATGAGGCGCAGGCCAAAATGAAGCGCATAGAGACAGAAGAGCAGGACTTTGACCTGGCTTCGGCAGGGCAGAGTTCCAAAAGCGGTGCGGCCGGCGTGCGCCTTACGGGTGCAATACCGGCCATCGCCTTTTACGGCAGGGGCGTAAAGATTGAATTTGAAAACATGTTCTTGAACCAGTTTTCCCTCTTTGATGACAAAGAAGCGAGCGGCGGTTGTGCCGCAAAGCTTGACTCCGTTTCTTCCCGCGCGGAATTCAGCATAACGCTGCCGGCCGGCCGCTACGAGTGCCTTGTTTCAGAAAAGGCGTTTGACGGCGACCGCTCAAGCTTTTCCGTAAGCATAGGTGGCATCTCGTATGAGCTTTACCCCAGCAATCCGCCGCTGGGCAGCTGGGAGCTGACCACTCGTGTTCCTGTCTATATTGACGTTGACGAAGAAAAAGCCTACCCGGTTGTGATAACGTCCGCAACTCCCGGCATGAGCCTGGACTATATTCAGTTTGTAAAGATAAAGTAAAGACAAAGAGACTAATTGCAGTAAAAAGGGCAGTGGGTTTTTGCTTAAAACTCACTGCCTTTTTAGTAAAAAGCCTTTGAGTTTTAAAAAAAAGGCACAGGCTTTTTAGGCAAACAACAGTGGGAATTCCTAAAACAAAAGACCTTTATGACAATTATAGAAAATTTGTCATAAAGGTCTTTTTATATTTTCGGCATATTTTTGATTGACAGTAAGCAAAAAAGAGGGTAAGATGACAATCAAGTGGGAAATAGTGGGAAAAAGTGGTGAGATAGTGTAATGGAAATGCTGATTGGTGAGTACCGGAACACCTTGGATGAAAAAGGGCGAATCCTTTTTCCTTCAAAACTCCGGACCATTTTGCAAAAAAATGAGCTCATCGTGACGCAGGGACTTGATCACTGTCTCATGCTTTTTACAACCGAAGAGTGGACGAGCCTTAATGAAAAAATCATGGGGGCCGCCTCTCTTTTTAATGATCAAAAAAGATTAGTTATGCGGCGTTTTATCGCGCCTGCGCAGAAGCTTGATTTTGACCGTTCCGGTCGCCTCTCTATACCACAAAGCTTAAGGGAATATGCCTCTCTCAAAGGCGAATCTGTAATTCTGGGGCTTAACCGCTACATGGAATTATGGGACTTGCAGAGTTATGAGGACTACCTTGCCAGGACGGAAGGTGAGTTCAAGCAGGCCGCTGAGAGCATGGGGGACATTTTCTTGTAAAAAAGTTTTATTTGACGGGGAGTTTTTCATTACATGGAAATTGTTCATACGCCGGTTTTACTGCAAGAATGCCTTTCTTATCTGTCTCCTGCGGGTGAACCATTTGAGAATAATGCCTTTATGATTGACTCCACGCTCGGTGAGGGCGGCCATTCGTTCAATTTTCTTACAAAATATCCGAATCTTCATATACTTGGAATCGACGCCGACCCGGTAATCCAGTCTCGCGCCAAGGAACGCCTTGCACCGTTCGGTGAGCGGATGCGCTTTTATTCCGGCTGGTTCAATGACTTTTACCATAATTATCCGTCTGACCTTGAGCGCCCCAATCTGATTCTCTTTGATTTGGGGATAAGCGTCTTTCATTATGAGCGCAGCGGCCGCGGTTTTTCGTTCCGGCACGATGAGGAGCTGGACATGCGCTTGAATCCAGCTTCCACCGTAAGCGCCGAAGACGTCGTTAACGATTTTGACGCGGAAAGACTTGCCAATCTTATTTATTTGTATTCTGACGAGAAGTATTCCAGAAGAATCGCCGGTGCAATTACCACTGCCCGGCAGACGGGAAGAATTACTTCTACCAAGGCTCTTGCCGATATAATTGCCGGTGCGGTTCCCTCCAAGTACCGCTACGGTGCTATCCACCCGGCCACAAGGACGTTCCAAGCCTTGCGGATTTACGTCAACAGTGAGTTGAGACGACTTCCGGACGCCCTTCATGCCGCTTTTAATGCTCTTTTACCCGGTGGAAAACTTGGAGTTATTACGTTCCATTCTCTGGAGGACAGAATCGTAAAGAACTACTTCCGTAACCTCGGCAAGCAGTGCGTCTGTCCTCCTGAGCAGAGCGTGTGCACCTGCGGCGGAACGCCGTGCGCACAAGTCCTTACCAGAAAGCCGGTGGAGCCGACCGCACAGGAAGTCGCCTCTAATTCGCCGTCAAGGAGCGCAAAGCTGCGCGTAGTGCGCAAAATCCGCGATGCGGGAACTGAGCGTCTTTTGGGAGTGGAGGAAAAGAAGTATGAAGATTGATTTTAAGCGCCTTCCTGCCTTTATCTGTGTCTGTCTCTTTGCCCTGTCAGTTCCGGGGCTTTTGATTGTGGACGGGATTCATGCCCGCAAGTACACTGACTTGGAGAAGCAGGTCGCCGAACTTGAGCGCAAACAGCGTGATTTAATAGAACAGAATAAAAAGCTGATTACTGACATAAGCTTGCTTTCTTCTTCTGACAGAATCGAAGAGATTGCCAAGGACAAGCTGGGCATGAGGCAGGCTGAGTCAGATGAGATAGTACGTGTCGAAATGAAGGACAGAGCCGCCAAAGAAGGGGGAAAAGACTGATTATGTCTGCAGCATTGCTTACGTTGGACGAAGTTCTTGAGGCTACTGGTGGAATTCATCTTCTGGGGACGGGGGAATTCTGCTTTACGGATGTTGTTACAGACAGCCGCAATGTAAAAAAGAACAGCTTTTTCGTGCCGCTTATCGGAGAGAAGCAGGACGGGCATTCGTATATTCCCAAGGCTGTGGAAAGCGGCGCAAGCGCTGTCTTTATGGCTCTTGCGAACTTTGAGAAAGACGGAGACTTTTTTGCCGACATTTCTCGCAAGAATCCGTCGGTCTGCTTTATAGGCGTTGAGAATACGCTGCATGCGCTGCAGGCCATGGCCGCCCGCTATGTTGAGAAGTTCCCGTCACTCATCAGAATAGGCGTCACCGGCTCAAGCGGCAAGACGACTGCAAAGGAGATAACTCTTTCTATTCTTTCCCAGAAGTTCAATGTCATTGCAAACAAGGGCAATCTGAACAGTGAGACCGGCCTGCCGCTGTCTGTGTTCAATATACGGCCGGAGCACCAGGTGGGGCTGTTCGAGATGGGCATGAACCGCAAGGACGAGATGAAGGAGCTTGCCGCTGTCTTGAAGCCGCGTTTTGCCATTGTGACCAACATCGGGACTGCGCATATCGGCATGCTTGGCAGCAGACAGGGCATTGCTGAAGAAAAAAGCCATATATTCGATTATTTTTCAAGCTTCGGAACAGCCGTAATCCCCAAGGATGATGACTTTGCCGCGTTCCTGGCGGACAAGGTTGACGGAAACGTCGTCTACTACGGCGAGGGCTTGCCGGAGAACGTCCGCTTTGTAAAAGACAAGGGGCTGTCCGGCACGGATTTTACGATTGACGGAAAGGCCGTTACTCTGTCTCTGCCCGGCAGCTATAACTATAAGAATGCCCTTGCTGCGATTACGCTAGCACAGGTGCTGGGGCTTACTACGGACGAGATAATCGCCGGCATACAGGCTCTAAAGCCCATGTTCGGCAGAAGCGAAGTTATTGCGGACGGAAAATCCGGCATTACGATTGTCCAGGACTGCTACAACGCAAACCCGGACTCAATGGAAAAGGCCATTGACTTGCTTTCTTCCGCAAAGAGCGGTGCACACTATCTTGTTCTTGCCGACATGCTGGAACTCGGCACGGATTCTCTGGAAGAGCATAAAAAGATAATCCGCCATGCCCTTGATTCGTCTGCTGCGGTGGTTCTCTTGGGCAAAGAGATGTCTGCGGCTCTGGCTGCTTTGGGTTCTGCTGCTGTCGCACTGGCATTGCCGGACAGCTGTGATGAGTCTATACACAAGGTCGCATCGTATCTTAAGGGCATCATGAAGAAAGGTGACGCTGTCTTGATAAAGGGGTCGCGTGGAATGGCTCTTGAACGGCTGACCGCGGAGTTGCTTGGACATGAGTAATTTTGCTTTTAAGGCCGACAGGCCTGTCGGCACGTACAACAAAAGCGACATTCTCTTTGTGATTTCAGTACTTCTCTTGTGGGGGCTGGGGATTTTTACGCTGTATGTGTGCACTCCCTACACCGGCGAGCGGCTGTTCCATGACCGTTACTATTTTGTCACCAGGCAGTTGGTGTGGTCGCTTATAGGTTTTGCGGGGCTTGTCTTCTTTGCGCTTGTTCCTATGCGGACTGTTAACAAAGCCCTGCCTTTCTTTGTGCTGGGCAGTCTTATTTTGTGCATGCGGGCTTTTATTCCGGGCATAGGGAGCAACCGCAAGGGAGCTTCGCGCTGGATTTACGTATTCAATATCTTTACGATTCAGCCTTCGGAATTTGCCAAATTTGCGGTGGTTCTGTTCCTTGCCAACTTGTTCAGCAAGCATCGCGAGGAAAGGCAGAAGTCGTTTGCGTATCCGCTGGCAGGGCTTTTTGTCTTTGTCTCCGTGATTTTCTTGCAGAAAGACTTTTCGACCGGCGTTTTTATTTTTGTAATAGGCTGTATCCTGTTCTTCGCGTGCGGTGCGCGCATGACCTGGTTCCTGCCGCTTGTGATGCTGGCGATTCCCGCCATGGTGTTTATGGTGACCATCGAGCCGTACCGTCTGAACCGTGTCATAGCCTTCTTTCACCCGGAGGAATTTGCCATGACTTCGGGCTATCAGGAAATGTCGTCTCAGCGGGCGATAACAGCCGGCGGCTTTTGGGGAAACGGTGTCGGCGAGGGGCTGGTGGAAGTCTTTAAGATTCCGGAAGTCCAGACTGACTATATTTTTGCCGGCTGGGCGGATTCCATGGGGTTAATCGGCGTGAGCGCTTATTTTGTGCTGCTGCTTTTCTTTGCGTTCCGCGGCGTGGTGATTTCACTGAACTGCGGCAACTGCTTTGCGTCTTATGCCGCGTTTGGTTTTGTGTGCATTATTGTCTTGCAGTCACTGTTGAACTGTGCCGTCGTGTGTGGGGCGGCACCTACAACGGGAATGCCGCTGCCGTTCTTTTCTTCGGGCGGCTCGTCGCTGGTGGTGACGCTGTGCATGTGTGGCCTTATCATAAACGCTTCGCGTTGTGATGATGAGGATATGTGAATAATAAAAAAGAGAGCGGATTATAAAAGGTTTCGGGAGGAAGTTAGGATATGAGGGCTTTAGCTGCAGCTGATCGCAATCTGGACGGAATGGACTTTGTTTTTGGAGGACCTTCCGACGGGAAAGTCGTATTTAATGAAAAAAAAGGTGAAAAGAAGAAAGATGTCCGTATTACGGTAGCAAAGATTGTCGTTCTTGTGCTGGCAATCCTGCTTCTTGCCGAGGGAATTTTCTATACATTTATCATTCCGTGCCTTGCTCCGGTGAAAGTGCAGTTTTCGGGACTTAAAAACATAAAGTCCTCCGTTCTGATGGAAAAACTTGAGTCCATGAACACGGTTACTTGGATAGAGTTCGATTCAAGCAAGGCCGTTGAGGCTTTAAGCACTATTTCTGGCATCGAGACAGTCGGGGTTGACAAGATTTTTCCCGACAAGGTGCACATAAACATAAAGGAGCGTATTCCTGTCGCAAAGACCATTATTGAAGAAAATAACCGCTCAACAACTGTTCAAATTGATGAAAATGGTGTATTATTCGAGAATACGACATCTGTTGCAGATGATTCCAGCATTCCTCTTGTTTCCGGTCTGCCGGTTGAAGGAATGCAGGTCGGTATGCGGTTTCCGGTGAAATTCCGCCCGCTTATGACGCAGATTTCTGAAATTCATGCTTTGCCGCAGAATTATTTTTCGGCTATTTCAGAAATTCAGGTTTTGCAGAAAGAGTACGGCAATTATGAGCTGGTGCTGTATCCGATTCAGAATCATGTCCGTGTTCTGGCGGATCGTTCGCTGAATGAAGAAGCCCTTAAGCGTATGCTGGTCATTCTGGATGTCGTTAAATCTATAGAGCTTAACGTCAGCGAGATTGACTTGCGCTACGGGTCAGTCTCTTACAGGACGGGTAAGTAGGCATTGGGGGATTTGATTTGAGCAGCATTGTTGTAGGTCTGGACATAGGTACTACCTTTATCAAGACTGTAATAGGCGAGCTTGATGAAAATAACAATATTTCGATAATAGGTTTTGCCAAAAAGCCTTCTCAGGGCTTGCGGAACGGTGTTATTGTCAATATAGACGCGGCCGTGAATGCTATAAAAGAAGCCGTGGACGCTGCCGAGCAGGTGGCCGGCGTTGACGTTGACACGGTGTATACGGCTATAGGCGGAGCACAGGTTGAAAGCCTCAATTCAGAAGGAACGGTCGTCGTTGACTCGTCTTCAAAGCACCGGACACTTGAAATCACCGAGGAAGTCAAGCAGAATGCACTTGAGGCTTCCCAAGCCGTAAACCTTCCCATGGACAAAGAAAAACTGCACTGTATCCCCCAGGAATATATTGTAGATGACTTGCCGGGGTCAAAAGACCCGATCGGCACAATGGGCAAAAAACTGCGTGTAAAAGTTCACATTATTCTTGCCTCTAGCACGACTTGCACCAATTTGCAGCAGTGCGTGCAGCGTTCCGGCTATTTTCTGGGCGGAATCTGGTCAAAGACTCTTGTTTCTTCTTTAAGTACGATACATGACGATGAGATGGAGCTTGGCTCAATCCTGATAGATTTGGGCGGCGGAACGACTGATGTGATGGTTGTGAATAAGGGTGCGCCTATTTTTATGGCCTCTGTTCCGGTCGGCGGCAATCTGGTGACGAATGACATCGCCATTGTGAAAGGAATTCCTGTCTCTGCGGCGGAAAAAATCAAGGTTGAGAACGGCTGCTGCTGGATAACAGGGAATGAGGTGAGCGAGGATGTTATTATTCCTGGCGTAGGCGGCCGTCCGCCGGAAGAGACGACTCAGTACGAGTTGTGCCAGATAATACAGCCGAGAATCGACGAGATTTTTACTATGGTAAAGTCCGAGATAGTCCATCATGCGAATATAACGCAGCTTAACGGCAGTATCGTGCTGACAGGCGGCGGAGCGAAGATGAACGGTATCGTTCAGTTGGCGCAGAGCGTATGGGGAACAACTTCGGTACGTATCGGCGAGGTTGCTGATTTAGGCGGCTTGGACAAGTCCTACCGTAACCCAGATTTTGCGACTGCGGTTGGTTTGGTTTCTGCAAATAAGGATGAGGAGGTCGTACGCCACGGAAAGAAAAAAGCCGGGGCGGACGGTAAAAAATCTGGAAATTTTGCAGATGGCCTAAAAAAGTTGTGGAATAATTTATTTTAATGGTATAGACTTAGATAAAAGTATACTTTTTTCGTGGGGATAATAAAAATGGTATTTAGCGGGTGGAGGAATATATGATAGAGCTGTCTGTTCTGAATGACGGTAACTCTGACATTTCAGCGATGAATCCTACAGTTATAAAGATTATAGGGTGCGGCGGGGGCGGTTCCAATGCAGTGAACCGTATGATTGATTCTGGCGTAAAAGACGTTGAATTTGTGGTAATGAACACTGATTTGCAGGCTCTGGGCGTTTCAAGGGCACAGAAGCGTCTTGCGATTGGTCAGAAGCTTACGGGCGGGCTTGGTGCGGGCGGTAATCCGGCTGTGGGCGAAAACGCCGCAAAAGAAGATACTGACAATATTTCCAATATAGTTCAGGGTGCGGACATGGTGGTTATTACTGCCGGAATGGGCGGCGGAACCGGTACAGGCTCTGCGCCTGTCGTCGCCCAGCTTGCAAAAGAGGCAGGAGCGCTGACAATTGCGGTTGTTACTACGCCGTTCGGCTTTGAAGGTCCTGTCAGAATGAAGAATGCCCAGGAAGGGCTTAAAAAGTTGCGAGGAAACGTGGACAGCCTTATTGTCGTGCCGAATGAGCAGATAATGAAGATTGTTGACAAGCGCGTTAATTTTAAGCAGGCATTCAGACTTGCTGATGATGTGCTTTGCCAGGGCGTTCAGGGTATTTCTGAGATTATCACGCTTCCGGGTGACATCAACGTTGACTTTGCCGACGTTAAGTCTGTAATGCAGGGGCAGGGTGACGCAATTCTTGGTGTGGGAACAGGGCAGGGCGAGAACCGCGCCGTGGATGCCGCCCAGGCCGCTATTTCTAATCCTCTGCTTGAAGACTGCCAGATTGACGGTGCTTCTAACATCTTGGTCAACGTTGTCGGCGATGATGATGAAGAGAACATGCCTACAATGGTGGAGCTTGAGGAGATTACAAAGAATATTTCCGCATCTGCCGCCAAGGACGTTAATATCATTTCAGGAATCTGTACGAAGCACGGAATGGGCGACAAGCTTTCCGTTACTGTGATTGCGACAGGTTTTAACAGAAAGGATGAGCCGGCTGCGGACAGCGGAGCCGAAGAAAGCCGCGGGACGGAGAATGTGCTCGGTTACGGAGAGTTTGAGGGTATTCTGCACGGCACGGCTTCTTCTATTTCTGCTCAGAAAGAAGATTCTGACGAAATAAAGATGAGTACGATTCCGTTGAAGCAGTCTTCTCTGGATGACGTAAAGGTTGCCCCTCAGACAAAGCCGCGTGTTTCTGTTGCGCAGCAGGCGGAGATGAAAGTAGGGGCAAGTTCTGCCGCTGCTGCCTCAAAGACTACGGTGGCTTCAAAGCCGAACATCCTTGCTTCCGCAGCAGAAGGTTCGTTGGGCGAGACCTTGCGCCGTTCGCCTGCGAGTGCAGGGAATATCCGTCCTCCGGTCGGCTTTTCCAGAAACAAGGATGATTTGACGCAGCCTGCCTGCTGGCGGAATTTGAACGGGCTGTCCAGGAGCATTAACTTAACGGATGGCAAGTAATACTTGCAAAAATGACGATATAAGCTCTCTCGTGCTTTCTTTCCATGATGAACTGCTTCTGGTGGAGGGAAAGGCGGAGCTTTCTGCACAGGCGTATGCTCAGTGCGTAAAAGATTTTCTCTGCTATTTAAAGTCAAAAAACACGGCTATCCAGAATGTTGACCCGAATGTTATTTCATATTATGTAACTTACTGCAAGACGGAAAGAAAAGAGTCCGATTTGACCATTGCAAAGGCTCTTTCGGCGCTGAGAGCGTTCGGTTCGTTTCTTAAGGAGCGTGGAATCTGGCCGCATAATTATGCCCTTGAGGTTGAAAAGCCTTCTGTTTCGCGCAGTTTGCCGCGTGTGCTTTCGGTGAATCAGGTGGATTCCCTTTTGGATGCTATTGATACTTCAAAGCCGCTCGGCGTTCGTGACCGCGCCTTGTACGAGCTGATTTACAGTTGCGGTCTGCGCATAAGCGAGGCTTCCTCTCTTTTGCTTTCTAATATACATTTTAAGGAACGTTTTATTATTGTCCGGGGCAAGGGCGACAAGGAGCGTTTTGTACCTTTCGGTGAAGAGGCGTATATCTGGCTTAAGAAATGGATTGAACAGTACAGGCCTGCGTATGTCAAGAATGATTCGGTGAATGAAGTTTTTGTGAATGTGCGGGGGCAGAAGCTTTCACGGAAGGGAATCTGGAAGAATTTTCAGACACTGGAAGCAAAAAGCGGGGTAAAGGCAAAGGTTCATACCCTGCGGCATTCTTTTGCAACGCATCTTCTGCAGGGGGGAGCTGACTTGCGCTCTGTTCAGGAGCTTTTGGGGCATTCTGACTTGTCTACTACGCAGATTTACACTCATGTTGACAATGAGCTGCTGCGTGAATATCACCGGGGATATTTCCCCGGGCATAAAAGCAAAGATGGGGAAAATCCTTGTAATGACGATAATAAGAGTGAGGATTAAGAGTAAATGAAAGTGTTTTTTGCGGCTTTTGCAGCCCTGTTCTTATTAGTTTCCTGTTCTCCGTCTTATAACAGCGTCAAACGCATGCAGAAGATGGAAGAGGGCATTGATAATCCCACGACGAAAGAGGAGCTTGAAGAAGCCATAAAAAAATATGATAAGCGCGCTATGGACTTGGTTTCTACTCAGGCACAGGAAGGTATGTGGTATAAGATTCTGGGCACGCGGTATCTGGACCAGGCGATGTACCGCAAGGCGTATGAGGCTTTTCAGAAGGCCATTATGTTCTATCCGGACAATGCGAATCTTTACTATTATATTGCAATATGCGCAGGATATATAGCAAACAGTGAGCTTGATTACGATGCATCCGGCATGGCTTTTACTGCCAAGCGATCTGAATACTTGAAGCTTTCGGAAAGCGCCTATTTGCACGCCTTGGCTATACAGCCGCTGTATTACCGGGCGATGTACGGTCTTGGTGTACTGTACGTATTTGAGCTTGATACTCCAGACAAGGCTATTCCGTACTTGGAGCGTTTTTTGCAGACGCAAAAGCGCGATACAGACGCAATGTTTGTTCTTGCAAGGGCGTATTACCAGACCTACCAGTTTGATAAGGCGATTGTGCTCTATGACAGCATTGTTTCGATAAATCCGAACAGTCAGAAGACTGCGGAAGCCAAGGCGAATAAAAAAATAGTTCTTGACGCACAATACTCAAATTAAGTAAGCTTACGTCCGTGGATTTGCTTGATATAGCTCTTTCTTCTCTTAATTTTCTCACCCTGAAAGATAAGATTCTTTTGCATAACAATATTGACAGAATTGAACAACTTGTTGTACTGTCTATAGAAGATATTTCGCAGATGATAGGCAGACCGCTGGGCAAGGTGGAATGGAACGGCCGGGATACGCTTGTGAAGGCGGAAAAAAGCGCTATTATTATGGAACGGCAGCATATCGGCGCTGTTTTGTACGGCGACCGCAGCTATCCGGCGCTTGTTGCGGAGATTTTGAATCCGCCATACTGTCTTTTTTATCGCGGAAACTTTGAGCCGCTTTTAAAAGACTGCGTTTCTGTTGTTGGCACCCGCGCTGTATGCGAAGAGACAGCCAGGGCCACAATGGAATTTTCTTCTGCCGCGGCTCTTGACGGAGTGACTGTTGTGAGCGGAAACGCAAACGGCATAGACAGTTTTGCCCACCGGGGAGCGCTTTCTTGCGGTATGCAGGGAGCGACTGTGGCTGTGCTTCCCTGCGGAATAGATACGATTGTGCCGGCCGGGCACAAGGCTTTGGTATCTCATATTATCCAGACGGGCGGAGCGGTGATAAGTGAGTATATTCCCGGTTGCCCTGCGGAAAAATGGCGTTTTGTGCAGCGGAACCGGCTGATCGCCGCGCTCTCTCCTGCCACGGTGGTTATGCAGGCTCCTGCCGGTAGCGGGGCGCTGATAACGGCGGCGTTCGCCTTGGATTACGGACGCGATGTTATGTTTCATAAAAGCGGCTTCTGTACGGAAGCTCAGAAAATAGACCAATGCAGTTTGAAAAAACTGCGGTCTGCAAATTCTGCCAAGTCTGGCAGAACTGCTTCTGCTTATATTAACGCAGGAGCGCCGGTAATCGCTGATTACTGTGAATATAAAGAGGCTTTGAGAGATGCGCCGGGAACTCATTCTGTGACGAATGAGGGGCAGTTGGCTCTCTTTGTTTGAGGTGGTTTAAAGGATATGTCCGTTTCTGAAAAGAAAACTGGTGAAAGAAAAAAAACAGTAGCTGCAAAAAAGATTGCGGCAAAGAAAACAAAGAAAAAGACTCTGGTAATAGTGGAGTCTCCTGCCAAGGCAAAGACTATAGAGCATTATCTGGGTACTGGCTACACTGTAAAGGCTTCTATGGGGCATCTTATTGACTTACCGAAGAGCCGGCTTGCAATTAATGTTGATGACGGTTTTCAGCCTGAGTATATAACGGTACGCGGCAGGGCAAAGCTACTTAAGGAGCTGCAGAAAGACGCAAAGGCTTCTGATACTGTTCTGCTGGCATCTGATAACGACCGCGAGGGAGAGGCAATTTCCTGGCATTTGAACAATGCGCTCAAGGACAAGACTTCTGCCACAATCAATAGGATTACTTTTAACGAAATTACGCCTGTCGCAATCAAGGATGCGATAAAACATCCTAGGGAAATCGACGAGGGTAAAGTGAATGCCCAGAAAGCCCGCCGCGTGTTGGACAGGCTTGTTGGATATAATTTGAGTCCTCTGCTGTGGAAAAAGGTAAAAAACGGCTTGAGTGCCGGGCGCGTACAGTCTGTTGCGCTCCGCCTTATCTGCGACCGTGAAAAAGAAGTAGAGGATTTTATACCTGAAGAATACTGGACGCTTGAGGCAGACTTTGCCAAGGGCAGAACGGTTTTTACGGCAGAACTTACGCAGTATAAGGGAAAAAAGGCTGAGCTGAAAAAAGAGTCTGACGTTAATGCAATCATCAATGAGATTGGGGCGAGCGAGTGTGTCGTAAGCGACATTAAGGAAAGTGAGAAGACAATTCGTCCAAAAGCTCCTTTTACGACCTCAAAATTGCAGCAGGCTGCTGTAAACCGTCTGGGCTTTACTTCACGCAAGACGATGCAGATAGCACAGCAGTTGTATGAAGGTATACAGATTGGAGCCAACCGCGTTGGACTTATAACTTACATGCGTACGGATTCAGTCCGTATTTCTCAGACTGCTTTAGATGATGTTCGCTCTTGGCTTGCGGAAAACTTTCCGGATGATTTGCCTGAAAACCAGATAGAATATACGGTAGGAAAGGGGGCGCAGGATGCCCATGAAGGTATTCGTCCTACATATGTAAAATATACGCCGGACAGCATAAAGGAGTTCCTTTCCCGCGACCAGTTGCGTCTTTACAGCATAATATGGGAGCGCTTTGTTTCAAGCCAGATGAAGAATGCAAAGAGTGTCATTACTGCGGTTGACATTACGGCAGGTGATGCGCTCTTTCATGCAAGCGCAAGCCGTCTGTCGTACAAGGGTTTTTATAATGTAATCAAAACTTTGTCTTCAAAAGAAGAGACTTCCGGCAGGTTGCCGTCTCTGGCGGTTGGAGAAAAGCTTTCCAGCGGAAAGTTCTACCCAGAGCAGCATTTTACTTCTGGACCTACCCGTTATACGGATGCTTCAATTGTAAAGACGCTTGAAGAGAAGGGAATCGGGCGGCCTTCCACTTATGCTCCGATTATTTCTGTCCTTCTTGACCGCTACTATGTTACCCGCAATAACAAGCAGCTTGTTCCTACACAGCTGGGTAAGATTATCTGCAAAATCCTTGTTGAGTCGTTCCCTGATGTCATAAACGAGAAGTTCACGTTTGAAGTTGAGAATGATTTGGACAAGGTTGAAAAGAATGAGCTTGTCTGGAACGACATGATGGGGGACTTCTACAAGCCATTTAAAGAGCGTGTTGACGAGGTGATGGATACACAGGAGACACTGAAAGGCTCTCTTGATGAAAAGACTGATGAGATTTGCGAGAAGTGCGGCCGCCCTATGGTTAAAAAGCTTGGTCGCTTCGGTTACTTTTTGGCCTGTTCTGGCTTCCCGGAGTGCCACAACACAAAGAGTATTCCTCTGGCAAAATGTCCTGTCGCCGGTTGCGACGGTTCTATTGTTGCCCGCAAGACTAAGGGGCGCGGAAAAGAATTCTACGGCTGCACGAATTACCCGAAGTGTAATTTCTTGACGCACTTTAAGCCTATTAATGCGACATGCCCGAAATGCGGCTGGTTTCTTGTTGAGAAGTATGACAAAAAGAACGGAAGCTATAAAAGCTGTATAAATCCGGCTTGTGATTACTTGCATTCTCCTGACGGCGCAGACGATATTGAAAGCCTTGCTGCAGAAGCCCAAAAAATTGACGGTTGAGTGGTTGCGTGAATGGAAAAGAAGCTAGGGGAGTGCATGGACGAGTATCTCGTCTATCTTGAAAATATAAAAAGCCGCTCCCCGCATACTGTTAAGGGATACAGGGAAGACTTTAAGCATTTTGACGGGGTTATAGAAAAAACAGCGGATATCGCATCCGTGACTCTTGAGCAGGTTCGTTCAATAGTTGCTACAATGAGCCGGGAAAAGTATACTGTTGCGTCGATAGACCGATTCATCGCTTCTGTGCGCGGATTGTTTGCCTATTGCAAAAAGAATGGCTATATCAGCGAAAATGTTATGCAGGAATTAAAGAGCTTAAAGAGACCTAAGCTCTTGCCGCGCTTTATGACACAGAGCGAGATAGACGAGATTTGTCTTGCGCCTGAAGAAAAAAAACTTTTATGGCCATCGCGAGACAAAGCGATTTTTGAGATGCTCTATTCTTCAGGTTGCCGTGTTTCTGAACTGGCCGCACTGAAATTCTCTGATTTTTCAGAAGACTATGCCAGCGCTATTGTAATGGGTAAGGGCAGTAAGGAGCGCTATGTTTTTTTTGAAAAAGATGCACAAGAAAGTTTAAAACTGTATTTGGCAGACAGGGACTCTCGGTTTCCGTCTTCGTCGCGTAAGGGCGCTTTCCCTGTGGAGAATATTTTTTTGAATCAAAAGGGACATGCACTTTCTGTTGCGGGAATAGAGATGATAGTTCGTGTCTACAGCGGTCTTCGGGGAACAAACAAGCCTGTAACTCCGCATGCATTCCGGCATACATTTGCAACAGCCATGCTTGTGAACGGTGCTGATATACGCGAAGTTCAGGCAATGCTGGGGCATTCAAGTATCAGCACAACGCAACGTTATACACATGTTACTACAGAACGTTTAAAAGACGTATACGCGCAGGCTTTTCCTCACAGCGGTAAAAAAAATTAGGGTAAATGCTTTAGTATTCCTTATATCTGTCATCCGGTTCTTTTAGAAAGTAGTCTGCGACTTGTTCTCTGCTTTCTTCTATGGAATGTGCGTTCAGCATATTGGTTTTAAAGTAGTGGGCAAACGAAAAATTGTCACAGTAATAGGCAAAAAAACGTTGTAATCGCGTTTTGTGGAATTCTGGCGGTTGATAGGTTTCTACGTTATCAATAAAGTCTAATGCAAGTTGCTGACAATCCACTGTGTCTTTTTCTTTATTGCCGTCCATTGCTTTTCTGAGACTTGCAAAAATCCATGGCTTTTGTGCCGCTGTCCGTGCAATCATTAGTCCGTCAGTCCTTTGCGCAAGTACGAGTGCATTATTTGCTGTATTCCAGTCTTTTATATCTCCGTTCAGATACACTTTGATTTCATCGCCGTATCTTTCTTTTAACTGTTCCACATACTCGTATCGGGGATGTCCTCTGAATTTTTCTTTTTTGGTACGGGCATGCAGCGTAATGAGTTCAACGCCTTCTTCCACGAGCATATCTGTAAAGTTAAAAAAGCCTTTGTCCGTAAAGTCTTCATCACCTAAGCGGCATTTTACGCTAAGTCTCATATTTGGGAAGTCAGAGAGAGCTTCTTTTACTTCGTGTACTGCAGTACGAGTTTCTTCAATAGGTTTTAGCATCCAGGCAATTCCTGCGCCGGTCTTGTAAATCTGCGGAGCGGAGCAGCCCATATTTATGTCTATGCCAATACCGCCTTTAGCCGCTACAATGTACGTAGCTTTTGCTAAATGTTCAACTGAGTTTCCTGTGAGTTGCCAGACTATTTTTTCGGGAACAGGACCATTGAACAGATAGTATTTTTCAAACGGCCCCATATTGGTAAGCGACGGCGCATTAATCATTTCCGTAAAATATTCATTGCAACCGCCGAATTGTTCTATACAGATACGGAACGCTTCATGGCTTAATGTCGCCATGGGCGCGCATATTAGTTTTAAGTCAGGGCGTTCCATATTGTGTTATATCTTTTTTATTAGTGATTCAACAGCAGTAGCTGCTCCGTCAATGTAACCCTCGTCTAAAGATTCGACCTCTCCGTTGTCTGTGGCTACGGACATCTTTTCTTCGATAGGAATGCGTGCAAGAACCTTGAGACCAAAGTCCTTTGCTATGCCGTCAATGTTGTTTTCTCCGAACACACGGATTTCTCTTCCGCAGTCCGGGCACTTTACATAGCTCATGTTTTCAACAAGTCCCAGAATCGGTACGTTCATCATGTTTGCCATATTCACAGCTTTTTCTACGATTACACGTACAAGCTGCTGCGGAGAAGCAACAACAATGATGCCGTCAACCGGAATTGACTGGAATACAGTAAGTGGAACGTCACCTGTTCCTGGCGGACAGTCCACAAACATAAAATCAACATTGTCCCAGACTACATCCGTCCAGAACTGGCGCACAGCACCAGAGATGACAGGTCCTCTCCATATTACCGGGTCAGTTGCGTTTGGCAACAGAAAGTTCATGGACATAACTTGAATTCCGCTTCCGCTGAGAACAGGTTTCAGGTATTCTTCCTGTTTGCCGTCTTTGCCTTTCATGGTGGCACCGACGGCTCTTTCATCCTGAAGGCCGAATGCAGTTGGAATAGAAGGACCTGTAATGTCCGCGTCCAGAACTGCAGAACGGTAGCCGTCACGGTGCACTTTAGAAGCTAAAAGAGTCGTCACAAGGGACTTTCCGACTCCTCCTTTTCCGCTGACGATAGCTATAACCTTTTTAACCGAAGAGCCTTCGTGAAGTTTTTCGTGCATGTCCCTGTCTTTACATCCGTTATTTCCGCAACTGCTACAATTGTGGTTGCAGTTTTCTTCTGCCATAAATAAATACCTCGAACTAATTTATAAGAAATATACTGAATTTATCCACAATGGACAAGCTTTTCTTGAAAAAGCCGTCTAAATCAGCAAACTGAATAAGATAAGTGTAAGATTATAGGTAAAATGTGCTGCCCAACCGGGAATCAGATTGTTGCAACTGCGATAGCAGAGTCTGAGCAATAAACCGCCCATAGCTGCATTTAACACGGCAAGGAATCCTAAATAGCGGTGTGATAAAGCAAAGATTGCCACGCAAAGTATTTCTACCAAAAGTTGAGGATTTTTTTTAATGTTAGTTTTAGAAATAAGAAACAGAGCTGTTTCCGGCAAATATACGCGGTAAAGACTCTCTTCATACAATGCGCTGACAGCCAGATTTATTATAGAAAAAATCAGGCGGAAGCCAGTCCAGTTTGCGTTGTCTGCAAGTACAGGACTGTCTTTTGACAATGTTTTGGTAAGAACATCAGTAAGCTCCATAAGGGCATATACAGTCATCAATGCGCCGAAAGTTATGGTTGCCTTTGAGATACAGAAAATAAAGTCTTTTTTCTCAGTTTTTATGATTTTTTTTACTTGGACTGTAAGGAAAATTGCGATAACAAGTTGTTCAACCGTTACCCATGAAAAGACAAGTACTTGGGATGTTTCCTGCGGCTTGGTTATAAGAAGTGGCGGAACTACTAAAACTACAAAAATAAGAAGAAATTCTATCAAAAGATATTTTATTTTCATAAAAAATGTGTTAAGATAAAAATATAGTAGTTTGTACGAAAAACAATATTGCTTACCGATAAACTAACTGGATAAATATAGTAAAAAATGGGAAAGAGGTCAATTTGAATATCCACTATGTCTTAATAATTGTCATAGCCGGGATTGTTACCGTAGGTGTCCTACTTAGGCTAGTATCGATATTCAAGGAAAAAATCAGCTTTTATTCTCTTGGCTTTGAAAATGGCTTGCATTTTTCTGAGGTTGGAATTGTATGGAAGACCTTAAAAAAATGCGGCGTTATATCCCCATTGTCACTTTATGACTCTGTATCTACTCTAAACCGTTGTATAGCCATGATAATTTCTGAGCGGCGTAGAAGTGCCACGGTAGATGTGCCGGGTGAGCAACTGTTGATTGCAAAGCTTAACAAGCTGCGCACAAAAGTGGCGCTGCAATCGGACGAAAGCCAGCACATACAGACTACGGCGGCTTTGGAAGCCGGTCAGAGGCTTAGTATTATTTTTTACGGTAGGGGAGTGTATTCTTCTACAGTTCTGAATAATGGACGGCGGATAGAAGTGTCGCTGCCTAAAAAAGGATCTGGCCGTAGCTCCGATGCACTGCCTGCGAACATGTGGAAAAATAGAAAAGTAAGTGTGTATTTTTGGCGTAAGGGTGATGCCTGTTATGCTTTTGATACGACGGTAAATGATACCGGTATTTTTGAAGGACATCAGTGTATCATGCTTACCCATTCGGCTCAACTGGACAGAACGCAAAAACGGCAGGCTATACGGTGTCCGTGTGAAATAGATGCGGATTTATTCATGTTGAAATCTGCTGCAATTGATTACAATATAATAAACAGTGACGGTGGCTATAAGTGTGTTCTTGACGACATAAGCGAATATGGCGCGGAAACATGCGCATCAAGTTGCAGTTCTATCTGAATACGTCTTTTATAATGATGTATGGCATCATCCATTCCGTAGAATATAATAAAGAAAAGAATATGTCACGATTGCATTTTGAGTGTACTTATATAGACGATGACATGCGGAACACCCTTTCGAACTATATCTATACACAGATTGCAAGTCAGCTTTCGTCCCAAGAAAGCCAAGTCCCGCAGCTAAAAGATACAGAAATTCAAAAAGAAAACAAGACTGACGAAGACATAAAGAACGATGCGGATAGAGTTGATGCTCTAGACGAAAAAGATACTTCTTCTGATGTAGCTGATATTGACCTGGAAACTCTCCTTTCATAAAATGTATTATATGGCAAAGTCAAAGTTTTTGGCCTTTGCGCTTTTTATATTATTCTTAAAATGCTTACTCTTTGCAGTCCCTGCGTATGAAAAAGATTTTATACGGGGAGACATAACATGCAAAATTGCCGCCGTGGAAAGAGCTGCCTCGGTCGGTGACAACCAGTTTTTGTGTAAGTCAATAGATTTCTGTTTGTCTGCAAAAGAAATACTTGGTAATGATGCAAGCTTGGATTCCTTGATGCTTTCCTCGGCAACAGCTTTGAACATCAACGCGCTCGCCCCTCATGTAAAAGAGAAGGTCTCTGCTGATTTAGGCAAGGCTTTTGCGATGTTTTCAAATGGCAATGTACGTATAGCCATTTTGGACAAATTTCTTGTTTATCTCTCTTCTGAAAATTTGCAGATTTTGAATTCCTTTATTGCCGAAAAGGCACAGAGTGCGGCAGACTGTGCCGTTCCGCAGCCTTTGGATGCGGTCTGTAAAAAGACCTTGGCTGTGCTCAAAAAGTTTGGAGATAAAAACAGCTTTAGTATTCTTTTTTCCGCCGATATGATGGATGTTTGGTCGGATAATCGTACGGAAGTGGAAGTTGCCTATGCACCCCTTGCCTATGAGGCAGAGACAGAGCTATTGAGAATAACCGATAGTTCTGATATCAATGGGCGTATCAAGATATTGCGTATTTTAAAAGAGAATGATGTAATTCCCTATAGAACTAAAGGCAAGGTTGCAGAAAAAATCTTTTCCGATGAGATATTTATTATAAAGGACAATCTGGGAATTACTTCTGAAAAAGAAGCAACGCTCTATACTTCGGCTGTATCGCTCATTGCAGACTGCCGCTGGACACGCTCCGCCCAGGATTTAATTGATTCGTTCCCTTATGCTGGCAGCGCATATAAAGAAGACCTGATTACAACTGACCAGTTTTCGCAAGTGATAACAGATATTGCCTATCTGGCGTGGCCTGGCACAGGAGAACTGCTTTCGCGTTACCTTAATACATTGAATAAGGATATGGAAAACGGACGTTCGCCAGAAAAAAGGGTTGTTCTTTCTGTAATCAAAGCATTGGGAGGTTTGGGCGACAAAGCTGCTTTTGACAATCTGCTCTATGTAACATACCTAAACTATCCCGGAGAAGTTACAGATGCGGCGAGAGTTGCCCTTGCAAAATTAAAGTGGTAAAAGTAAATGCTCTTTTTCTGTCTGCGTTTTTGGTAGCTTTTTTTCTGTACAGCGGTCTGTGTCCTTTAAAAGAGAAAAATCCTTATCAATCACTGCTTCCGCTAGAATCCGTAACAACCATCGAGTGCACTGTAATATCAAATCCTGTTAAGTTTTCTGTAAATAACTACTATTCGTGTACGGCGGATATATTTTCAGCCGGAACACAAAACGTTGATTGCGAGGCACGTGGCAGAATCCTTTTGTTCCTGCCTGCTACCGTGGTAGAAAGTCTGTTTCCCGGCCGCCTTAACTCACTAGGAACAGCTTCCCTTCTTGTGGAAGAGGGCGGACGTTTTTGCTTTACAGGGAGCTGGAATAGCAGGATGCAGGCCTTTGAGGTGTCTTGCGGCGGATGTCTTGGCTGGGGGAATGGACGTAGCCAAGCCTATGGTCTGGGCGGCAGTCTGCTTTACTTGCGGGCAAGGTTGCGCCTTGTTTTTAAGAGAATGCTGTATTCCTGGGGCAAGGCAGGTGCGCTGATTCTTGCGCTTCTTTCCGGCTCCCGCGAGTATCTTGACCCGGTGATTTCTGATTCTTTTAAGAGGGCAGGGCTTTCGCACATACTTGCATTGAGCGGAATGCATCTTTCTTTTTTTTCATCTCTTTTAGGCAAGTCGTCTGCAAAAGCTTTCGGCAAGAAATGGAGCCTGTTCCCTCAATTGTCAGGAACCATACTTTTTGTTTTCTTTGCAGGTTTTACCCCCTCTCTTTTCAGGGCGTTCCTTTTTTTTCTTATAATTTTCTTCTGCCATTCTTTATTTGTTACTGAGACAGACAACAGGCGAGTTCTTGCTGCCGTATTTTTGCTCCATGCTGCCATACGTCCACAAGACGTTTTTACTCCTGCTTTTATGCTTTCTTATGGGGCAACTGGCGGAATCCTCTTTTTAGGCTCTTTTTTTACACAGTTTACAAACCGTTTTTTGCCTCACCGTATATCATCATCATTTGCAACTTCATTGAGCGCACAAGCTGCAACACTGCCAGTCTCAATTCTTTTGTTCGGTTCTTTTTATCCTGTAGGCTTGATTTCCACGCTGGTGGTATCTCCGATAATCAGTTTTTTTATGGTCATTTCCTTTGCTTCCGTGTTATTGTGCACGGCAGTGCCTTTTCTTTCCCCTGCATTTGGTGCTATACTGAACCTAAATTACACCGTAATCGATGTGTGCGTGCGCTTTTTTGCACGATTTCCGTCTGTTACATTCTGGAGTTGACTATGAACTGCCCTGACTATAATTCTCCCCAGGCCTTAAAAAAAATATTGGATGACAACGGTATGGCTATGCAAAAAAAGTTCGGTCAGAACTTTATGACTGCCGCAAGCGCCCGCGAAAAGATAGTTTCGTTCCTGGAACTTACCTCGTCTGATACCGTGTGGGAGATTGGCCCCGGTTTGGGTGCAATGACTTCTGCGATTCTTGCTTCTGGAGCAAGCATGACGGCCTTTGAAGTCGACAGGGGCTTTATAGCGCAGCTGCACTGCTTCTTTAAGGATGAAGAACAGAAAGGCCGTTTTGGGATAGTAGAAGGCGACGTACTTAAGAACTGGAAGAATCAGATGCAGATTGCCGGCGGCAATGTCGGCGGCATAAAGTTGTTCGGGAATCTTCCATACAATATTGCCGCGACATTCATTGCAGACACGATAACTGCAGGGGCTGTGTTCAACCGCTGCGTCTTTACCGTGCAGCGCGAAGTTGCAGACCGCATGCGGGCGCAGCCGGGCAGCAAGGACTATTCTTCTTTTTCCGTGCTCTGCCAGTGGATTTACGATGTAAAAGCTGTGCAGGAACTTGCCCCCGGCTGCTTCTGGCCGCGACCGAACGTCGCGTCAGAGACAGTTGTCTTTACACCTAAAGCTGTTGTTGAAGAGTGCTCCGACAAAAAGCATTTCGTCACTGTCGTACATGCACTCTTTTCGCAGAGAAGAAAGACACTGCTCAACAACATAAAGCCGATTCTCCCTGCTGGCGTGTCTGCGGACGACGTGTTTGCAAAGGCTGGAATTTCCAAGAGCGAGCGCGCTGAAAATCTGAGCGTCGCGGACTTTTCCGCAATCAGCAGGGCTTTTTAATTAACTGGAGCAATAAATGAGCAAAATTACACTGAGTGTTATCGGATTTGACGGTGCTGTTAAGGCGAATAAAAGCTGTGAAGACGAATGCTTTCTTGTTTACGACGGCGAATATCTAAAAGGCGACAGCATTACGCTTGACTGTGGTTGTGCAAAAGGCTTTTACTATGTAAAGCTTGATGACTGCATGGAAGGTGCACTGGTCTATTATACTGGTGCATATACACTTCCTGTTCCGTTTGAGCAGGATAAGCTTTCGTACAATCCAAAGTCTTTTTCCGGGCAGCGCCACTACCTTTATGCACGGAAGGCCTTTGCCAGCGAGATTTCTGCGGACAAAAACCTTGCCTTTAACCCCTATGACTTCCACGGCAACAAGACTCTCTTTCCTCACACCTGGGCAAACGTAGAGACCCGCGGAGAGTCAGTCTTTGCCTCCCGCAACGCGGTGGACGGCCTGCTTGCCAACACATTCCACGGCGAATGGCCGTACACCAGCTGGGGAATCAATCGCGACCCAGCCGCAGAATTCCATTTGGACTTTGGACGCGAGGTGGAGCTTTCTGCGGTTACGGTGTATCTTCGCGCCGATTTTCCCCACGATGCCTGGTGGAAGGAAGGCGAAGTTGAATTTTCTGACGGAACACATACGGTGCTTACCTTTAAAAAGTGCGGCTGTGCTCAGACCTTTGCCTTTGACAAAAAGAAAGTAACATCTCTTGTCTTTAAGAATCTGATTAAGGCTGATGATTCTTCGCCTTTCCCCGCGCTAACGCAGTTCCAGGCCTGGGGCAGGGAAGCCCTGTATTAAACGGATAGGAACAAGCCGACTCAAGCTTTTTTGCAAGTCTCTTGCGCATTCCAGTCTTCAATTCTTGCAAAATACGTGCCTTAACACGACATCGTAAGCTACGTTAACGAGACATCGAAACGTCCGTTAAAGAGTCATTGCAACGTACGTTAAAGAGACATTGCAACGCACGTTAACACGGCTTTACAACGTACGTTAATGCGTCATTTTGGCAAAGACGTGAACATAACAGTGCTCTCGCAGGTGTATCGCAGTCCGCGGCCTATCCTTGTCCCGCTTTACGCAATTCTTGACAAATCAAGAAAGCTGTTGCAAAATGGTAGTGTAGGAGCAAACGCTCTGACGAAACTTGACAAACCCTATCAACCGAACGCAATGCGCTAGGTTCCGGAGGTTAGCCGTATGTTTAACTCAATC
>CAZKPZ010000008.1:10644-18289 GCA_964554745.1 uncultured Treponema sp. | reverse complement strand
TAACCGCCGCAGTGGCGGTGCTGCTGCTTTTTGCTGCCGCGGTCGCCCTGGGCGGTTGTGGCGGTGCGGGGGGCGGCAGTCTGGCCGGCTCTGACGGGGGCAGCATAGGCATCGCGCTTAGCATGGCCGGAAGCTCGGGGCGGGCGGCGCGCAGCGCAATCCCCGACGGCGACATAAGCGTAACGCTTGAAAGCGAGTCCGGCTACAGCCAGAGGCAGGGCACGCGGATTGTGAACGGCCACGGAACGCTTACCTTTTCCGATGTGCCGGTGGGATACAAGGCGACGGCAAGCGCAACGCTCATTGCGGACGGCACGACATACACCGGCTCTGGCAGCGCGCTGGTGCAGGGGAGCGGAACGACAATCGCCGTTACGCTCATGCCCGTCCTCCTTACGCTTGACGACATAACTGCCTCCGATTTCAGCTTCCAGTACATCGCATCATCGCCGACGTGGGAGGACGACAACACGACGATTACCGTAACGGCAAGCGAGAGGGTCAGGCGGCTTTTGAGCCAGTCCGACTACTCGCTCAACTGGGAAGACCTTAAGGTGACTTTAGGTACCGGCGGCACCACAACCCTCAACAGTTCGTGCATCTTGACGCTTGATTCCGCCGGACAGGCGAGCCAGCTTATCCGCAATGACTTGAGGTGGAGCAGCGCAAAGAATTTCCGTATTCTAAAGGGGAGCACTGGTGGCGTTACGTACGTCGAGTTCATCAATTTCTTTATAAAGGACGAAAGCACCGGCGCAATAAAGTACATCATCGGCGGCTAAGGCACGTGTGGGAGCATCGCAGCCCCGGGGAACTTCCGGGGCAAATGCCCCCACCGTGCTCATCGGCAAGTGCTTGCGGCTGTGCGCGGATTCCTCGCAAGCGTTGGGGCGCGTGTGAGGCTTGCAGGGGAGGTGTGGAACATCCTGCAAAAAAGTGATAATATCGTAGGCAAGGAGGCTTACCATGGCAAGACCAATCAGGGAAACGCCCATACTCTTCGGCGAGGACGGAGCGTAAAGGAAAGCTAGGGAGCAAAAATGACTATCGTTGTTAATAACGCAAGCAATACCTTTTTACAGGCCATAAAGGCAATGGCAAAACTGGACGGTGCTTCTGTTTCGCTGGATGATTATGGCGATTACTCAAAAAAAACAGTGAAGTCAGTTCTGAAAGCCGACAGGCAGATGGAAAAGGCTCGCAAGAACGGTACTCTCAAGCTATATGATACCGTGGATGCAATGTTTGAGGATTTGTAATAATGGGCGAATACAAATACAAAATTGCCCAATCTTCATCGTTCAAAAAGGACATGAAATCACTTTCGGCAGATGAGAAGGAGGAGGCCAAATCTGTCATAAAAAAGCTTGCCTGTGGCGAAGAGCTTGAAGAAAAATATCAAGACCATCAGTTGTCAGGAAAATTAAAAGATTTCCGCGACTGCCATATCCGCCCGGATTTAGTACTCATATACAAAATCAAGGAAAACATTCTTGAATTGTACGTTTACAGGATAGGCAGCCACAGCAAACTATATAAGAAATGAGCGGACACAAAATCATTGCCGCGCTTTACGCAATTCTTGACAAATCGGGAAAGCTGTTGCAGAATGTAAGTGTAAGGGCAAACGCTCTGACAAACTTGACAAACCCTATCAACCGAACGCCATGCGCTTGGTTCCGGAGGTTAGCCGTATGTTTAACTCAATCTTAAAATGGGGGGGGGTACGAACCCTCTAGACATTTTCCGTTAACCGCTGTAGTGGCGGTGTTGCAGCTTTTTCTTGCCGCGGTCACCCTGGGAAGTTGTACAGGTGCTGTCGGAGGTTCGGGCGCGGAAGAAGGCGAGGGCACAATCGCGCTAAGCCTTGCGTCTGTCACAAGTTCCCGTTCCGCGCGCGCCGCAGGGGAATGGTCAACGGCCACGGGCACATTCGCCGTAAGCATCGAGTCTGACGGCTACTACTACTCTGACTCAAAGACAATACAACTTTCGCCCGGCTCGCCGCGCTCCATTACGTTCAAGTCCGTGCCGGTCGGCGTAACGGTGACGGTAAGCGCGACATTCACAGGCACGTTCGACGGCATCCCCGAAAGCAAGACCTACACAGGCAGCGTTACCAAGACGATACACAGCGGGCATAACGTAATCGCGCTGAGCCTGACGGAAAGCGGTGGAGACGAACAGAT
This sequence comes from uncultured Treponema sp., assembly GCA_964554745.1. Lineage (GTDB taxonomy): Bacteria > Spirochaetota > Spirochaetia > Treponematales > Treponemataceae > Treponema_D. The sequence goes on along the minus strand of CAZKPZ010000008.1, from coordinate 16,100 downwards.
AACCATCAGTTTTTCCGGCGGTACGTATTCAGTGAATGGTTGTAACATACGCGCCTCGTCTTTAGACAATATATCTCCTTCGGCCGCTGTCGCCATTGTTGTATCCTGTGAGGCAACGAATGGTGAGTTTACCAACAAAAAAAGTTATACTTGGTCGCAGTTTGAAAGCAGCGGATTTGATATGTCGGAAATGGAAAGTTTTAGGAAGAGTGGAGCCACGGGGCCAGGTTCATTTATTGAATTCGGAGGAACAGATCACAACTTCGATACTATCATTACTATACGCGTCAAGTCGGTAACGGTGGATGGAGTTGCGGCCGTCATAGCCGGCGATCCGGAGTTCCACCGCAGCGAGTGACCGTGCACGGTGTGCGGCAAGCCCCTGCCGTGCTCATCGGCAAGGGGTTGCCGCGCAAATACCGCACAGGTGGCGGGCTTACCCTGCCACCCACGCGGTCGCCTGCGCTCTGCGGGGGAGAACTCCGCGCCGGCTCTCACGGTGTGCCTACAGTAGCCCTTGCACTTGTCCATATAGCCGGAGTCGCCAATCAAAAATATTGACAACATACCTGGTATCAAAAATACACTTCATTGACTACATTTGTCTGGCAGGGATTAAGACGGAGATTTTTTATCTTTGGAGGCCGTATTTACGAGACCCCTTTGATGACCATGTTCTGGAGCTTGCGATTAATTCAAATGCAGCAAAGATTATAACGTTTAATAAAAAAGATTTCTTGGAAGCAGAAAAGTTAGGTATAACCATCCAAACGCCAAAAGAGTTTTTGGAAGAAATTGAGGAGGCAGCAAAATGGCAACACTAAGCGTAAGGTTTCCAGATTCCTACCACACGATGATGAAAGACATCTCCGCAAAAGATGACGTTTCAATTAACCAGTTCATTGTAACTGCCGTTGCAGAAAAAATCTCCGCAATGAAGACACAGGACTATCTTTCAGAAAGGGCATCTAAAGGTTCGAGAAGCAAGTTTATGAATGTCCTTTCAAAAGTTCCGAATCTTGAGCCAGAAGAATACGACAGGTAGAGACGAGCGGGTACGGATGCGATCTGCTGCTTTGCCGCTCGCAGGCGATCATTCTGCAATGAAACCCTTGTTTTTTTTGCCAAATCCTACCCGTTTGGGTAGTGGACAGCCGGGAAAAAGAGTGCGATAATGACGGAAGATAAAGAAACGTAGGGTTCATTTAAGGAACAGGAGTTACGTATGTTTAAGTCAAGCTTAAGACATGGGGGGGGCGACATTCTGACCACCACTTCACTGTAGAGGCTCTGGCGGCCTTTGCCGCGGCCGTGTTGCTGTGCCTTTCGGCAGCAGTCCTTGGCGGCTGTGCAGGCGGAGGAGGGGGCGGCAGTCTGGCCGGCTCTGACGAGGCCAGCATAGGAATCGCGCTCAGCATGGCCGGCAGCCCGGGGCGTGCGGCGCGCAGCGCAATCCCCGACGGCGACATCAGCGTCACGCTGGAAAGCGAGTCCGGCTACAGCCAGAGCCAGGTCACGCGGATTGAAAACGGACGCGGAACGCTTACCTTCTCCGACGTGCCGGTGGGCTACAAGGCGACGGCGAGCGCGACGCTAATTGACGTGGACGGCACTACGTACAGCGGCTCTGCCAGTGCGGTTGTACAGGGCAGCGGCACGACGCTGAACATAACAATGCGGGAGGTTCCGTGGACTATTCCTTTGAATTTTTCCGTTACGGCGGATTGCGATCTTTTAAAGTCGGGAAATGACTATATTTACTGCGGAACGTTAAGTTATGTAACACTTACGGTAAATGGTCTTACGGTGCCAGAAAGACTTTCTTCTGATGTGACGTACAGCTGGCAAATAAATGGAAATGAGTTTTGCACAACAAGAGAGCCTATGCAACAGTTTATAAGTTCTGCAGGTGACGAAATAACGTATACACTCACAGTTACCTATAATGGCGTGTCTGTAAGCCGCAGTGCGTCTTTGCTGGCGAGGGCGCCTATAGTAGACGATATTAAATCCCGGGTATCCGTAACAAAAGCAGAACGTCCTAATGGCTCCGGTTGTGCAGTTGAATTTACGCTGACTGCCGAGGGCACGACTCTGTTTGATTTACTTACAACTTCTAATGCTCCTAAAATAAAAATATACAGTGATAATAACCCTTCTGGACGAGAGTTTACAACGAGTGATGCGGTAGCTATCGGTGGAAGTGTTGTAAAAATAGTAACAATAGCTGCTAGCTATACAAATGGCAGTCAGAGCTGCGGTAGTATGACATTTACAAACATGAATAATATTACTGCGATTTTTAAGATGGGAGACACAGACATTATTTCTACACCTGTGCCTAACTAAAAATCACTGCTGACAGCGGGCAGGGTCATGGGTGACGGTGGGTGCGGGCTAAAGTTCTCCGCCTACCCGGTTACCCACGTGGTCAGCCTGCGCTCGGCGGTTGAGAACTCCGCGCCGATTGCCACAATGCGCTTGCCGCAGCTTTTGTATTTGTCCGCGTAGCCCGCCTCTGCAATCTGGCGCAAGTCGTTCCGCCCTGCTTTTTATTGAGTGCACCTCGCACTGCGTGAACTGCCCCATCAGCGTAAAGGTCAGGTACACCGCTACCTGAAAGTTGTACTCCAGCATCTCGGCAACGCTGTCCTTGGGGTACGGCAGGCTTGCTATGATTGACTGCAGCCGCGTCATTCTCTTCTGTTTGACATAAAACGCATTCTGCTATAAACTGTTTCCAATAATAGAAACAAGCACAGAAGGATTGAACGATGTCAAAAGAAATTCCATACAAGATTTACCTTTCGGAAGATGAGATGCCAAGGCAGTGGTATAACGTCCGTGCCGACATGAAGAACAAGCCCGCTCCGCTTTTGAACCCTGTCACTCACAAGCCGGCAACGGCAGAGGAGCTTGAGCGTGTGTTCTGCAAGGAGCTTGTGAAGCAGGAGCTTAACAACACGGACGCGTACATTGACATTCCAAAGGAAATACTGGACTTCTATAAGATGTACCGTCCGTCACCGCTTGTACGGGCATACTGTCTTGAGAAAAAGCTTGGCACTCCTGCCAAAATCTACTACAAGTTTGAGGGGCAGAACACTTCTGGCAGCCATAAGCTGAACTCTGCCATTGCACAGGCTTATTACGCAAAGAAGCAGGGGCTTAAGGGCGTTACCACAGAGACTGGAGCCGGACAGTGGGGCACGGCTATGGCAATGGCTTGCGCCTATCTTGACCTGGACTGCATCGTCTATCAAGTGCGCTGCTCGTATGAGCAGAAGCCGCAGCGCCGCGAGGTTATCCGCACTTACGGCGGAAAGGCAATTCCTTCACCAAGCATGGAGACCGAGGTCGGCCGCAAGATTAACGAGGAGTTTCCGGGCTGCTCCGGCTCTCTTGGCTGCGCCATAAGCGAGGCGGTTGAGACAGCCACAAAGAAAGAGGGCTACCGCTATGTGCTTGGAAGCGTATTGAATCAGGTTCTGCTTCATCAGACGGTGATAGGGCTTGAGGCAAAGATTGCGCTTGATAAATACGGAGTCAAGCCGGACGTGATTATCGGCTGCGCCGGCGGCGGCTCTAACCTTGGCGGATTGGTCTCTCCTTTTATGGGCGAAAAGTTGCGCGGCGAGGCGGACTATCAGATTATCGCCGTAGAGCCAGCAAGCTGCCCTAGCCTTACAAGGGGCGTGTTTGCCTACGACTACTGCGACACAGGCAAGGTCTGCCCGCTGCAGAAGATGTACACCCTCGGAAGCCAGTTCATGCCAAGCCCTAGCCATGCAGGAGGACTCCGCTATCACGGAATGAGTTCCATCTTGAGCCAGTTGTATCATGACGGTCTTATGGAGGCAAGGAGCGTTGAGCAGACCTCTGTGTTTGAGGCGGCAGAGCTTTTCTGCCGCGTAGAGGGCACTCTGCCGGCTCCGGAAAGCAGCCACGCGATAAAAGTGGCGATTGACGAGGCTCTTAAGTGCAAGGAGACTGGCGAGGCAAAGACAATCCTCTTCGGACTCACAGGAACTGGCTACTTTGACATGATGAGCTACGAGAAGTTTAACAACGGAACGATGAGCGACTACATTCCTACAGACGAGGAGATAAAAAAGGCGACAGACCTGATTCCGCGTTTTGAGGGTAACGAGTTCTAAATTTGCTGTCAGCAATATGCTGGGGGTTGCTTCTGCTAAGGCTGAAAAGCCTGGCAGAAGTCTGCCTAGTTTAAGATGAATGTTGAAATCATCCTGCCTATTTCAATGATGTTGCAGTTGCCCTTGATTTCAAAGGTGGCGGCAAAGCCGTCCGCAAAGTACAGCACCAGCTCCGAGTCGGGCACAAGCTCGATAAGTCCGGGTGTCTGTATGGAATACATCTGGATTTTTGAGTAGGGCAGGGATGCGTATGATTTTCTTGTGCCGGTGAGTCCCTGCACGTCTACTGAAATTATACGCTTGTTCGTAAAGATAAGCTGGTCTCTCACGGTCTTAAATGCGGCTACGGATTTCTCGCCGTCTATGAGCAGGGCATTCACTTCTTCTCTCACGGCAGAAAGTTCGATTGGCTTCAGGTTAAAGACTGAATTCTTTGATATACTGATCATAGAGCGTATTCTACAATGTAGTCTTCTTATTGTCTATAATAACGCTCCAAATCGGCAAGCTGCCGCTAAAAAAAGCCGGAGCTGCATGAAGCTCAGCTTCTGCTCTCCGGCGTTCCAGTTTATTTATAGTAAAATCTAGCGATTATTCCTGTACTGAAAGCTCTCCGCTGTTACTCGGCTCTGCGGCAAGCTCCTTTTCATGGCGTCTTTCGCAGAACTTGCAGATTGTTCCCTTGCCGGCATCTATGGCTTCCTGTGCTGTTCCTGTAGTCAGCGTCTCGCTGCGGTCAAGCGCCTGGCAGTCCTCGTATAGGTGGAACTTCTTGCCGTGCTCCGTCCAGTAAACGCCGGTTCCGGCAGTTGCTTCCGCCACTGCTTCCTGTGAAAGCGGGTTCCAGTCGTAGCTGGTGAGTCCGCAGACGGCAAGCAGGATTGCAGCCACTACGGTACCCACAGTCTTGGTCTTCTTGTCCGCCTTTTTGTCGGTGAGCAGGATTATGATGAACGGAAGGAATGCTACTGCGCTGACGATACGCCCATGTTGTTCCAGAGCCAGAACTTGAGCGCATTCTTCTGTTAGGCGGTGTCAATGTGGTTGGCCTTTTTCCATAGCTGGGAGCCGATTATCACACAGACTGCATCGAGTCCCAGAGCCGCGATGCCCTTGTAAAGAGGCTCAATCTGCGGAAGAATCAGAAGCTTCTCCAGAATCAGGGCGATTGCCAGCACTTCGAATATCAGTGCTACCAGCCAGAGAATGACTGCGCCGATGCGGAGGCCTGTCGCGTTGCCGGTCTGCTGAATGGAAGCCGCCGCCGGTCTTTTGCCGGGTTTTACTTCCTGACCTGTT
>CAZKPZ010000008.1:5805-10634 GCA_964554745.1 uncultured Treponema sp. | reverse complement strand
AAAAATCTCCTTTTATATAATATAAGAATAGTTTATATCATTTTAAGGAATTGCGCAATGTTTTTATGCCGGATAGTGCAACGTTGCTTTTTTTTGCCGCACCCAGTATAATTGCGTGGATTTATGGCAGAACAATTTTTTGAAACGACACACGAAAATATCGGCTCCCTTGCACGCACTGGAATCATTCACTTGCCGCACGGCGATGTGCACACTCCGGTCTTTATGCCGGTAGGCACAAAAGGCACAGTCAAGGCTGTGAGCAAAGAATCCTTGGAAGAAATAGGCTTTGAGATTATTCTTGCGAATACCTACCACTTGTATCTGCGCCCGGGAACAGAACTTGTAAAAGAGGGCGGCGGACTGCACGGCTTTACCAAGTGGCCGCGCAACTTCCTTACGGACTCAGGCGGCTTTCAGGTCTTTTCGCTTTCGGGCTTGCGCAAAATCGAAAGCGGCGGTGTGACTTTCCGCAGCGACATAGACGGCAGCAAGCATTTCTTTACTCCGGAAAGCGTAGTGCAGGCGCAGGTGAATCTGAATTCCGACATACAGATGCAGCTTGATATCTGCTCGGGCTGGGGCGTTGAGCGCCGCGAGGCTGAGCGGGCGCTGCGCATAACTACGGACTGGACAAAGCGCGCGCTTGCTGAGTGGAAGCGTCAGCGCGATATGGGCTACAAGGGTACGCTCTTTCCGATTGTGCAGGGTAATTTCTTTGATGACCTCCGCAAGGAGAGCGCCGAATTCGTAAGTTCCCTTGATACGCCAGGTCTTGCCATCGGCGGTTTGAGCGTCGGCGAGCCTGCTGATGTCTTTGCGGAAAAGCTGCAATACACCGTGCAGTATATCACAAGGAGTAAGCCGCGCTACGTTATGGGCATAGGCACGCCGGAATATATCCTGGAAGCTGTTGCCGACGGTATAGACATGTTTGACTGTGTGCAGCCTACGCGCATAGCACGCCACGGTCTCTACTTTACGCGGCAGGGTATGCTTTCTATAAAGCAGAAGCGCTTTGAGCACGACTGGAATCCGATAGACAGCGAGTGCCAGTGCAAGGTGTGCCGCACGTATTCGCGCGCCTACCTGCGCCATATCTTCCGCGAGCAGGAAATCTTGTCTTCTATGCTGGCAAGTTACCACAATCTCTACTTCTTGCACCAGATGATGAATGAGGTTCGCCAGAGCATCGCACAAGACCGCTTCCCGGCCTACCGCGAGTCGTTCCTGACGAGCTTCCATGCAGGCGTATAGAAAGAACGGAAGTCCTATGTGCTCTTGTTTGAAACGATTTACTCCGATTTTTGTTAATAGAGATGAGACTATTCACGTTTGAGGTTTTGCCATGAAAAAAGCACTCTGGCTTTCCGCCGCCATTCCATTTTTGTTTACGCTCGGCAGTTTTGCGCAGGACGGCGCAGTTCCTGCAGGGGAGACTCAGCAGGAACAGTCGGAAGACCCTGTTGTAAAGCAGTATTTGGACTCACAGAACGGCGAAAGTGCCGGAGAGGGCGAACAAAAGCAGAGCAACTACACAAAAAAAGACAAGATTTACCCGGAACCCAAGCGTCCTGCCGCCCAGAGCCAGGAGAAGATTCAGGAATGTCTCCAGAAATATCCTGACCACGCCGAGCAGAAATACATAGACGGCGTTGCGGACACCTTTAAGTATGGGCTAGAAGAGCAGATTGCAGAAGCCCTTTCTACCATAACTACAGAAGAAGACCCTCGCTTTGCGGATGCTGCCTATGACTTGTTTTTGGAAACAAAGATTCCTGCCGTAAAGCAAAAAATCCTGCAGTACTTTACCAAGATTCAGGACCCCTGCCTTGAGGATTTTGCTGTAGACATAATCAATGACCCCTATGACGAAAAAAAATCTGTCGTTGACCAATGCTTTAGTTATTGTGCCGCTGTCAAGAGCGCATCTGCTGTTCCCGGTGTGGTTGATTTGATAGACAAAGAGGACGAGTCGTATTTTAACATCGCTTTGACTTGCCTTGGAGACATAGGTGGCGAGGAAGAGGGAACATTTGTCTCTGAATATCTTGATAGAGATGACTTGACTACTGCTCAGAAACAGTCTCTTGTAAAGACTCTGGGCAAGCTCAAGGCTATGCCGACCTATGAGCGTTTGGTTGAAATTGCCGAAAACGAAGATGAAGATACTTTCTGCCGTATGTATGCGTGCGAGGCAATCGGCTCTATGCAGGCGGAAGGCGCGGAAGATGTGCTTATAAACTTGTTTGAGAGCGATCAGGCGAATCTGCGCGCATACGTTATAAAGGGGCTTTCGAATTTCTTTGACGAAAAGGCAAATGCCGTGCTGATACAGGGCTTGCGCGATTCTTCGTACAAGGTGCGCCTTGAGACTATTGACGCTATAAAGGACAAGCAGCTTTCTGCCGCCATTCCGTATTTGATTTTCCGCTGCAAGGACAAGGGCGAGGAGTCTGCGGTAAAAGACAAGTGCTATACCATGCTTGCTGACTTCAACACGGCGGAAAGCAACGAATACTTGGTGGGGCTTATCACCGACACAAAGACCGGTGACACGGCAAAAGGCAAAGTTGCCGCCGCTCTGCTTAAAAACGGCTATGCCGGTACAGACGAGATTATCAATCTTGCAAAAGACACTCTCAAAGGCAATGTTCACAAGCAGTTGCGCTATACACTCGGCAAGGAATTTGCCAAGTATGGCAGGGCGGAATTTGAAGGCATATGCGGAGAATTCCTTGACAGCAAGGATGTTATGACGCAGGGAACAGGGCTTGACATCTATCGCAAGGGGCAGTATGCGTCTCTTACCGCTAAGGTTCAGTCTATTGCCGACAATGACGGCAAGGGTGCCAAAAAGAACAATAACGCCAAGAAAGCCAAGAAGATTCTGGGCATAGAGGATGACGCCGACAACGCTGCTATAGATTAATTTCTCGCTTTATGCTATAATCTGTCAACTTTGTTTTATGAGGATTTGACTGTTATATGTATAAAGCGGTAGATTCAAAAGTGAGCTTCCCTAAAGAGGAAGAGAAAGTCCTGAAGTTTTGGCAGGACAACGATATATTCAAGAAATCCCTTTCTCAGAGAGAGGGTGCTCCTGAGTACATTTTTTATGACGGACCGCCATTTGCAACCGGACTCCCGCATTTTGGGCATTTTATTCCTTCTACCATAAAAGACATTATTCCGCGCTATCAGACTATGCGTGGCAAGCATGTGGAACGCCGCTTCGGCTGGGACTGCCACGGTCTGCCAGTGGAAAACTTGATTGAAAAAGAGCTTGGAATCAACTCCAAGCACGAAATCGAAGAATATGGTGTAGCCAATTTTAATGACAAGTGCCGCGCCTCTGTTCTTAAGTATACAGGTGAGTGGCGAAAGACAATCACCCGCATGGGGCGTTGGGTTGACTTTGACCACGACTACAAGACCATGAACCCGGACTACATGGAGTCAATCTGGTGGGTCGCAAAGTCTTTGTGGGATAAAGGCCTTATTTACGAGGGTAAGTACATTCTGCCGTACTGCCCACGCTGCTCGACCGTTCTTTCTACACATGAGCTTGCCCAAGGCTACAAGAAGAAGCAAGATCCTGCTATTACAATCCGCTTTAAGGTAACTAAGGCACCTGCCGCATTCAGTGATCCTGATATGACCAACGGCAAGACGTTCTTCCTTGCTTGGACTACAACTCCTTGGACACTTCCTAGCAACCTTGGTCTTTGTATGGGACCCGATATTGATTATGTAAAGATTCTTGACAAGGAATCCGGTGATTATTATATTCTGGCTCAGTCCCGTCTTGCCGCTTACTATAAGGATGAAGGTAAATACGAGATTGTCTGGACTCATAAAGGCTCCGAGTTTATAGATGCTGAGTATGAGCCATTGTTCCCATACTTTGCTTCTCTTAAGGATGCTTCTGTCTGTGCGGAGCAGTCTAAGCAGGAGTGCAAAAAGGGTGCGTTCCGCTTGTTTAATGCGGATTACGTTTCTACTGAAGATGGTACAGGTATAGTACATATTGCTCCTGCATTCGGTGAGGATGACTCCAAGGTCTTTGCCGGCTCCGGGGTTCCGTTTGTGGAACCAATTGACGCAGAGTGTAAGTTTACAAAAGAAGTGTCTGACTATACAGGCCGCTTTGTAAAGGACTGCGATAAAGACATTATGGATCGCCTTAAGAAAGAGGGCAAGCTTGTAAAGCGCGAGACAATTGACCACGAATACCCGCACTGCTGGCGCTGCGGTTCTCCGCTTATCTACCGCGGAATCGGCAGCTGGTTTGTGCGTGTCTCTGACGAGCACGACAAGCTTTTGAAGGCAAACAGCCAGATTAAGTGGCAGCCGGGTCACATCAAGGAAGGCCGCTTCGGTAAGTGGCTTGCCGGTGCACGTGACTGGGCTGTAAGCCGCAACCGCTACTGGGGCAACCCGATTCCAATCTGGAAGTGTGATGAGTGCGGCGACACGCTCTGTGTTGGCAGCCGCAAGGAACTGCAGGAGCTTTCTGGCACTTATCCGGAAGATCTGCACAAGCAGTTTGTGGACAAGATTACGATTAAGTGCAAGAAGTGTGGCGGAACCATGCACCGCATTCCGGAAGTCTTTGACTGCTGGTTTGAGTCAGGATCCATGCCTTATGCTCAGGTGCACTATCCGTTTGAGAACAAAGAAAAGTTTGAGAAGAACTTTCCTGCGGACTTTATTTCGGAAGGTCTTGACCAGACGCGCGGCTGGTTCTATACATTGACGGTGCTTGCAGCTGAGTTGTTTGACAAGCCTGCGTTCAAGAACTGCATTGTAAACGGTATCGTTCTTGC
>CAZKPZ010000008.1:0-5795 GCA_964554745.1 uncultured Treponema sp. | reverse complement strand
GGTCGCAAGATGAGCAAGAGCTTGCGCAACTACACTGACCCTGTTGAGGCAATCAACAAGTATTCTGCAGACGCAATCCGCTTGTTCCTCATGCACTCCGCGGTAGTAAAGGCTGATGAAATCCGCTATTCAGATGACGGCGTGCGTGATGTAATCAAGAGCATCATTCTGCCGCTGTGGAACAGCTACAGTTTCTTTGTGCAGTATGCAAATATAGACGGCGTAACCTGCACTGGTCACGAATTTGACAACAAGTTGCCGTCAAACTTGCTTGACCGCTGGATTATCTCTGTAGCACAGAAGATGATAAAGGATGTTGCTGCGGCTATGGACGACTATGACCTTTCCGCGGCAATTGATCCAATGCTGTCATTCATTGACCAGATTAACAACTGGTATATCCGCCGCAACCGCCGCCGTTTCTGGAAGCACGGCAACGATGCGGACAAGCTTGAGGCATACGGTGCACTCTATCAGGCTTTGCGAACATTTGCGCTCGTGGCGGCTCCGTTAATTCCGTTCCTTACGGAAGAGATGTGGCAGAACCTTAAGACAGCCGAAGACAAGGAGTCCGTTCACCTGATGGACTTCCCGGTCTACAACGAAAAGTTCAGGGACGAGTTGCTTGAATTCCAGATGGCTACTGTTCAGAAGGCTGTTTCCATGGGACACAGCCTTCGCAATCAGTTCAATATCAAGAACAGGCAGCCGCTTGCTTCCATTGCGCTTGTTACACGTAATCTTGAAGAGAAGAAAGTCCTTCAGACTATGGTGGACACGATAAAAGAGGAGCTTAATGTAAAGAGCGTCATCTTCCACGAAAAGGAAGACGAGCTTGTTGAATACAAGGCCAAGGCTAATTTCCGTGTGCTTGGAAAGCAGCTTGGCAAGAATATGAAGGCTGCGGCAGGAGAGATTACAAAGCTGGTTAGCGACCAGATTGAAAAGATTATTTCCGGCGGTAAGATTACTATTAAGGCTGCAGGCCAGGATGTTGACCTTGACAGTGAGAACGTAATCGTTGACCGCATTGAAAAGGATAACCTCAAGGTTGTTAACGAAGGTACACTTACTGTCGGTCTTGACACAAAGATTACTGACGAGCTGAACAAAGAAGGTTATGCCCGTGATTTGATTCGCGGCATCCAGAACTTGCGCAAGGAAAGTGGCTTTGACATTACAGACCGTATCAAGCTTACTGTTAGTGGTGATGCAGACCTTAAGGGTGCGTTCGATATGTTCAAGGACTTTATTGCCAGCGAGACACTTGCTGTTTCTGCGGACTGGGTTGATACGCTGTCTGACGGAACAGTTGTGGAAGCTGACGAGAAGAAGTGGAAAATCCAGATAGTTAGGAACTGAGCATGAAAAAAAGTTTTAAGAATGGTGTTTGTGGTGCTCTTGTCGCTGTATTTCTGGTTGGTTGTCTTTTATCTTGTAAGACAACTCCTAAGAACACGGAAGGTGTTGTAACAGATGGCGGAGACTACGTGGCTCCTACTGAGCTTAATCCGATTGCGCTGCTTTCTGACGGCTACAGTGTTTACGCGCGCTTGCCGGCACAGCATCATCTTGCTCTTACGAAAGAGATTTTGCGTGAGGAGATTCCCAATATTCAGGATGGGGATGTCAATTTGATTTCCAACCGTCTGGACATTGTGTGGGCAGCACAGGGTACTGAAGAAGACCGTTCTAAAACTGAACTTATTGCAAGTGGTTCCATACCGTCAATCGCTTTGTCTGGCTCACTGACAAAATCTAGGGGCTGGACAAAGACAAAGTATAGTGCTCCTACAACATCTAAAGCAAAGACGTTGGGCTATAATAATCAGTTTGTGTACTTCGGTCACCCTGATACGGAGTTTAAGATTTCTTTGCTGTATAAAGACCTTTTGGGACTTGCTGCAGATATTGCTCCTTTGCTTGACAGGGCTGCAGTACACGAAGTGCTGGCAAAAAATGCCAGAAATGAGTGGATTTCTAGAGAAAGCGAGGATATTTTATTCTTTATTACAAGACCGCAACAATATCTACACAATCTGCTCGGGGATACTCTGACAATTCCGACTGATTATATCTGGGGTAGTCTTAAATATCTGTCTGACGAAGAGTATGACATGATGATGTTTATGCATATTTCTTCGCCGAAAACTATGCCTGCGTTGCGGTCAATGCTGACTCTTGCCTTTGCGTTTTTGGGAGGAAGGGTAGAGCAGACAGATGAAGAGACTCTTGTTGTTACCGGAGTTCCTGTAACACAGAGACAGATTGTAGATACAATAACAAGAGATCCTGTTACCGGTGAACATTTTAAAGTGGTGAATGAAAAAGATATTGAAGAGGATGAGAATTAATGGCAAACGAAGGTAAAGTTGTTTTAAAGGCAGAGGATTTGGATGGTTATCTTACAAAGGATGATCAGAATGATTTGGAAGGTCTTCAGGATATGTATCGTGAGACCATGAAGCATTTTAACCCAGCTGATAAAGATGCCATTGTAAAGAGCTTTGATGCAATGGGGCACCGGATGCAGGACATTTGTGCAAAGCATCCCAATATGAAAGTATATTCTTTTGTAACAGAGCAGGGTGCTCATGCTGAGGCGAGTCGTGTTATTTCTAAGCTTCGTGATGTGAATACTGGTCATGCAGAATTTTTGTATTACAGTCAGCGTGCGTATGAGATGCTTTTTCGTCTTGCTTATATCGAAGCTGATAACGACAAGAAAGGTCATATCATTGTAAAGACACCTGTTACCGATCCTGTTCCGAACTATGCTGTTCATAAGATTCCTGATATTGATGACAAGATAGAGAATTCCGTAATGTGCGTTATGTTGCGCGGTGCTCTGTTGCCAAGCATGATTGTTTCTAAGGAAATCGAAGAGTATTCTTCTAATGGTTATGTAACGCCGTTTGCCTTATTCAAGATTAACCGCGATGATTCAAGACACGAAAATGACATGCAGTATATCTTGAATTTGGACAAGTCGTATTTTAATTTTGATGATTTGGACGGAAAGGACCTGATTTTTGCCGATCCAATGAACGCTACCGGTGGTTCTCTTGTGACTGTTGTAAAGTATTTGATGCAGCAGGGAGTTAAGCCGAGGAGCATCAGATTTTTTAATGTTATTTCCGCACTTAAGGGTAGTTTGCGTGTTATTCGTGCTTTGGACAACTGTACCTGCTATACTTTATGGATGGATCCGGTACTTAATTCGAAGGCATATATTCTGCCTGGTTTGGGTGATGCCGGTGACAGACTAAACGGAACAGACACTAAGGATCAGCCGCGAAACATTATCCAGTTGATTGCAGATTACGGTTCAAATATTGCTGGTCTGTATCGTTCACAGCTTCGTAAAATTGAACAGACTGTTTTAGGCACGATGTAATAATATGAAACCCCTTGAAAAGGGGGTGCTTTCTGTATTTTTATCAGGAATTGTGCTATTTACTGTATCGTGTGCATCAATAAAAATTCCTGGTGAAGATATTGAAAAAGCCCACAATGAAGCCATTAATTCCTATAATGAAGCTCTTTCTTTAGAACAAAAATCGTATTATGAAGAAGCAATTGCTTTATATGAAAAAGCAATGAGCTATGATAAAATTTATGAGATGTCTTTGTATAAAAAAGCCCGTTGCGAGGCGCTTGCAGAGTTATGGGATTCTGCAGAAAGAGACTTTTCTACATTATTGGCTCGTGATAGCAGCAATATTGCCGTTCGACAGTCTTTAGCGTATATACATGCGAATAATGGAAAGCTTGAAACAGCACTTGAAGAATATCGTCTCTTACACGAACAGAATTCTTATGATGACTCTATAGCTGAGGGTTATATAAAAACTTTGTTTATGTCTGGCGATGTTGAGAATGCAAAAAAGGAATTGGATTCATACAAAAATCAGTTCCCTAAAAATAAAGAGGCTGTAAAAAAGCTCGAAAGCATTTTTACAGCCTCTGATGAATAGCATTAGTCTGCTTCGTTATGTTCTTCTTCTGCTGCTTGGGCGGCTAAGAAGTCTCTGTATTTTTGAGGATTTACCTTGAATGCTACAATCGGTGAGTTTTCATCTTCCATTGCGTGTTTCAAGGCTTCTTCTGATTCCGTTGCAAGTCGTTCTCCCGAAATCATTCTGAGAGAGCGAGCAGAAACTCCGATGCCGATTCTATTATTTGTAATCTCTGTGATCGCAGAATACAAGTTATCTGCAAGTGCTATTGCATCTTCAACAGAGGTGTTAGGCATGACTGCGGTGCATGCATCTGCGTCTTTTTCAAAAATCAAATCATCGAAAGTTATCATCTCTTTGATTGTCTTGCTAACAGCTTTTCCTTCTTTGTTTTGCCAGTCAATATCCTGCACTTTTAGTGTAAGAAGAGAAAGATCCTGACTGTTTGAGGCTGAGCGGTTTAATTCGTTGTCAAGCCGTGGCAACATGTAGGATTCCCAGCCAAAGCCTGTTTTTTCAGAATACAAACCGCTTGGTGTTGCCGGAATAGTATTCGTTGATGTAATTTCCGGCTCGGATTTGCTGTTGTTATCCTCGATAATTACTGGTTCGGTTTCTTGAGTTTCATTTTCTGTTTCGACTTTTACGTCTTCAATTACTGGCTTTTCATCCTCTTCTATCTCGAATGAACCGAATTCATCATTGTTTGAATTTTCGTCTGTATCATCGTCAAAAATACCATCATCAAAATCTAAATCCAAGTCAGGTTCTTCGTCTGATATTTCTTCTGCCATATTTACGACCGGAATTTCTTTTGGTTCCCATTTCTCATCCGACTCTTTTTCTTGTGATACAGGTGTTTCGGTAAATTCCGTAGTGAGTTCAGCGTTTTTTTGTTCTTCCACAATTTCATCTGTCGTTGCGACAGGTGTCTGTAGCGTTTCAACTGGTTCTGAAGGAACTTCATCTTTTTTTTGTTCTGCTTCAGTTTTCTCTTGTTCTGTAATAGGAGTCTGCGGTTCTTCTGCCGGTTCTACAGGGGCTTCAACGTTTTTCTGTTCTGACGCAATTTTCTCTGTCATTACAACAGGAGTCTGCTGTACTTTATCTGTGAGAGCTTCTGCTGAGGCAGCTACTTCGACTGCTTCTACAGGAGCAGATTCTTCTTGGTCTTCTGGCTCTCCAGAAGATTCTTCGTTATCAATAGATTCTTCTTCGCTTATCGATGTTTCTTCATCAACGCTGTCGTCTTCGTCCTGCACGTCCAAATCGTCTTCGTCACTGTCGAAGTCCTGATGAGTCGGTTTGTCTGAGATTTCTGTTTCATCAGAACTTTTTGTCATGAGGGCTGTATATTCTTCCTGTGTCAACTCAAAATTACCGATGGTTCTGTTTTCGTCTGAAACAGGTTCAGCAACGGTGAACGTTTTTGTGTTTTTTGTCTTTGGTTCTTCTTCTGTAACTGTTGTCTTCTGTGTTGCTGTAGCAGGTGCAGTTGGAACAGTGTCTATTGGTTGAATAACAGAGACGTCTTTCTTTTCTGTGACAGGAGAAACAGGGATTGTTTCTTCTGCCGGCGCAGTTTCAAAGCTATTTTCTGATAAAGAGTCTTCATCATTCAAACCTAGCGATTCTTTGTCTTCGGTGTTCAGTTTATCGTTTTCATCAATTTCATCATCGCTGTTTTCGATGTTTTTTCCGTTAGGTTCATAAATACTGACATAGATAATGTAAAGCAGACAGAGTAAAACTGCTGCGAGAATAGCTAGAAATGCGAGCCTACCTTTATAGTAAATGGACGCTGGTTTCAACCGGTAAATGGCTGCAGTTAGAGTG
>CAZKPZ010000007.1:0-45158 GCA_964554745.1 uncultured Treponema sp. | reverse complement strand
AAATATGCTTGTGGCTGAAGACGGCAGTATGTCTTTTACCATGCTTGTGGGATACGCAGACTTGGAAAAAGGCGTGCTCGAAGGCTATGTGCCGGTGCTGTTCAGCCAGAATCCGCAGCCGCCTCTTACGAGTGAGAAACCAATCAGAATCCTGGGGCGGGTAGGACTTGTTAACGGAACTGTAGTAGTGTACCGTGTGGCTCACTTTCAGCCCGTTACAAGTGAAAAGCTTCCTGAGCTGAAGCTTGCAAAATAAAAGGAGGATATATATGCGCAGTCGTAATACAGGAACATTGGAAAACGAAAAGAACGTTGACTCTATTGCAGAAATCTGCTCGCTGCTTGCTACAGTTGATGACGAACAGCTTATATATGATTTTTTTGGCTGCCTCTTTACAAAATCAGAACTGAAGGATTTTGCAAACCGCTGGCATTTAGTAAAAGAACTCCGTGCCGGAACAACCCAGCGCGAGATAGCAAAAAAATACGGCATGTCGCTGTGCAATATTACACGCGGCTCCCGTGAACTCAAAAAAGAAAATTCCGCTTTCAAGCGCATGCTCGCCATTCTGGACGAACAGCAATCAGACTAGTCCTTGTTGCTGCACTCTGCGCAGATACCCCAGCAATTTATTTCCTGGTGCTCCAGATTGAATCCTGCGGGCAGCGTATTGCGGCAGTTCTGGTAGAGAGACGCGATTGTGTCGTCAAATACGTCAAATAGCTTGCCGCATTTCTGGCACTTAAAATGAATATGGGGGCGGGTTTCCGCATCGTAGCGGAGTTCGTCATCTTCAATCCGTACTGAATTGATTAAGCCTTTTTCCGCAAATGTATGAAGTGTTGAGTAGACAGTCGTCTTGGACAGCGTGGGAAACTGCTTGCTGAGCGCACTGTAGATAGTGTCTACCGTGGGGTGAGTCTTGTGCTCCTTTATATAGCTGTATATGGCGACCCGCTGGATGGAAGGGCGTATGCCTTTGCTGCTCAATATCATTGCAATTTCGCTTTCATTCACTGTAAAATCCTGTACAAAATAAAAACCGGCACTGCGCGGGTCATTTAATTTCGGTTGCTTTCAACTCAAATTAAGCGCAGTGCCGTTTGTGGTTCCAAAAGCCCCGTCCGGTCAGGACTGGACTTTCCTGTAATTAATTAAAATAGCGTTTAAGAAGTCCTTTGAATCCGGCGCCGTGTCTTGCTTCGTCGCGTGCCATCTCATGTACTGTGTCGTGGATAGCATCGTAGTCAAGCTTTTTGGCAAGTTTTGCCAGCTTGAGTTTGCCTTCGCATGCTCCTGCTTCCGCATCGGCACGAAGCTCAAGATTCTTCTTTGTCGAATCCGTAAGAACATCTCCCAAAAGCTCTGCAAAACGAGAAGCATGGTCTGCCTCTTCAAACGCATAGCGCTTAAAGGCCTCGGCAATCTCGGGGTATCCTTCCCTGTCGGCTTTCCGTGCCATTGCAAGATACATTCCTACTTCGCTTCATTCACCCATGAAGTTGTCCTTGAGACCCTGAACCACTTCCGGATCAAGACCCTTTGCCACTCCGACCTTGTGCTCGCAGGCAAAGCCTTCGCTTTCCTTCTGCTCAACCCAAGGGTTCTTGGCATGGCACTGAGGACATTCGTTAGGCGGATTGTCACCAGTGAAAACGTAACCGCAAACTTTGCAGACCCATTTCTTCATAGTTTTCTTCCTTAAAGTTGTTTTTCCACTGCCTGAGCAGTGGTTGTAATGATTGTAAACTTGTAATCATTACAATATTGAATATACTACAATTATATTCTGCTGTCAAGTTTTTTTTGTATTATTTTTTACCGGGAATTCGCCGTGCTGAAAGTTTGCGCTCATCTCTCCTAATCTTGCAGATAATCTAAGAATAGTTTTGAGTTGGACTAGCTCAAGAATCCTTTTGGTCGAAAAAGATTCTTGAGTCCGCTGAATTTACAAAGGCGCACAGTCTAATAGCAACTGTGCGCTGTGCGTGCTCAGCAATGTTTGTTTATTATTTTTGTGCTCTCCTTGCCGCTTGCCAAATCTATGAAGCGCACGAACAGGGAAATTTTGTTCTCTTCGTTCAAGGCGTTCCATACGGTAGCTGTGAGCGTGTCTATGTCGCCGCTGAGCAAGACCGGAGTCGGCTCCTGACTGAATGTGGGGAGCGGATTGCCGTTGCCTTCGTAGGTGTGGATAAAGCGCCCGGTTCCTGCGGCCGGCATTTCGTAGCTGTAGGTCACGCGTGTGCACGGCGGCATTGTCTTTGAGTCGTTCCAGCTTGACTTGTCGCTCTTGAGTATTGACATCTTGCAGCTGAAGGTGCCGCCGTCCGGCTTGATTACGGCAGAGATGCGCGGCGTAAAGTTCGGCGCGTCAGGCTCGTAGGCGCGGCTTTCGAGGGACAGGGCAAAGCTGTTGCCGGCCTTGAGTCCGTCGTATATGGTATCTGTCTGGTCTCCGTTGGTCACAATGGTGGTGTCCCCGAATTTTCTGACAGGGGAGTATATGATAAGGCTCGGGTCTTCCAGCTTTGACGGGTCAAAGGCTTCCGTGCGGATGCCGTCCGGGGTCTTTGTGAATATCCTGTTGCGGCTGTTCTCGCTTCTTCCCATGATAAAATAGACGGCTACTGCGCTCTTGCCGTCTTCCGAAGTTCCTACTACGATTCCGCGTCCCGGATACTCGTTGCCCTTTAGTTCTTCTTGAATAGTGTGTAACTGCATGGAACAATGATAGCATACAAAAAATATTTGTGCTATAAGTATGGCACGGCTATGCGTACGGCTTGCTGTCTTACAGCTTTAGGAAATCCCCGGCCGCCATTGTGCCGACAGGGGCGCTGTCTTCTGCCGGATTCGCATCGTCTGTATTTGTATTTTGCTCCGGCAGACCGGTCTTTGTAAATGTGATATCCCCTGCGGAGACCGTAAGCGTTCCAACAAGGACTGGCTTGCGTGTTATCTTGTCCAGAATGAGTGCAGGATAGCTTTTGCCTGCAGACTTTGCAAAGCGCTGGCTTGCAACGGAGCTTAAATGAACGACGGCCGACGTTCCGTTTTTAGAAACAGAGCTGATTATGCCGTCCATGTCGTCTTCGGCAGATTCGCTGGACACACCGCAGACGGCATCAAGAAGTTCCTCAAACGCAGCCTTTTCCTGCTGCAACTTATTCTTATCGCTGATGAGCGTGTTCACTTCAGAAACTGCGGCTTCCGTAAGGTCATTGCCCGCCTTGGCGGCAACAGCCCTCATTGCCTGAACAAAGCGCGGCTGGGCATTCTGCTGCGGCATTTCGGCAAACGCTGATTGCAGTATGGAAAACTCCTTGTAAAAGTCCGCCTGTTTTTCCAGCGTGGAGCGGAACAGTTCCGAAGCCTGTGGCGAGACGGCGGCACGATAGGTCAGGTATTCGCCGCGGTATTCTTCCAAAGCCTTGTCCGCAACCTGTGACGCTTGCAGAAAGTTAGAGGCGGAAGGGTCATACAGTTGCAAAATATACTGCACAAGATTCTTCTGGTGCTCCAGGTCGCTTTGCAGGGAGTTGACCATGTTGGAGCGCAGTGTTTCAAGGCGCTCTTCGTACTGCTCGTAAATCTTCTTGCGCTCAAGTTCCTGCAGGATTGTCTCGCCTTTTATCCTGGCGGCCTGTTCAACCTGCGCCGAATTGTAGCTGGCAAGCGTCTTGCGGTACTTGTCAATATTTGCGTCGCATTCCGCAATAAGCCCCTCTATCTCCTGTGCCTTAAGCTTGAGCTGCTCACAGGCAATCTCGATTCCTCTGCTTCTCTGCTTGTACTGGTACGAGGTTAGGTTCATTGAGTTTAGCATTTGCAGCTGCACTGAACGCTCTGCCTCAGCCTGTTGCAGCAAGCCGTCTCTGTTCCGCACGAGGGTGCTTCTCCTGTTTTCTGCCTCTTCCAGTTTTGCCTGGGTTTCCTGTACCTGTGTGAACAGGTTCTGCAGGTTCAAGTCATCAAAGTCCCTGACCTGCACCTGAATGTTGTTGTTCCTGTAGAGTGCAATCTTCATCAGGACTAGCACAAAGGCAATTGCCAGAAGTGTGCAGATGGTCATGCTTATGAGAATCGGCCTGAGCGACTGCAAGCGGTTACGCTTTGTCTCTACAAATGCGCTCTCCAGGTCGTAGTCGCTGGTCTCTCCCATCTTAGGCAGAGAAGAAATCTCGTCATCCAGAAAAAGCTGGACGGTGATTCCGATATCGTCTGCTATTCCGCAAGCCGGTTCTGTTTTTATTTTGTATCCATCTGCCATATTCCGCTCCATTCTTTGGGTGCGTCCGTGCTGCCCATCCGCTTTAAGAACGTCTTCGCCACCTGCAAGTCACATGACGAAAACAGCTTGCGTGCCTTTGTCCACTCGCCCTCATAGTATGCGCCAAGAGCTGCCTCAAACTGATTGAATTTTTCTTCTGTATAATAGGCCTTAAAGTCCTCGTCCTGCTGCAATTTGTCATAAGGAAAATAAATCTTTGTGCCCCTGTGCTTGCCCTTTACATAAACTGTGTCTATCTCATAGAACACGTAACGCCCTGCAAGCTCTGGAATTGCACAGACTTCTTCGCGTACGTAGTCACTCACCAGTATAGGCAGGTGGTAAATCCTCGTCAGCCCCTCAATTCGCGAGGCGGAATTAACGTTGTCTCCGATTACGGTGTTTGCCATATAAGTCATAGAGCCTATGTTTCCGTAAAACACGGAGCCGCCGTCAATGCCTACGCCTATTTCCAGCCGCACGGCATCGTAGACTTTCTGCGCAATCTCGTCGAATTGCCCGGACTCAACAAGAATCTTCTTGCGCTCGTCCATTCTCTTGCGAAGATTCTTTGCTTCCTGCGTCATGCGCCAGGCGCAGTCCACAGCGTCTGCCGATTTCTGCGGATTATAAAGACCTTCCTCTCCGTTCACGCCAAAGATGCCGAGTATTGCGTCTCCGATAAGAGAGCCGATGAATGCCTTGGACTTGTCATTTGCGGACACTGTTTCCGGCTGTATTATTGAGATTATTGAATTGTAGTGCACGTTGAGCAGGCTGATAATCTCGTTGCCGAGTATTTCCGTACGGCTTGTGAAATTCTCGATGTCTGTGAACAGCACTGTAAGTTCCCGCTGCTTTCCCTTAAGCTCTACTTTGTGCTCGCGGTAGGCGTGGTCAACGATATCTTTTGACACGAACTTTTGGAAAATGTTCTTTAAGTTAGCCGTGTTCACGTACAGGTCGTTGAAATTTGCCGCAAGATATGTGATGTCGTCATTCGGCGCGCGTGAAAGGTCGATGGGGCTTTTTGCAGTTCTGGCAAGAGACAAATCCTCCGGCTCTTTATGCTGGCGCAGCCTGTACAGTTCCCTGGTAAAGCGCCGCACATTGGAGAATATCCGGTTGAGCATGAAGATACCGGCAAACAGTATTACCGCAGTAAGAATGACGGCTACCACCGATACCATCTTAAAGACTGTGTATATGTCGTGATAAAGGTCCTTGCGCCGTTCTGCCCGGATAAAATAGCAGTCCCAGTCCGGGTGATACTTGTATACGCCTACATATTCCTCGCCGTCTTCTGAGTCAAAAAGGATAGTTCCCTCAGAGGACGGCGCGTTTTTCATTTTGCCAAGGGCGCGGCTGTCGCTAAAGGTGCCAGTTTTTATTGATGGTGACTGTGGGCTGTCTTTTGGCGCTGCCGACGCATAAAAGAGATACCAGCCGTCGCTCTGTACTCCCATCGCAATGCTGTGCTCGTGGTTAAAGTCGCTCATTGCCGCTGCCTTGATGCTTTCTATCGAAGCAAGCCTCTCATGTGTATATTCCTGAATCTGCCACTGGGTCGAGGCTGTTTTGTATATATCGGTGAGCTGGTAGACCAGAATCGAATTTGAAAGCTCTATGATTTGATGCTGTGAAAACATCATTGAGATGAAGTTTGTGGAAAAGTTTGACAGCAGGATCAGGAAGATAAAGATGGAAAGAATGCGCACTGAGATGGGGATGATGCGCACGCCGCCCACACGTTGAAAGATAGAGCTCTTTTTCTTGAAACGAATAACTGCACCCCCTTTTTTTAGTATACAGTCCATTTCCCAAAATAGCAAGGATTGAAAATTTTCTAATTTGTGCTACACTTGCCCTATGTCCAACATACTAGATTATGTAAAATGGCGCGGAGACTTAGACTTTAAGGCGGTTCCGCTGAATCCTGTTGATGCCCTCATTATGTGCCAGTTGAGCTATATGAATTTTGACTCAATCATTCCTTCTGTACATGAAAAAAAGAGGAGAAACAGAATCACGCTGCGCGAGGCCTGCTCCCGCTTTGTCTCTTCTCCAGACTTTAAAAGCCGCAGCGATGTCGGAGCGCTGATTAATCCGCTTTCTGTGGAACTGCTCAAGGCGGCAGGAGAGTCCAGGCGCTTTGGTTCTCTTTTTGTGGGCGGCTTTGTGAACAAGATAGACGAGGCTTCTGACGAGCAGTTTGCCGCGGTTACGTTTTCGTACGGCGCTAAATGGAATTTCATTGCCTACCGCGGAACTGATGACACTATTGTAGGCTGGAAAGAAGACTTTAACTTAGGCTATATGGAAAGCGTACCCGCGCAGAAAGATGCGCTTGCCTATCTGCAGGATGCGGCCGCATGTCTTAAGGGGCGGCTGTATGTCGGCGGGCACTCCAAGGGCGGAAATCTTGCAATCTATGCCGCTTCCAAGGCTGAGCGCAAGACGCAGCAGCGCATCGCGCAAGTGTTCAACAACGACGGCCCCGGCTTTTCCGAGCGTTTCTTTAAGGCACAAGGCTACCTTGCGCTTTCGTCCCGGGTGCTGACCTTTGTGCCGCGGCTTTCCGTGGTTGGCATGCTCTTTTCTAATGACGGCACGATTGTAACAGTGCAGAACTCCGAGAAGAACATGATTATGCAGCATGACCCCTTCAGCTGGCAGGTTGAGGCTCTGGGCTTCGTGCAGTGCGAGGGGCTGGGGCAGGAAAGCAAGTTCATAGGCAAGACGGTGAACGAGTGGTTCTGCTCAATCTCCACCGAAGAAAAAAAGCTGTTCGTCGAGACTGTGTTCAGCGTGCTTGAGGGCAGCAACGCAAAGACTAACACTGAGCTTTCCCGCAACTGGTTTGAAAGCATCGTGAACATGAAGAAGTCCGTGGACTGCCTTTCAAAAGACGCGCGCGATAATCTGTGGAAGAACGTGCAGCTGCTTATAAAGATTGTGGTTGACGAGTTAAAAAGCTGATAAAACTATTGAAAAAAGACTGCAAATCAGCGTATAATTATTCAAATTCAGCTCAATTTTTATACAAAAGGGGAAGACGATGAAAAAGTGTACATTTTTTGCTTCTGCGGCTGTTATTGCCGCTCTGGTTTTGACAGGCTGCAGTCCTGCCCAAAAGAACTACATTTTAGCTACCGGCGGAACAAGCGGCACCTACTATCCGTTTGGGGGCGCTATTGCCAACATCTGGAATACGAAAGTTGAGAACATGAACGTTACGGCCCAGGCGACAGGAGCTTCTGCTGAGAACCTGCGCCTTATCAACAAGGGCGAGGCTGAGTTTGCCATTGTGCAGAATGACGTGCTTGACTATGCTCACAACGGAACAGACATGTTCGAGGGCGAAAAGCTTGAGAATATCCGCACAATAGGCACTCTCTACCCGGAAGTGGTTCAGATTGCGGCGTCCGCAAGTAGCGGAATAAAGAACATCTACAACATGAGCGGCAAGCGCGTTTCCATAGGCGATGCGGGTTCCGGCGTAGAGTTCAACGCAAAGCAGATTCTTGAAGGCTATGGTCTTACATTCAGCGACATAAACAGGAACAACCTTTCGTTCAAGGAAAGTGCTGACGGCCTGCAGAACGGCACGCTTGACGCGTGTTTTGTTACTGCCGGCGTGCCTAACTCAGCATTGCAGGAGCTTGCATTTACGGCAGGCCTTACGCTTATTCCGGTAAGCGGCGCTGAGGCAAAGGCGATTTGCGCCGCCCATCCGTTCTATACAACTACGGTAATACCCGGCGGAACGTACAAGGGCGCGGACAGCGACGTGTCTGCCCTCGCCATCAAGGCTACTCTGGTAGTCAGTGCAAAGCTTGACGATGACACGGTATATGCCATGACCAAGGCTTTGTTCGAGAATCTTGAAGAGCTGGGGAATGCTCATGCAAAGGGCAAGGAAGTCTCTCTCAGAGATGCCATAACCGGAGTTTCAGTTCCGTTCCACCCGGGCGCACTTAAATACTTCCTCGAATGCGGTTTGCAGCCAAACTAAAGTCGCGGACTGCCGCCGGGCTACTGTCGGCGGCAGTGCTGCTGCTCTTGTTATGTTTTATGCCGCTGCTTAAGGTCGTATCGTTTGAAGACTGCGGCGGCTCCCAGGGCGCGCTGCTGTCGCGGACTGCCGTAAAAAGCGGCTTTGTGATTGCCTACACCCATTCTGTGAACAAGGGGCGCGTCAGGGACAGCTACAGCGTGAACGGCGCCGAGCTTGTGCTTGACCGCACGGAGTTCGTCTCTTACGGGGCGGGAATACCCGAAGCCTCGGAGACGGTCGGCGCGCGTTTTACCAGAGAAGACGGCGCGTATGTTATCAGCGGACTGAACCGCAGGCTCCCGCAGTTTTTGATGGCGGTTGGCGTTATCGCGGAGCATTCGGTAACAGTCTCAGAAAAAGAAATCTACCTTAAAGAGTGTTTCAGGCCGCAGACACGCTTGCGCATACGTGTGCGGCGTGTGCCGCTTGTGTATTACTGGCGGTCAAAGAAATTATGATAATCTAAATACGGAGTATAAGTTAAGTTGATGAAAGAAAAAGACAAGGCCAAGGCCGTTGATTCTGAAGAAGCCATGGAAAGCATTCTGCCAACGTCTAATGAAGAAGAGCTTAAGCATTTGATGCAGGATTTGGACAGGGAGCAGTCTTACCGCGAGCACACTTGCTGGAGACAGTACATTACCATAGTCGTGTCAGTCTGCTTTGTTCTTTTCCAGCTGTATGCGACGCTTTCTGGAAAATTCACCGCGCAGGTCTTGCGGGCGAGTCATCTTGCGTTCGTGCAGTTCCTTGCCTTCCTGCTGTTTCCGGCAACCAAGAAGATGCCGCGCAACACCCTGCCTTTGTATGATGTGCTGCTTGCGTTTGTAGGGGCGGCATGCTGGCTGTACATCATAATCAATTTTCAGACCATCGTCCGCCGTGCCGGAGCGTACAGCACTATTGACATCTTTGTGGCTGTAGTCGGCATTCTTATCCTGTGCGAGAGCTGCCGCCGTATTGTCGGTCTGCCTATCCTAATCATTGCGAGCGCGTTCATACTCTACGCCTTTATAGGCCGCTATCTGCCGGGCTTCTTGAATCACCGCGGCTATTCGTTGCAGCGCGTGGCCTCCCACCTGTTCTATAACACAGAGGGCATAATGGGAACCCCAATCGGCGCGTGCTCCACCTTTATATTCCTGTTCATCCTGTTTGGCGCTCTGCTTGAAAAGACCGGAATAGGGCAGTTCTTTATTGATTCCTGCAATGCAATCGCCGGCGGCGCTTCTGGAGGCCCCGCAAAGGTGGCCGTCCTTTCTTCCGCCTTGCTGGGTACGGTTTCCGGCAGTTCCGTCTCAAACACGGTAGGCTCGGGCAGTTTTACCATTCCTATGATGAAGCGGCTCGGCTACAAGGGGGAATTTGCCGGGGCAGTAGAGGCAACCGCTTCGACAGGCGGTCAGCTTATGCCGCCTATTATGGGTGCCGCCGCCTTCTTGATGGCGGAAAGCCTTGGTGTGTCATACATCACGGTGGTTAAGGCCGCCGTTCTGCCTGCCATATTGTATTTTGCCGGAATCTTTATTACGGTGCACCTTGAGGCAAAAAAGCTTGGGCTTAAGGGTATGCCCAAGGAGCAGCTTCCCAAGTTCCTGCCGTTATTCCTGCAGAAGGGCTACATGATTCTGCCGCTTGTCGTGATTATATTCTATCTTTGCTCAGGCAAGACCGCCGTTTTTGCCGCCCTTATGGGTATAGTCGCCTGTCTTGCCGTGGGTCTGTTGATTTCACTGCTTGACCTTGCGCACGGACGTAAGCCTTCTTTCGGTGCAAAGGACTTGATTGACGTTATGTGCGCCGCAGCCCGCAATATCATCTCGGTGGCAATTGCCTGTGGAATGGCCGGCATAATTATCGGCATAGTCACGCTTACAGGGCTGGGGCTTAAGCTGGGAGCCGGTCTTGTGTCTCTTGCGCACGGCAAGCTTTTTATAACGCTGCTTCTGACGATGATTTCTTCTATCATACTCGGCATGGGCGCGCCGACTACGGCAAACTATCTGATTACGTCCACAATTACGGCGGGCGCAATCATTCAGCTCGGAGTGGAGCCGATATCCGCCCACATGTTCGCCTTCTACTTTGGAATCATTGCCGACATAACGCCGCCTGTTGCTCTTGCCGCCATTGCCGGTGCCGCCATCGCCAAGGCAAAGCCTATGAAGACGGCCTTTAATGCCACAAAGCTTGCTATAGGCGCCTTCATTATTCCCTATATGTTCGTCTACAATCCGCAGATGCTCATGATTAATGCTTCTGTTCCGGGGCTTTTGGTCATAGCGCTGACGGCCCTGCTTGGAATGTTCGGAATAAGCGCAGCTCTTGAAGGCTTTGCGCTTTGCCATGCCGGAATACTTAATGGCACAAAGGCTGCCCCCTGCGTAAAAAAGGCCGCCGCGGTTATTGAGCGGCTGCTGTTTGCCGTTGCCGGTGTGCTCTGCGTTATTCCTGAGATGCAGACTGATATTGCGGGGCTTGTTCTCATGGCGCTGCTGCTTGCCGTAAAGGCGGTCAGCAAGAGCCGCCGGAAAGTGGCTGCCGCGTAGAGTAGAATAATGTGATTTGCCATGTTTTGTGCGTGGTAGTATACGTTTTGACTGCGTGAACGCCAGCGTTAAGGGGGGCTGAACCCCAGCGTTCATGGTGCGTTACCCCTGGGGGTAATGCACCGTTAACCCTGGGGGTAACGACGCGTTACAGTATACGGTTCGATTGCCTTACAGTATACTGTCATACTGATGTCCTGCCGGCGTTCTAGTCGTTGGGGCGGGTAAAGAACTTGCCTACAAGCTCCTTTGTCTCAACAACGTTTATAAATGCCGCCGGGTCTTCTTTCTTTAGCTCGGCGGCGAGTTTTTTTACCTGGTCGCCGGCCACGACCGTGTAGAGCATTGTCCGCTCCGTTCCTTCGTTGCAGCCTATGGCCTTGAGCTTGGTCGCTCCGTGGTTCGCCTCCGCGCGTATGATTGCGTAAAGCTCATCTGGTTTGTCGGTGATAATCAGAATGGTCGCTTTCTGGTAGCGGTGGTAGAGCATGTTTAGGATTTGTGTCGAGGCGAACTGGAATATTATGGAATACAGGGCGCTGTTCCAGCCGAAAAGAATTCCGGCAATGCAGAGAACGGTACAGTTGCCGGCAAAGATAAAGTTCCACATGTCGCGCCCCTTGCGCGTGGCAAAGTATATTGCTATAAAGTCCGTTCCCCCGCTGGTGGCGTCTCCCCACAGGCAGAGCACAACCGCAATGCCGTTCAGTATGCCGCCAAAGACAGAGCAGAGCAGAATGTCTTCTGTAACGGTATAGGCCGGAATCATGTCGCTTAATATAGAAGATACCGCTATCATCAGGATTGAGAACAGGGTGAATTTCTTGCCGATAAAGCGCAGGCTTATGTATACCGGGAAGGCATTAAGCGAAAGATAAAGTATGGAGTAGGGCAGGTCTATGGCAAGGTATTTGCTGAATATACGCTTGATTAACAGTGAAAGGCCGGCGAAGCCCCCGGGAAAAAGCTGTGCAGAGTAAACAAAAGTTCTGAGGTTCACTGCCATCAAAACTGCGCCAGAGAGGACGAGGATAATGCGCTTCCATATTGCCGGAGTCGGGGTGATTGTTGTGACGGGAGTCTTGTTCATCAGCATAAGTTTACTGTAAATGGGCTGCTTTGAAAAGTGTTCGCTTTGGCAAGAAAGATTCATTCTTTGGCGGCTTTTCACTTGTACATTTTTTTCTAATAATTTATAATGGCTAAAATCGGTAAAATTTCGTTTATTTTCGGTTTTTCGTATCTTTTGGAGGAATTATGACAATTGCAAAGATGCTCGGTCAGAGCGCCATGTTGACTTTGCTTGGAATGGGTGTCGTTTTTGCCTTCCTTATTATCTTGATTTTCGCAATGTATCTGCTTCACGCGGTTGTCCATGCGATTGGTGCTGATAAGGAAAGTGCTGACACGTCTTCTGCCGCTCCTACTGCGGCTGCCCCTGCTGATAACGGGGCTGTCGTTGCGGCTATAGCAGCTGCCTTGAAACAGACAATATAAAAAGACACGTTTCACAGAGAATATATTTTTTATTTTAAGAGGTTTTTATGTCTAAGGTTGGTATAACAGAATTGGTGCTCCGCGATGCACATCAGTCTTTGCACGCGACTCGTATGACTACGGCAGATATGCTTCCCGCTCTTTCTCAGATTGACAAGATTGGCTACTGGGCGGTTGAAGGCTGGGGCGGAGCAACATACGACTCTTGTATCCGCTTCTTGAACGAAGATCCGTGGGAACGCCTCGACAAGCTGCACGCCGGACTTCCTAACAATAAGATTATGATGCTTTTGCGCGGCCAGAACCTTTTGGGCTACCGCCACTATGCTGATGATGTAGTCGACAAGTTCGTTGAGACTGCGGCAAAGCACGGAATCGACGTATTCCGCATTTTTGACGCCTGTAACGACCCGCGTAACCTTGAGCGCGCCACAAAGGCCGCCAAGAAGACCGGCAAGCACGTTCAGATGGCTATCTCTTATGCCGTAACTCCATACCACACCATCGAGAAGTATGCCGAGCTTGCAAAGAAATACGCGGAATTCGGCGCTGACTCTATCTGTATCAAGGATATGTCCGGCCTCTTGAAGCCGTATGCCGCCTATGACCTGGTAAAGGCAATCAAGAAAGCCTGCGACCTTCCTGTTGAGATTCACACACACTCTACTACAGGTCTTTCTGTCGCTACGGAGCTTAAGGCTGCCGAAGCCGGCGCTGATGTCCTTGACACGGCGGTTTCTTCTATGTCAATGGGAACTTCCCACAGCCCGACGGAGACTGTCGTTGAGATGCTCAAGGGAACTGACTTTGACACCGGTCTTGACACAAAGGCCCTGCTTGAGATTGCGGACTACTTCCGCGGCGTAAGAAGCCACTATGCTTCTCTTGAGTCAAAGTTCCTTGGCGCAAACCCGCGCATTCTTGTTTCCCAGGTTCCTGGCGGAATGCTTTCTAACCTTGAGAGCCAGATGAAGCAGCAGGGCGCTGCCGACAAGATGGACGAAGTCCTTAAGGAACTGCCGCTTGTCCAGAAGGACGTGGGATATGTTCCTCTCGTAACGCCGACAAGCCAGATTGTAGGAACGCAGGCTGTGTTCAACGTACTCTTCGGACGCTACAACAACATGACTCAGGAATTCCGCGACCTGCTTGTGGGCAAGTACGGAAAGCTCCCTGCGGAGCCGAACCAGGATTTGGTAAAGAAGGCTCTTGAGCAGAACAAGATGGACGCTGTAATGACATGCCGCCCGGCAGACAAGATTGAGCCTGAGTGGGACAAGATGGTTGCCGAGTCAAAGGCAAACGGCGGAAACGGCTCTGTTGAGGACGTCCTTACTTATGCAATGTTCCCGAAGGTAGCCACGACATTCTTCAAGAACCGCGCGAACGGCCCTGTCGACGCACAGGAAAAGTTCGGCTTGAAGGAGACTCCGAAGGCTGCAGGAAACGGCGGAAGCTATACAGTCACCGTAAACGGCACTCCTTATGCTGTTACTGCCAGCGGTTCTAACATCACCGTAAACGGCACTGCATATAACGTTTCATTCGGCCCTGCCGGCGCTTCAGCCGGAGCTGCGGCTGCCCCTGTCGCCGTCGGCGGAGTCGAGGTAAAGGCTCCTGTCGCCGGTACATTCCTGCGCGCAAACTTCAAGAACGGCGACCACGTGAATAAGGGGCAGACCGTCATCGTCCTTGAGTCCATGAAGATGGAGCTTGAGGTAAAGGCCACTGAGTCCGGAACGATTTCTTATGTTGCAAGCCAGGGTGCCCAGGTAAAGAACGGCGAGCTGCTCGCCAATATCGGCGGAGTGGTGCAGGCAGCCCCGGCTGCGGCTCCTGCTGCAGCAGCGCCTGCCGCTGCCCCGGCTGCCGCTCCGGCAGCAGGCGGTACTGTTGTTAACGCGCCGGTCGCCGGAACTTTCCTTCGCACTGCAAAGAACGAGGGCGAGAGCG
This sequence comes from uncultured Treponema sp., assembly GCA_964554745.1. Taxonomy (GTDB): domain Bacteria; phylum Spirochaetota; class Spirochaetia; order Treponematales; family Treponemataceae; genus Treponema_D. The sequence goes on along the minus strand of CAZKPZ010000007.1, from coordinate 30,828 downwards.
TGAACAAGGGTGATACAGTGGTAATCATTGAGTCTATGAAGATGGAACTTGAGATTAAGGCTCCGTGCGCAGGAAAGGTGCACTTCCTTGCGGCGGCGGGAACTCAGCTCAAGAACGGCCAGGCTGTAGCTCAGATTAATTAAGCTTTTAAGGGAACAATATGATTTCTTCTGTTAATAAGAAAAATAATACAAAGATTGCTCTTTTCATGCTGGCAATCCTTGCAATGGCTTCTGTAATCTCTTTTGGAACAAGGGCTTTTGCGCAGGATTCCTCTGCACCTGCCGCTTCTCACGGCGAGGGACTTGAAAAGATTATTAAGGGAACCGAGAACTGGGGAACAAGCAAGGATATTTCCGTAAGCACGTTCCTCGGAAACATCGGCAAGTCAACAGGTATCTACAAGATGATTCACCGCGAGACTGCCGAAGAGCGCGCCCAGGCTGAGCTTGAGGCAAAGGCTGCCGAGGCCGCCAAGGAAGCAGGTGAGGCTCTTGTTGAGAGCGGCGAGCCTGTGCCGGGCTGGCAGTATATTCTGATGATTGCGGTGGGCTTCCTTATTGTGTACCTTGCAGTCGCCAAGGGCTTTGAGCCTTTGCTTCTGATTCCAATCGGCTTCGGTACTATTCTGGTGAATATTCCCGGAGCAGGTATGGGCAATGCGCCGGACGGAATGCTCTACATTATCTACAAGGCTGGTGTCGGCAATGAGTTCTTCCCTATGCTCATCTTTATGGGAATCGGCGCAATGACGGACTTCGGCCCGCTCATCGCCAATCCTAAGACTGCTATCCTGGGCGGTGCGGCTCAGTTCGGCGTATTCTTTACGCTCTTCGGTGTCGCATTGATGAATATCATTCCGGGAATTGACTACAACATGATGCAGGCTTGTGCCATCGGTATTATCGGCGGCGCTGACGGTCCTACTTCAATTTATGTTTCCGCCAAGCTTGCTCCTGAATTGATGGCTGTTATCGCTGTCGCCGCCTATTCTTACATGGCGCTTGTTCCGATGATTCAGCCTCCAATCATGAAGGCTCTGACTACCAAGAAAGAGCGTGTCATCCACATGGATCAGCTCCGCCCTGTCAGCAAGGCAGAGCGCGTCCTCTTCCCGATGATGCTGCTTATCATCACGATTCTTCTTCTGCCTCCGGCAGCTCCGCTTATCGGTATGCTCGCATTCGGTAACTTCGTGCATGAAGTCGGCGTTGTTTCCCGCCTGTCAAAGACAATGGAGAACGAGTTGATGAACATCGTCTCTATTCTGCTTTCTCTTGGTGTAGGAAGCCAGATGACTCCGGAGAAGATTATCAATGCGAACTCCGTAGGAATCATCATTCTCGGTCTGGTGGCGTTCTGCGTTGCAACTGCTACAGGTGTATTGATTGCAAAGCTTATGAACGTGTTCTTGCCGAAGGGTAAGAAAATCAATCCGCTTATCGGTTCTGCAGGTGTTTCTGCCGTTCCTATGGCAGCCCGCGTTTCCAACAAGGTCGGCCAGGAATTTGATCCGTCAAACTTCCTGCTGATGAACGCCATGGGACCGAACGTTGCCGGTGTTATCGGCACTGCCGTTGCGGCCGTTGTCTTTATTGCGACTTACGGGCTGTAACGGGTTATACCGCTTTTAAGTCTTTTTGAACGGAAAGCCCCGGTAGGTAAGCACTGCCGGGGCTTTTTCTATTGCAATTTATCAGAATTCATTGTATTCTATGTCAAGTTTGTCGGGCTAAAACAACATTCCGGCCCGCTGATCAGGGGTTTGTATGAGCAATTTGAAATATGACTTTAAGGTAGAGAATTTGGGCGAGTGCAAGATTCATTCGCCGATTGAGCTTTCGCTTGAGCACGGAACGTTCCGCGCCGCTTACGTAAAGGACTCTTCTGCTGTCCGCTATCAGGTCAATGTTTTCGCTGATGACAAAGAGAGCCTTGACGATTCTTCTAACCTTATGGAAAAAGCCGGCCCTCGTGAATATATTTATTTTAACCCTCAGCATGTTACGGCCGGTATCTGTACTTGCGGCGGTCTTTGTCCTGGTCTCAATGACGTTATCCGCGCCATTGTCCGCTGCCTCTGGAACCGCTACGGCGTGCGCAGAATTAAGGGAATCCAGTTCGGATACAAGGGCTTGTCCCATGATAACGTGTTCCCGGCAATCGACTTGAATCCAGATATTGTTGATACCATCCACCGCATCGGCGGCTCTTTCCTTGGCACTTCCCGCGGAGGCGGAGACAAGGTGAAGGAGATTGTCGACTCAATCGAGCAGCTCGGAATCAACCAGATGTATATCATCGGCGGCGACGGAACGCAGCGCGGTGCCTTGGACATTGCCAATGAAATCGGCGCCCGCGGCCTTAAGGTTGCCGTAGTGGGTATCCCTAAGACTGTTGACAATGACTTGGAATTCATTGACCGCTCATTTGGTTTTGAGACTGCCGTACAGAAGGCTACGGAAGCGGTAAACTCAGTGCACATGGAAGCTCATTCCCAGATTAACGGTATCGGAATCGTAAAGTTGATGGGACGTGAGTCGGGCTTTATCGCGACAGCCACTGCCCTTGCCAGCCACGAGGCGAACTTCTGCCTTATTCCTGAGGTTCCGTTTGATATGGACGGTCCTAACGGCTTGCTTACTCATGTTGAAAAGCGCCTTGAGGAGCGCCACCATGCTGTTATTGTCGTTGCGGAAGGTGCAGGCCAGGACTTGCTTACTTCTACCAACCAGACTGATGCTTCCGGCAACAAGAAGCTTGCTGACATCGGTACGTTCGTGCGCGACAAGGTTATAGAGTACTTTGCGAACAAGCATATCCATATCAATGTAAAATACATTGACCCGAGCTATGAAGTCCGCGCCGCTGTTACTACTGCTGATGACTCCATGTACTGTGAGCGCCTCGGCAACAATGCCGTCCATGCCGCTATGGCAGGAAAGACAAAGATTGTTATCGGTCTTGTGCATGAAAAGTATGTCCACATTCCTATTTCCATGGCGACTCTTAAGCGCAATACTGTTGATCCGGAAAGTTCTCTCTGGAGAGACTGCCTTGATGCAACATTGCAGCCGGTCTACATGGTGAACAATATGGCTACTGTAACTGAGAAGCTTGGCAAGGCGTATGAAGAGGCTGACAAAAAGGCCTTGGCTCGTCTTGAGAAAGTTACTCAGATGGGTAAGTAAAATAATAGAATAAAAGTAAAGGTCGATTCACCCGATAATAAGGCAGAAGATGAGAAAGAGATTCTTTTTGTTCTTATGTGTCATTGTTCCGCTGTTTTTGGTCTCCTGCGCTTCTAGTAAGCAAAATGATGGATACGCAGGAGCAGGAGCTCATGCAGCGGGCGGTGCGACCTATACTGTTTTTTTACATGACAATTGCCCTGATAATTCCTATGCGAGGCTCGCAAGGGCTTCTGTCAAGGCTGAAAACCGCAGTTACAAGGGCGTTGTCAGGCTGGATTACAGCGAAAGCGATGACGCGGGTGTTTTTAATACTGTGGCTTCCTATAAGCGGTATTGCTCGATGATACAAGAAGCCATTTCTGGTGGAACAGGTTATCTTTGTACGCTGACGTTCAATACCAGCCCGAATGGCAACGGCGTAAACTTGAATTTTTCCACAGATGCGGATATCTCAAGTTCGTTAGATAAGCTCTCCCGGCTCGGAAAAAACAACGTGTACGCTATTTACGGATATTAGAATTCCACTGTGCATGAAAGAGGCAGGTGGTCGGAATAGCCGCTTCCTGTCCATATTTTGTATTTTTTAGGTATTCCGGTGTCGGCATGGCACCAGGGGCCGGAGTCTTCCACTGTAAAACCTGTTATTTTGGTATCTCCCCTTGTGAACAGATGGTCAATCCGTGACCAAGTGTCTTTAAAGAAGTAGCTTCCCCTGTATTTTAATGTTCCGTCTGCGTTGAACCACGGTGAGAAAAGCTTGAGCTTGCCGCTTGGAGAATGCAGCCACACAGCTCTTTCTTTGTCTATGTCAAATTGAAGGGTGTCCCTGTTAAAGTCTCCGCAGACAAGAATCTTTTCTTGAGCGCTGTTTTCAAGTTCCTGTTCCAGAGCTGCCTCTTGTTCACCGCGCCAGATGTCGCTTTGCTCCTTGCCGCCGCTCATGCTTTTCCAATGATTTATAAAAATGCTCAGACACTTTCCGTTCTTTTGAACCGTAACCTTAAGTAAGGGGCGCGTTGACGGCTGCTTGTGTGTGCCCGTCCGTATGTCGATTGCGTGGGCGCTGACTTTGGTGACGGGGTAGCGTGACAGCAACGCGCAGCCCAGGGCAGAGCCAGGATTTTTAGAAAACGCTCCGTATTTGTAGCGCTTGTAGTATGGCTGGTCGGAGCACAAAAAATTGCTTATGTCGAGCAGGATACGTTCGTTTTCTATTTCTTCCATGGCTAGGACGTCCGCGTCAAGCTGGGCAATGCTTTTGCACAGCCGCCGCAATCGTTCCTCATAGGCGGTTTCGCACCAGTTTTTTGAAGATACAAAGTCCTTGTATTCTGTTCCGTTCCTGTCGGCGTCAAAAAAGGTCTGTACGTTCCAGTTTGCGACTTTAAGCCGTTCTCCTTTGCGGAGAGTTCCTTTTGGAATCATGCAGGACGAAAGGGCAAGAACAGACGTAAAAATGCAGCAAAATAGAAAAAATCTCATAATCACCTCTACTAATAACGTCTGAGGTGACTATGGGAAAATGTATAAATTAAAATTAGAGCAGTCCTCTGCCTATGCAGTGCAGCTCTATGCCGAAATTTTTCATCATGGCAGGGTCGTACAGGTTGCGTCCGTCAAAGATGACGCTTTCTTTGAGCAGTCTTTTGATTTTGCTGAAATCAGGCTGCTTGAATTGCTTCCATTCCGTGATGAGAATCAGAGCGTCGCAGCCTTCGAGCGCGGTCCACATGTCTTTTTCGTAGCTGATGTGGTCTGCAGGAATATGAGCCAGGTACTTCTTTGCCATTTCGTGCGCCTGAGGGTCATAGCTCTTGATTTTTGCGCCGTGGGCGACCAAGTCCGTTATGATGGTGATTGCCGGTCCTTCGCGCATGTCGTCTGTCTCCGGCTTAAAAGAAAGTCCCCATACGGCGAACGTCCTGCCGGTAAGGTCATTGCCGTATTTTTTTGTTATCCGTTCGGCAATGATGTGCTTTTGGGCGGTATTCACGTTGTCTACGGCTGTCGCAATCTGCATTTCAATGCCGTTGCGCTTTCCGGCGGCGGCAAGCTCCTTTACGTCTTTTGGAAAGCAGGAGCCGCCGTAGCCGCATGAGGCGTATAGAAAGCTCATGCCTATGCGGCTGTCTGAGCCGATGCCCTGCCGTACGGCCTTTACGTCTGCGCCCAGCTTGTCACAGAGCTTTGCTATTTCGTTCATAAAGCTTATTCTTGTGGCCAGCATGGCGTTTGCGGCGTATTTTGTTATTTCTGCGCTCTTTATGTCTGTCGTGATGATAGGGTGCTCGTTTTCGGTGAATTGGTGGTAGAGGTAGAGCATCATCTGCTTTGCCCTCTCGCTGTCAGTTCCGATTACAACCCTGTCGGGGTGCAGGAAGTCGTTTATGGCGACTCCTTCCTTCAGGAATTCAGGGTTAGAAACAACGTCGAATTCTACGTCTTTGGCATCTGTACGTGTGGCAAGAACCTGCCGCACCTTTTCTTTCACGCGGTCAGCCGTTCCGACCGGTACGGTGGATTTGTCAACGATTATTGTGTAGCCCTGCATGTATTTTGCGATTGAAGACGCCGCTGCAAGCACATACTGCGTGTCGGCTGAGCCGTCTTCGCCAGGAGGAGTGCCGACTGCTATAAAGCAGATATCGCTTTCTGGAATAGATTCGGAATAGTCCGTCGTAAAATCAAGCCTGCCCTGTGAGTGGTTGCGCTTGACCATTTCTTCCAGCCCCGGCTCGTAAATCGGTATCTTGCCCTGTTTAAGGTTGTCTATCTTGCTCTTGTCAATGTCGATGCACCATACATGATTGCCCATTTCCGCAAAGCATGTGCCTGTGACCAGGCCGACATATCCTGTTCCTACGATTGCAATATTCATAGGAATACATAGTAGCATTAAAAGCGCTTCGTATCAACCGCACGGCAATTACAAAAAAAAGCCAGGAGACTGTCTCTCCTGGCTGTAAGATTCATCCCTTTAAGGGAACGAGTTTATTTGTCAAAAGCGTGTCCGGCAGAACCGAATACGTTCTTGTTCTTGTCCATGTACATGGCCTTAAGCTCGTCGCGGGCGGGTCCGAGGTACTTGCGCGGGTCAAATTCCTCCGGGTGCTCTGAGAGTATGCGTCTGATGGCTGCTGTCATGGCAAGGCGTCCGTCTGAGTCGACGTTAATCTTGCAAACGGCCATAGAAGCTGCTTTGCGGAGCTGCTCTTCTGGAATTCCTACAGAGTTCGGAATCTTTCCGCCGAACTTTTCGATTTCTTTTACGTACTTTACAGGAACTGATGAAGAACCGTGCAGAACAATCGGGAATCCAGGAATCTTCTGTTCTACGCCTTCGAGAACGTCGAATGCGAGTGGCGGCGGAATAAGGACTCCGTCCTTGAGCGTGCACTGCTCAGGAGTGAACTTGCAGCGTCCGTGTGAGGTTCCGATAGAGATGGCAAGTGAGTCAACGCCAGTCTTCTTTACGAAGTCTTCTACTTCCTCCGGCTTTGTGTAGTGGCTTTCGGCAGCGGCAACTTCATCTTCTACACCGGCGAGAACTCCAAGCTCTCCTTCTACGGTGACGTAGTCCTTCTGTGAGTGGGCGTAGTCGCAGACCTGCTTGGTGAGCTTTACGTTCTCGTCATAAGGAAGTGCGGAGCCGTCAATCATTACTGATGAGAATCCGTTGTCGATGCAGTCCTTTGCTACTTCAAAGTTTGGACCGTGATCCAAGTGGAGTACAATCGGGATGTCAGCGCCAAGTTCATGTGCATATTCAACGGCGCCGCGGGCCATGTTGCGGAGAATGAATTTGTCTGCATACTGGCGTGCGCCCTTTGAAACCTGAAGGATAACAGGTGATTTTGTCTCTACACAAGCCTGGATGATTGCCTGCATCTGCTCCATGTTGTTGAAGTTGTATGCCGGAATTGCATAGTGGCCTTTCATTGCCATCTCAAACATGTGCTTTGTGTTGACAAGGCCGAGTTCTTTGTAACTAATCATAATTTCTCCTAATAAAAGAAATAAAAATTCACTGACTAGCATAAGCTTTTTAGTCTTAAATTTCAAGAGCGGAACGCGAATCCCTGCAAAATCCGGGTTGGCTGAATGCTTCTAAACCATTTGACAAAGTGTGAATATGGAAATATAATGAACAATATGATTACTCGTGTTTCCTGCTTTTTTCTGCAAGGGGAAAAAAGAATATGGAAATTTGGGGTTCATGACGATAAGTTAAACAAAGGTGTTTTCCAGTTAATAAAAGACGGGGGAACAGTGATTTCAAGGAGATTTGAATGAAAAAGGGCGTAGTCATTTTGGGAAGCCTTATCGCGCTTGCATTCTGCGTTCCAGCAGTTGCTCAGCCAAGCACGAGGGCTGTGGAGACAATCGTTATCGATAACTTCGATACACCGGACAATATGGAATGGACATGGGATGTTCAGGCAAGTCGCTTTATTACAAAGGGGTATCCTGTAATCAAATCCTTCGAGGCAATGCCGAATTCCCTCACTCCGTATCACAAGGAAGGTGATCCTTCCGCACAGGTTCTTGGTGTAAAGGTTGCTTATGACCGCAAGGGCGACAACTGGTTTGAAGTATTCCCTAAGGATGCGAGCGGAAACGTTCACGAGATTCCGTTCATTGGAACTGTAACTCAGGTTGATTTCTGGGTTTGGGGTGCAAACTATAACTACACGCTGGAGCTTTTGGTCCGCGATTCAGATGGTTGCGTACGTACCTTGGACTGCGGAAGCCTTATGTTCCAGGGCTGGAGAAACATTGTCATTAACATTCCTGGTTGGCTCAAGCAGCATTCCCGCTTCCGTAACGGCCGTACAAACCTTACATTCGTAGGGTTCAGAGTTCGTTCAGCTGCTAATGAGGCTGTAGACAACTACATGATTTATTTTGACCAGCTTAAGTATACAACAAACACTTTGTCTAACATTTATGACGGATACAATCTCCGCAATTCAGACTTTGGCGAAAAAACAACCAAGGCGGATGGACAGTAATCCACGGACGGACAAAAAACTATAAGGCGGTAATTAGAGATGAAAAAGATTTATTTTGCTTTTTTGGCAGCGGCCATTGTAACGTCTGGGGTTGTTTTTGCTCAGGCACAGTCAGGTTCAAATGGTAATACAAGTATTTCTGATCCTGATGCTTCAGAGATTGGTAACGACAGTTCACGCGAGGCTCTCCGTGAAGTGAGCGTTGACCGCTTTGAGCGCGAGGGTTTCTGGAATGTATCTGCTTCACCGGACTACGGTGTAATTACAGGTCGTCTTTTCGAGGGTGCTCCGGAAGCTAAGGAGCCTCTTAATGATGCCGGCAACCAGGAAATGGCTGATACACACGTTTACGGTGTAAAGATGGAATTCTTCAAGAGAGGAATCAATTCTTTCTATGTTAAGGCTGCTCGCCCGATTCCGATTGAGGGAATTACAAAGACTGTTTCGGTCTGGGCTTGTGGACGCAATATGGGACATGAGTTGTGGCTCTTGGTTCAGGACTACAATGGAAACAACTTTGAGTTGTGGATGGGTACTCTTGAGTTCTCTGGCTGGAAGAAGATTACTGTAGCAGTTCCTCCGACCCCGGATGGAGAGCACGGAATCGTTCAGCAGAGCGTTTACCACGGCGACAAGCCGGGACTTCGTATCCTTGGTTTCCGCGTAGACTGCTCTCCAATGGAAGCTCAGGGTTCTTACTATCTCTATCTCGATGATTTGAGAGCTGTTACAGACTTGTACGATGCAGAGAACAGAGATCCTGACGATATGATGGATAACTGGTAATCGAATAGTTTATTCATTACTGTTGCTGTAATTTGTAAGACCGCAGGTAAAGAGCTAATCTTTATCTGCGGTTTTTTTATTCTTGTACGCTAGTAAATTTTTTAACTATACTATATAATATAAGATAGTATCAAATTGAGGTAATATGAGCGACGACGACAAGAACAAAAAAGACAGAAATCAAAACAAGGATGATTTTGATCCGTATAACTTTTTTAAGCTTTCAATAGATGATGACGGAGAGAAGAAAAACTCTGATGGCAAAAGGCCTTCTTCTGGGCATCATTTTCCTTTTTGGGGCATATTAATTGCAATCGTTGGAATTCTTGAGATATTGAACATTATTTCTTCGTCTAATGCCGAAGACTTGATTGATTTCTCTGAGTTCCGTCAGATGGTGGAAAACGGCAGTATCGTCCGAGTTGAGATGGATGATAACTATTTTATCGGTTATGGACCGAACGCGACTGCCAAGCCCCAGAACTCTTCTTTTTCTCTTGAACGTTATTTTGGCTTGTTGCAGCAGCAGTCTTCAAACCGCGAAGTCTACAGGACGACTGGTGTCTTGATGCAGAGCTTTATAGATTTGCTCGATGAAAAAGGTGTTGACTACAAGTTCGTTACGAGACAGAATTCGTATTTACTTCAGATATTGCTGAACTTTATCATCCCGTTTGGCTTTATATTCTTGATGTATTGGCTCATATTCCGCAAAATGGGCGGAGGAATGTCCGGCTCCATGTTTGGTATTGGTGGTGGACGTTCCAAAGCCGTGGATGAGGGTAAGGTTAAGACTCGTTTTTCGGATGTTGCAGGAGAAGATGAGGCTAAAGAGGAACTTATGGAAGTCGTGGACTTCTTGAAGTCTCCAAAGAAATATACTGATATCGGCGGAAAGATTCCTAAAGGTGTTCTTTTGGTTGGCCCTCCAGGAACAGGAAAGACTTTGCTTGCCCGTGCTGTCGCGGGAGAAGCCGGCGTTCCATTTTTCCGCATCTCTGGTTCTGATTTTGTAGAGATGTTTGTCGGTGTCGGTGCAAGCCGTGTACGGGATCTCTTTAGAACTGCTCGTGAAAAAGCTCCGTGTATCATCTTTATTGACGAGTTGGATGCCATTGGCAAAAGTCGCGTAAACAATCTTGGTGGCAATGATGAGCGAGAGCAGACTTTGAATCAGTTGCTTGTTGAAATGGACGGCTTTGACAACGAGAAGGGGCTTATTGTTCTTGGTGCTACGAATAGACCTGATGTCCTTGATGCCGCATTGCTCCGCCCTGGTCGCTTTGACAGACAGGTCGTAGTTGATAAACCTGATGTAAAGGGACGAGAGGCCATTATTCGTATTCACGCCAAAAATGTCAAGGTCGACCAGGCTGTTGACTTTAAGGCGCTGGCGCACGCAACGAGCGGTATGAGTGGCGCTGATTTGGCGAACATCGTTAATGAAGCTGCGCTTCTTGCTGTGCGTAATGGGCGCAAAGTCGTCCTTTCTGAAGACTTTGATGAAGCAATAGAAAAAACTTTGGTCGGTTTGCAGAAGAAGAGTCGCGTCGTAAAGGAAAAGGAACGTCATATAGTAGCATACCATGAGACTGGCCACGCTTTGGTGGCTGCGTTTACTCCTGGTAGTGATCCAGTGCATAAAATCACTATAATTCCTCGTGGAATGGGCGCATTGGGCTATACCTTGCAGCGGAGCGAGGATGAGCAGTTCCTTTATAGCCGTTCTGAGCTGATAGGCCAGGTTGACGTTATGCTGGGTGGCCGTGCGGCAGAGCAGATTGTGTTCGGTGAAATCAGTACTGGCGCTGCAAATGATATTTCTCGTGCGACAGGTGTAATCAAGAGTATGATTACCGACTACGGAATGAGCGAGAAATTCAAGAATATGACCCTTGGCAAGAGTGGAAAAGGCTATGGAGGACCTCAGGAACCTGAATTAGTTCGCGAGTATTCAGAAGAAACGCAGAAATATATTGATGATGAAATTGCCCGTATGATGGATGAGCGCTATGTTCATGTTTTGAATTTGCTCAAGAGTCATAAGGATTTGCTTGATTATATCGCCAAGCGTCTCTTGGAAAAAGAGAGCATGGAAGGCAAGGAATTTGAAAGCATTGTCAAGGCTGAAAGCCATTGTGAGGAACTTGCTGCCGAAGCTGGAAAAAAGAGCGAAGAGGATAAATATGTAAATGCAAGTGCCGTGCAGAGTGCTGCAAAAGAGGAATCTCTTGCTTTGCCAGAGGTATCAAAGCCTCGGCGAACCAGAAAGGCCAAGGCTGAGCCAAAGGAAAATGACGAAAAGCCCAAAAAACGAGGCCGAAAGCCAAAATCTGAATCATAAGATTAGAATTTGACATGGAGTTCAATGACATTTCGTTGAATTATATGGAACCTCCAAAAGCTACTGCGCTTCTAAGAGAAGCGCGGAAAAACGGTAGGCCTGTATATATCTGCGGAATGGCCGGCTATGGCAAGACAGAGCTTGTTAAGCAGTTTTTTCACGGAAAGACTGTTTCGTATATATCTTTTCAGAGTTCAACAAACGATTACCATGTTGAACTCCCGCCAAATATAAACCGTAAGACGCAAGCAGTTGTTATTTTTGATGACCTGCAATTTGCAAACGAAAGTGTGGCGAATTCTTTCATACTGCCTCTTGCACAGCGAGAGGACGTTTTGCCCATCTTTATTGCCAGAATTGAGTTTCCCGCATGGCTGCTTACATATAACCGTCTTTCTGATATGGTGTATATCAGTGAGACTGAGCTTGCGATAAATGTAGAAACCTTTGAAGATTATCTTGATATTCAGGAAATCGACACGCAGCGAGAAAAATTGCTGAAGATACAGTCGTTTATAAAAGGAAACCCTTTTGCAATGATTGCCCTTGCACAGAAATTTCACACTACTTCGAACTTGGTTGATTTGCAAGAATATTTGTTTTCAATAATGAGCTCCCATTTTGAACAGCATATCCTGCCTTCGTGGGATGTTTTGCTCTATCAGTTTGTGCTGAAGATGAGTGTAGTGGGGGCTTTTACGAAGGAGCTCGCTGAATATCTCATAGAAAACCCTATGGTTGAGAGATATTTGGAAAAAGCTGCAAGTGTCGGTAATTTTATCTCTTGTAAATACGGGGTATATGGACTTCGCCCTTTTGTACGTGGGCTGCTGTACCGCAAGGCTTTGGTTGAATTTGGTGATGAGTATATACACAACCTTTCATTACGGGCTGCACTTTGGTACGAAAATCACGGTGAGCTGGATAAGGCGCTCAATCTTTATAACCGTGAGGGTGACAAGGACTCCATCAAAGGGCTTTTGATTCGTAATGCAAAAGAAAATCCTTCAAACGGCTATTATCATAAGTTTGCGCGTTTCTATACGGAACTGCCGGAAGAAGAAGTGTCGTCTAATATCCATCTTATGGTGGGAACTAGCATGTCGTATGCATTGTTGCTTCAGTGTGACAAAGCAGAGTTCTGGTATAAAAAATTGGCGGCCTATACAAAGACTGTCGATGGCGAAGAACGTAAACTTGCAAGAACATGGCTGGCGTTCTTGGATATTTCACTGCCGTTCCACGACTGTACGTCTATATTGGCTACATTCAAATCGTTTTCAACGTTCATAATAAACAGAGAAGTTACCATGCCGGAATTCAGCACGACAAGTAATCTTCCCTCTCTTATGAATGGCGGTCAAGATTTTTGTGAATGGAGCTTAAAGGATGATGAGTTTGCTTCCCGATATGGTAATCTGGTTTCTGTGGCGCTTGGCAATCAGGGCAAGAGCCTTGTTAATCTTGCGCTTGCGGAAAGCTTTTTTGAGAAAGGAAAAAACGATGACCTTGTGATATCGCATTTGAGCCATGGACAGTATGAGGCTGATTCTGTCGGCAATTTGGAGATGGAATTTGTAGCAGTTGGTCTGTTTACTCGTTTTTACCTAGGGAAGGGGATGGAAGATACTGCCAGAATACAGTTGGAAGTCTTTATGGACAAGTGTCTGGAACATCATAGGGAAAAATTCCTGCCAAATCTTCAGGCGCTCTATGCACGTATAAATCTACTTACCGGGCGTGATAGAGAAGTTGAGTTCTGGCTTTCCTCTGCACCGAATGAAAAAAAAGAGCTGATTGCCCTTTTGCGTTATGAATATCTGACCAAAATTCGTTGTTATCTGGCTAAGGGCAGGTATACCGAAGCTGAGGTTCTTTTGGAAAAAATGCTTTTGTATACGGAGTTGTGTCATAGAAAGTATATAGAAATGGAATGTAATATGCTCTATGCCATACTGAATTTTAAGATAGGCGGCGACTGGAAACCGTTCCTTGACAAAGCTTTGAAGGTCGCAGGTTATTATCAATTTATTCGTCCGCTCAGTGATGAAGGAGTTGCGCTCTTGCCTCTTTTGCAGCGGATGAAAGCTTCTGACTATGACGAGACGTGGTTTTTAAAACTTATAAAAGAGACTGCGAATATGGCTTCTCTCTATCCGGATTATATGCATCGTGAGGAAGCTGTGCCGTCGGATTTTTCTGGAAATGCACTTTCTATCTTGCACTTGCAGATGCAGGGCTTGAGTACTCCGGAAATTGCAGAAAAGCTGAACCTCAAAATTGAAAATGTCCGCTATCATATAAAGCAGAATTATAAAAAACTTGGCGTAACTGATAAAACACAGGCCATTATGACTGCACGAAAACTGAAGATATAACTTCATTCATGTTAAAGAAACTTTATTGACTTTCAAGATGATACGGTATAGAATGAATCCAACATTCATTTTATGAGGTATCAGTATGGCTAAGAAAAGTGATAACGCAACTAAAGGTGCTGCTCGTGCTCCCCATCGTTCTCTGTTTTATGCGATGGGATACACCGATGAGGAATTGGATAAGCCTCTTGTAGGTATTTGTTGTGCAAAGAACGAGATTATTCCTGGTCATATTGAGCTTGACCGGATTGCTGATGCTGTAAAAGCCGGCGTACGCATGGCAGGCGGAACGCCTGTCGAATTCCCTGCTATCGGTGTTTGCGACGGAATTGCCATGGGACACGAGGGAATGAAGTATTCTCTGGTTACGCGTGAGCTTATTGCTGATTCTATTGAGTGTATGGCAAAGGCGCACCAGTTTGATGCACTTGTCTTGATTCCTAACTGCGACAAGATTGTGCCGGGTATGCTGATGGCTGCCGCCCGTCTTGATTTGCCTACCGTAGTGGTTTCCGGCGGAGCAATGATGCCCGGACACCTTCCGAGCCATGAAGAAGGAAATCCCTATTCTGACAAAAATCTTTCATTGACCGATATGTTCGAGGCTGTTGGCGGTCTTGCAGTTGGCAAGATTACTGAATGCCAGCTTGCTGAGCTTGAACACTATGCCTGTCCGGGCTGCGGTTCTTGTTCCGGCATGTTCACCGCTAACTCCATGAACTGCCTTACTGAGGTTCTGGGGCTTGGCTTGCCGGGTAACGGTACAATTCCAGCAACGACAGGAAGGCGTATCGCTCTTGCAAAGCATGCCGGAATGGCAGTTATGGATATGTACAACAAAGGCATTACAGCACGCCAGATGATGACAGCCGATTCATTCCGCAATGCAATTACTGCTGACATGGCCTTGGGCTGCTCTTCAAACACAATGCTTCATGTTCCTGCAATTGCCCATGAGGCTGGAATCGATATTGACTTGCATGAGGTCAATGACATTTCTGAAAGGACTCCGAATTTATGTCACCTTGCACCTGCCGGGCATACATTCATCTGTGAATTAGACGATGCCGGCGGAGTTCAGGCTGTGCTTAAGGAGCTTGCCAAGAAAAATCTGATTAATACGAATCTTATTACGGTAACTGGAAAAAGTATTGCCGAAAACATCAAGAATGCGGTGAACCGTAATCCAGAGATTTTGCGTCCTATAGAGAATCCGTTCTCTGATAACGGCGGTCTTGCCATTTTGTTCGGTAACTTGGCTCCGGACGGAACCGTTGTAAAGCGCTCAGCCTGTGCAAAGGAACTTATGAAGCATACAGGTCCTGCCCGTGTCTTTGACGATGAGAGCGAGGCTATGGAGGCTGTGCAGAAGCAGAAAATTCATCCCGGTGACGTGGTTGTAATACGCTATGAGGGACCGAAGGGCGGTCCTGGAATGCGCGAAATGCTTGCTGTTACTGCTGCACTTGCAGGCCAGGGGCTGGATAAGCAGGTTGCTCTGATTACGGACGGTCGTTTCTCAGGCGCTACACGCGGAGCTTCGTTGGGGCACTGTTCTCCAGAAGCCGCTGTGGGAGGCCCGATTGCACTTGTGAAGGAAGGTGACAAAATTACGCTGGATATAAACAATTATAAAATCCATCTCGAAGTCAGTGACGAAGAGCTGGCTAAGCGTAAGGCTGCATGGAAAGCTCCTGCTCCAAAGGTGACTACCGGATATCTGGCGCGCTACGCAAAGCTTGTTTCTTCTGCGGATAAAGGCGCAATCCTGCAATAGAACACGGAATCACTATATATATGGGGGGAATCTTGGAATCACGTTTTCAAGATTCCCTTATTTGGATTGACGCATTAGTATCTAATTGCTAAAATAGTGGCAAATGGCAGATACATCATTGAATGTCAAAGAAGCTGAGCAGTTCAATACGGACGAAGAAGACTTCGATACCGTTATGACCAGTGACATTACTTTTAAGGGAAATATTACATTTGACAAGCCTTTTTTTATAAAGGGTAAGGTGAGCGGACACATACAGTCAGCAAGTGATTTGCTTGTTGACACAGAAGCTGTTGTAGAGGCTGATATTGTCTCCGACAGTGTGTATGTGCGCGGTAAAGTTTTTGGTAACATAGATGCGGTACGGCTTATCTATGTTACATCTTCCGGAATGGTAAAAGGCGACATTTGCGCAAAGCAGGTCGTTCTGGAACCAGGTTCTGTGTTTTCAGGAAGGTGTACAATGCGTGAAGACAATTCCTCTGCGTTGAGGTCTGAAAATGTATAGCAATCTATCTAAAAAACTGATTCTGACGGCGGCTTTAGTCTGTTTGTCTGCTTTGTTGTGGGCACAGGCAGTCAGAAAAGATGCCCTGCAACTTTACCGTGAAAAACAGTATGACACGGCAATTCAAGTCTGCGAACAGGAAATCCGCGCAAAGCCTGACAATATGGACGCCTACAGTGTTCTTATCTGGTGTTTTTTGAGGCAAAAACGCTATTTGCAGGCAGAAGAAAAGGCTTTGCAGGCTAGAAAACACAACACCTCTGATATTCGCGTGACGGAAGCTCTGGCCGAGGCTCAGTACTATTTAGGCAAAAACGACGCTGCGCTGGAGAATTTTCAGAAATATGTTTCGGTTGCCCGCGAAAGCGAGAGCGACTACGGCTGGTGCTACTTCTATATGGGCGAGATTTATATAAAGAAGTCTAAGTACCAGCATGCGGATATTTCGTTTACTATGGCAACAAGAAGCAAGCCTGAGCGTTCCGATTTTTGGACACGGCTCGGCTATGCCCGTGAAATGTGCAAGGACTATACTTCTGCCATTCAAGCCTATGACAAGGCGCTGCAGCTTAATGCTGACTATTATGATGCCAAGCGCGGTAAAGAAAGGTGCCAGTCTCGTCTGTAATGTCTGACTATTCAATACATATAGAAACATTGGGCTGCCGCTTGAATCACGATGAAAGTGAAGGAGCGGCACACCTTTTTATGGAAGCCGGTTTTTCCGTGGATATGGATATTCTGACGGCTTCCTGCCCTGCAATGCCGAATGCTGTCCTGGGAATCATCAATACATGCACAGTGACCGGCAAGGCAGAGCAAAAGGCTCGTCGCGTAATTCGTCTTATGCTTTCCAAATTGCCGAATGCGCTTATCATCGTTACAGGTTGCTACGCGGCCTTGGATTCTTCCGAAATCACGGCAATTTCGCCAGAGCGCATAAGCATTGTTCCTGGAACGCAGAAGTACCTTTTGTCTCTGATCGCGAAGGCATTAACCGATACTGGAGCGCTTGCGGTTTCCGCAGGTCGCTTTTCCCATGAAGCTTTAGACTCCTTTATTGCAGCCCATTCAGGAAAGAGCTTGCTTGCAAAATCTGCCAAATTTGTTAAGAGCGTCCCTGTAAAGCCGTTTACCTTGTATACCAGTGTTTTTTCAAAGCATAGCCGCGCTTCGTTAAAGATTCAGGACGGTTGCAACTGTGAATGTTCTTACTGCCGCATACAACTTTCTCGCGGCAAGTCCGTATCTCTGTCGGTGGCGGAATGTGTCGAGCGTGTTCAGAAACTAGAGGCAAAAGGCATAAATGAAGTGATTTTAACCGGTGTGAACCTTAGCCAGTATGCAGGAGAAGGCAGTGATGCGCAGAGAGTTGATTTTGCAGGTCTCTTGGATATTTTGATAAAAAAAACATCCCGCATATTCTTCCGTGTCTCAAGTTTTTATCCAGAAAGCATAAATGAAAAGCTTTGTACTGTTCTGGCAAGTCCTAGAGTTCAGCCGTTCTTTCATTTGAGCATACAGTCCGGGAGCGATGTAATTCTAAAGGCTATGAAGCGCCCTCATTCGGTAGAAAATGTCTTCCGCTCCATCGAGAATATCCGCAAGGTAAAAGAGAATCCTTTTATTTCCTGTGATATCATTGCGGGTTTTCCGGGCGAAAGTGAAGCTGATTTTGCAAAAACAAAAGAACTTTGTGAAAAGTCGAACTTTGCCTGGATACATGCATTTCCGTTTTCTTCACGGCCTGGTACGCTTGCGGCCTCGATGGAAGGTAAGATTCCCGAGCGCATAAAGGGCGAGCGTGTGCAATGGCTCACGCAGAAAGCAATCGAAGGCAAATTGCAGTACATAGAGCAATGGAAGGGCAGGGAACTTGATGCAGTTGTAGAAAACAGCCGCAGCCAGCAAAAGAACTGCGTGCATGCGGTTACCGGCAATTACCTGCATGTGGAATGCCCTGCGGATGATGCAGAGCACTACAAGCCTGGGAGTTTGATTCGCCTTGTGATACAGGACAGTTTGGAGTCTTCTATCCGCTCTGGCAGAGAGATTGAATGTACCGGTGTGATTGTGTAGAGCCTTATTTTGTACTTGCATAAACTTTGTAAATATGATATAAACAAGGTCGAGAATCAAAGTTTTAAATCCAACTACATAATAAGGGAAGGAAATTATGGGAATTCGTGGCGAGTTATACACAAATCAGGTGCAGGTGAACAATCGTTCTTATTTCTTTAATGTAAAAGAAAACCGCAATGGTGACGTATTTTTGCAGATTGTTGAAAGCAAGATTTCCGACGGACAGGATGACCGCAGGGCAATTGTCGTCTTTTCTGACAACATGAAAGATTTTTTGAGCGGCTTGGATGATTCCCTGCAGTTTATAGAAAAGAACCGAAAGGAACAGGCTAAGCTTAAAGCAGAGCGCAAAGCCGCAAAAGACGCAAAGTACAGGGCGCTTGCCGCAGAAGAGCGCGGCGACAGTGACTTTGGTGCAAAGAAAGTATACAGAAGAAAGGGCGAGAGCCGCTTAGTGGCATCCAGAAGGGCAGAGCGCGATGACGTGCGCCAGGCAGACGGAATCAAGCGTTCAGGAAAAATCCTGCACGTTGTCTCTAAGCGTCCTGTTGCAGAAAACGAGAGCGCCGCTTCACAGGCAACTACGACTCCAGATAACGAGTACTAATAGCTAAAGCTCTGCCTCTGGATGGGGGAGGGTCCCAAGCGGCGGCAAGCTTCTACATGAGCTTTTGTCGGATAGCCCTTGTGCTTTGCGTAGCCGTATCCTGGATACAGGCTGTCATAGTCTTTCATTATTCTGTCACGGCCTACTTTTGCAATAATGCTTGCTGCCATTACACAAGGGTAGTTCGCATCGGCTTTTGCTTCTGCGCGGACTGAGCAAGGCACGGCAGGGCAAAATGTTCCATCCGCAATAGCTTGAATACAAGACAGCAGTTCTTTGTCTGTTGCGACGGACTGTTTGTTTTGTGTAATCCATTCAGGCAGTTTTGCTACCATATCATTGAACGCAAGAGACATAGCTTTAAGACTTGCCTGCAGAATGTTTATCTTGTCTATTTCATCATGTTCAATTCTTGCAAATCCCCAGCATGCTTTTTCTTTTATAATCAGCTCTGCTGCTTCTCGCTTTTTTTCAGAAAGTTTCTTGCTGTCATTTAATAATTCCAGCGGAAAATCGGCAGGCAATATAACACAGCCTGCTGTTACCGGGCCTGCTAACGGGCCTCGTCCTGCTTCATCCATGCCGGCAGTAAAAAGATAGTCACTCATCTTTAAATCCTGTAATTCTATTATGCTCGTCTTTTAAGATTGTCACATTGTTGCTTTTCCAGACAGACTCTATCTCTTTTGCCTTTTTGGGGTTCTCGAATGCTGCGCTAAAATTGTTGTCGCTTATGGACAGTGTACCGTCTGAAAGTTCTGCAATTTTGCCTGTATACGAATTTATGCTGCCAATTGTGCTATTGAGAGACAGCATAGAATTTACAGAACTGTAGCACACTGCTGTATAACTTGAGACTGCACAGCTTGAGCGAGAGACTGAAACCTCTGATTCTACGGCCGCGACTGCGCAGGCGTAAGACGCTGCATATACCGAAAGCGACGAATCTGTTACGTTCAGCGTTGAACTGTCCAGCTGGATTAGTCTTCCTTTTTTTTCGTAGTTTGCAGTTACATCGCAGCGCACAAAAGATACTTTTGCCTTTTTTGCTTTAATAAAAGAGTCTGCTTCTTGCGCGCTGGAATTCTTGACAAACGCGCAGTCTATAAACGAAACGTCCGTATTGTTTATCGTGAGATTTGCGGTCGGTGAAAAAATCAGAATGCCTTTCTTGCCGTCTATCGTGCAGGGCGCTTCAATGGTTGCACTCTCTGTAATGTCCACAAGCCCTGCTAGGTGCAGCGTCATGCCGCCGTTTGTATTGATTATGTCTGCGGCTTCGCTGAATGAGGTGAGAGGGTTTTGATACGTGCCTTTGGGACTTGTGCTGTTTTCTTCTGGAACAGATGCGTTTGCATTAAGGTAGATGTTTTTACCGTCCACGATAAGAGAAAAATCTGCCTTGTCTCCAACATTACCGTGGCTGTCAATAGCATAGGCAGAGATATTATAAAAGGTCGCAGAACCTCCGACAGAAGTCAGCGAGAATTTACTGCCATCCAGCAGCGTGTAGTCACTGGCCTCAGCCTTTGCAAAAGTCTCCTGCATCTCGCTGATTTTTTCACCCTCGAATGGAACAGGAACGCTGGTCGCATAAAAAATAGAAGCGGCGTCTTCACTTGTTATATACACATTCCGCTCTGTGCGGAAAAAATCTTTATCGCTGTCATCGGTAAAAATCTGCGGTGCAACAGGCGGCAGTCTGTCTACAGTATACGGTGCAGAAAGGTCGCCTTGATAGATTCCATTAAGATATACACCGGCAGAGAAATCTCCCTTTACTTCTTCTGCAAAGAAACTATCGATGACAAGTGTTTTGTACAGTCCTTTGTCGGCATTGATTGTGTGCAAATCTACGTCATTAGCTGACCTTATTTTTCCGAGTGCGTAAAAATCTGTATAGGCGTTTCTCTTCTGCAAGCTGAGCGCAGCCGCTCCATTCGCGGTATATTCGGTGATAAGAGTCGGTTTTGGATATAGAACGAATGACTGCACCTTGTCGTCTGTTTCGCCAACTTTTTTCCATAACACAACATGCGTTTCATTGCGTTCTGTATAGAGCGTAGACAGCGAGTCCTTCCAAGCTCCGTCATCAAGGCGGTAAACAAATGAACTGTCAGACGGCACAATAACGTTCCAGTCTACGATATCGAACGGAAGGTACTGGGTAGGATTTTGCGGGGTGGATGCCTGTGCCGTTCTCATCACAAACCTGAATAATTCATTACCGGCGGAAACCGTAAACGGTATGTAGCGGACTACGTTGCTTTCTTTGCCGAACGACAGAACTCTCCCTGTAAAAAAACGAGGTGTCTTGGAACAGCCTATCGCATAATCAAAAGTCTGCGGAATGGAAAAGACCGTGCCGGCTGTGTATTTTCTCAACGGATTATAGGAAATCATATTTATGAATTTCTTTTCTTCCGCACTGTATTTTTTTAGGTCTGGCTTTTTCACCGTGTAGTCAATGGCAAAATCCGAACGGTTGCCCTGTTTGTCAATTACCGTTATTTTTAAATGAACAAGTCCAGTCTGGTCTATCACCGCCGGCCCGTCATAGGCAAAGCCGAACATCATGGGATCGTTGCCCGACACTGTATAATACACCTCGCTGCCGTCATCAACATTCAGCACCAACGGCTGTATGTTCGCCCACGTTCCTTCCGCAGGGCTTAGTATGTCCTCTGCAGAAAAAGCGTACACGCGCATACAGAGAAGCAGTTGTAAAAAGAGCACAGTCAAAAGACTGTGCCTGAATGCAGTTCTGGCAACGGAAAAGCGAAGCATTTATTTTTTAAAAATATCTTCCAGCACAGGACGCAGCTCCGGGTAAGGCTTGTAGTAGTGTTCCTCAAGCTCTTCCTTCGTAAGTCCGACCAGTTCGTGGCTGCAATAATTAATCCAGTTGTTCTTGTCTGGAGTCTCAATTACAAACTTTCTGCACCAGTAGTCAGGCTGGATTGGCTGCTGTTCTTTATACGTATACACTTTATAGTCGTGTACAACAACCTTTATGTTCTCACGCGGCACACCTTTCTGCAGGAGCGTACTTACCAGATAGTTGAGCGTGCGGCCGGAATCAAAGATGTCGTCTACAAGCATAATCTTGTCTCCCGGACGCAGATAATCCGGTGAATAAGTCCAGCCGTCAATGCGGACGGCGTCCTGCGTCTTGATGTCGCTGTAGCTGCGGGCTACGACGGCTGCGTAGAGAATCGGCTTGTGTTCCTTGAGTGCAACCTTGTAGTATTCGCTGATTACGTTTGCCATATATGCGCCGCCGCGCAATGACGAGTAGATAATGTCTGGAACAAAGTTGTCTTCCTTATAAATCTTGTGGGCAATTTTCAATGCATCGTTACGAACCATCTCGTACTGTAAAAACTCTTTCATGTGTACCTTCCTATTGCTCTGTAATAAGTAAATGTTTATCTTGTGCTATCGCCATTGTCATTCTGCTTTTCTTGAACCTGACGGTGAGTTTTTCCCCGTTGCTGTCAATAACTACAGTGTCGCTTTCGCCTCTCTTGCCGCTTAGCAGCAGCGTAGCAAGCTCGTCTTCAACGTCACGCTGTATAAGCCGTCTCATCGGGCGCGCGCCCATGCTCACGTCATAGCCGTGCTCAACCATATATTCCCGCGCTTTAGGGCGCAGCTGCAACTGCAAGCCCTGTTCTTCCAGCCGTGAGCGCAGTTCCTTAAGCTGTATGTCAAGAATGCGGCCAATCTGTTCCTTGTTCAGCGCATTAAAGACGATTATGTCATCGATGCGGTTCAAAAGCTCAGGTGACATAAGCTTCTTTAGCTCTTCCATAGCGCCGGCCTTGATGTCCTCATACGGCAGAACACCGTCCGGCGCAGAAGAGAAGCCCATGCGGCTGTCGCTGGTAATCTGCCTTGCGCCGGCGTTGCTGGTCATAATCACGACGGTATTGCGGAAGCTTACTGTATGCCCCAAGTTGTCACGCAGCTCGCCTTCCTCAAACATCTGCAGAAGCAGGTTGAAGATGTCTGCGTGTGCCTTTTCGATTTCGTCCAGCAGAACAACAGAGTAGGGGTGCTGCCTGACCTGCTCGGTAAGCGTACCGCCTTCCTCGTATCCTACATATCCCGGCGGTGCTCCGACCAAGCGGGAAGCCGTGTGTTTTTCCATGTAGTCGCTCATGTCCACCCGGATAAGGGAGTCTTCAGTGCCGAACAGGAACTTTGCCAGCGCCTTTGCCAGCTGCGTCTTGCCGACACCGGTCGGACCAAGAAAAATGAAAGAACCGAGAGGCCTCTTGAGCGAAGAGACTCCCGCCCTGCTGCGCCTGATTGCGCCGCTTATAAGATGCACGGCTTCGTCCTGGCCTACAACTTCCTCGTGCAGAATCTTTTCCATGTCGAGCAGCCGCTTTGCCTCTCCGTCATCAAGCTGCTCCACCGGAATATGCGTCATGTTGCTGACTATTGCGCTGATGTCTTCTTTTGTAATCATCCTGCGCATGGCGACTTCGTTGTTCTTCCATGCAATGTTGAATTCTTCCAGGCGGCGGCGCAGTTCAGAAACTTTGTCGCGAACCATCGCGGCTTTCTCGTAATCCTGATGCTGCACAAGTTCGCGCTTTTCTTCTGTGAGCGCATCTATCGAATTCTGCAAGTCCTCAAGTTCCTGCGGCCGCTTGTCTTCCTGAATCTTCTTTGCGGAGCCGGCTTCGTCCATAATGTCAATCGCCTTGTCCGGCAGGAACTTTTCAGAGATATAGCGCATTGAGTATTTTACTATTGTAGGAATTACTCCCTCCGCGTATGTGACATGGTGGAAGTCCTCGTATTTGGCTTTCAGCCCCTCAAGGATGCGGATACTGTCTGCCTCGGACGGTTCCGTAACATCCACACGCTGAAAGCGGCGGGCAAGAGCCGCGTCTTTTTCTATGTATTTGCGGAATTCCTTGGTCGTTGTCGCGCCTATAACCTGAATCTCTCCGCGGCTCAAGGCCGGCTTCATCATGTTGCTGGCGTCCATCTGTCCCTCGGGGCCGCCTGCACCGATAATAGTATGCAACTCATCGATAAAGAGAATGACGTTATGAGTCTCCTTGACTTCTTTCATGACTCTCTTCATTCTCTCTTCAAATTCTCCGCGGTACTTCGTTCCTGCAATCATTGCCGCAAGGTCAAGAGAAAGCACCCGCTTTTTCAGGAGGTTCTTGGGAACATCGCCTTTTGCAATCCTCTGGGCAAGACCTTCCGCAATTGCAGTCTTGCCGACTCCCGGCTCGCCGACTAGGACAGGGTTGTTCTTTGTCCTGCGGCTGAGTATCTGAACTACACGTTGTATTTCTATGTCGCGGCCAATTACCGGATCACAGTCATCACTGCGGGCATCCTCGGTCAAGTCCCTGCTGAATTGAGAGAGAATCGAATTCTTGTTGTTGCTGCTGCGCTGCTCGCTGCCGTCAGACATGAGCGGAACCACATTGCCGCTCAGGTTCTGGAACAGGGCAGGGCGTATTCCAGTCTCTCCGCCTGTCTTTGCGGAAGACGGAATCTTCTTTTCTATTTCTGCAACCTTGTGCCGCAGCTGCTCTACTGAAATGTCAGCCTTTCTGAAGAACTGCTGGCAGATACTGTCTTTTTCTGTCACCATTGCAATCAGCAGGTGCTCTGTGCCGATGTAGTCGCAGCCCAAAAGCTGTGCCTCCATGCCGGCATTGTTTATGACTGTGTTAAGCCGCTGGGAGAAAGGCAGGTTGTAAATCTCCGTGAGCGGAATGCGCGACGGCATGCTCTGCTCAATTGCAAGCTGCAATGTGAGTACATTTATCCGTAAGGCTTTTACGGCAAGATAGCCAAGTCCGTCGCCATATTTCAGCATGGCAAGCATGACGTGTTCCGGCTCAAGCTGTACACTGCCCAAATGGTATGCCTCATCGGCTGCGAGCGCCATTACAAGACGCTGAGCTTTCGGTGACAGGCTTTTGTTTTCATTTGCCATAGTTTACCCCTGTTGTGAAATTTGCAGATTCTCAAAGGCTTCCTGAAAGATGATAGCCCTTAGCCTTGCGTCTTCTTTTGTTCTATTTCCTGAGACATCATTCTCAAAAGTAAAGTTTCCGTTCTTCAGCACGTATTCCAAGTGCCCTTCCTGAATGCGGAACAGCAGGGCGAACAGCTCGCTGTCGCTTGTGCCGGTCACATAGCCTAAGTCCAGTCCCCACTTTACGCCGCTCACTATGTCTATGCCCTCGCGGAGAGGAATAAACATGCTTGAGCGTGCAAGCGCCAGCGCGCGGTAAAGATAGTTCCGCGCGGTGCTTTCCATTGTGCGCTTGCATTCTTCGCGGGCAAGTCGCTCAAGCTCGCAGATTTTCTTTCCTGCGGAGACAATCGCCGCAACCTGGTCGTATTCCGAGCCTGTCTGGCAGTCTACGGTGTAGATGTCATAGTAGGAGCCTAGTGACATGCTCATGCCGCCGTTACCGCTCACGGACCCTGCGCTCCCGGAACCGTACGAGGCCTTGAATGCCACGTTTGACGAACTTAGAGACTGGATTGCCGTGCGGATTCTGCCTAGCATTGACAGTGAAGGCAGGTGCACGCGGATAGAAAGTTTCATGCCGCTGCCGGCATCTGCTCTTGAAGATGTAAGAAAGCCGTAATCATAGCTTGCCGCGAACTGTATGCTTTTTTGCAGCTGCATATCGATATTGCGGCTTAATTCTACGGTTTTGTCAAAATTCAAGCCTGACTCAAACGAAGATATGCGCAGGTGATCCAGCACATTTACGGTGCAGGCCAGACGGCCGTCTTTACGCAGAATTATCTCCTCATCGGCGGCCTTTCCGCTCGCCGCGTCCGTTTCAGAAAGAATTCCGCGCTCGTCCAGAATCTTGCTGCCGAGCGTGTCCAAGTCCTTGATGCATACAGCCTGAAAGTCCTCGCAGTCAGGCATTCTGTTGAACGCGTCCGTTATGATGGATTGAATCCGCTCTCCGTCATCGCCGCGCAGCCGTGAGGGAAAGGGGAAATTCGCGAGATTTCTTGCAAGACGCGCCCTGCTGGAAAGAACAACGTCGTTTTCTTCCCCGGCATAGGTGTACCATGAGTCCTGTGTGTCAGATGCGACGTTTTCGCTCATGCTCTCTCTCCTTGCTCTGGAGGAGATTCTTCCTCGCCGTCAGCGACAGGCACTTTCTCAAGGGCACGGAGATAGTCGCGGTACATGGCTGCTTTTTCGTATTCCTCGTTCTCTATGGCTTTGGAAAGCTTGTCCTGCAGGATAATCCTGTCGTTCAGAACCGAGTGCATGCCGGAAAGGCGGGCCGGCATGCTGCCTGTGTAAACGCCCTTGATGCCTTTCCCCATCATGTACTTGCGTATATCGTCCTTAAAAATCGAGTAGCATTCCGGGCAGCCGACACGTCCGGTTTTACGTATGTCGCCGACACTTATGCCGCAGACAGGGCAGAGTCTGTTATTTTTGCGCTGAATGCGCTTGGAGATGCTCGCAAGTTCTTTAAACAAGTCCCCTATTGAGGACTCGATGCTTTTTGGGTCAGAGCTGATTCCGCGTTCTATGGCGCACTCTGCGCACATGTTAATCTTGCGCTTCTGACCGCTTCCTGTCATCTGTTCCAAAAATATGACAGCTTCACGTTCTCTACAAAAATCACAAAGCATTCAATTCCCTCATCTCTTATATATACTATTATAATGTATTTTGCAGGTTAAGCAAAGTGTTTAGAGAAAATTGTTTGTTTTACTACAGAGAATCACCTAGCTGTTATTTTTTTAGCTCTTCCGGCAGAATCGACGTAGTAGAGCGGATTTTGTCGCGTACGGCAAGAATCCTGCTGGGAGACACCGAAAGCTCGTCCAGCCCCATATTCACGAACGTTTCTGTCAGCTCCAGGTCTGCCCCCAGCTCGCCGCAGATGCCTACCCAGCAGCCGTGCTTGTGGCCGTTTTCTACAGTGAGCTGAATTGCACGCAAAACGGCAGGGTGGTGCGGGTCATAGAAACTTTCCAGCTTGGAATTCTGCCTGTCCACAGCGAGGGTATACTGCGTGAGGTCGTTAGTTCCTATTGAGAAAAAGTCCACTTCCTGCGCCAGCTGGTCGCTCATCAGCACTGCGGCAGGAGTCTCAACCATTATGCCTTCTTCAACCTCGCCGTAGGGTATATTCTCTTTGTTCAGCTGGGAGCGTACCTCCGCTGAAATCTTTTTTATGCGCTTTACCTCGTCTACGGAGATAATCATTGGGTACATAATCGCTATGTTGCCGAACGCGCTGGCGCGGTAAATGGCGCGGAGCTGCGTCCTGAACAAATCAGGGCGCTCCAGGCAGATGCGGATTGCGCGGAAGCCCATCGCCGGGTTGTCCTCGTGGTCAAGCTTAAAGTAGTCGGCCTGCTTGTCTGCCCCGATGTCAAGAGTGCGGATAATAACCTTTTTGCCCTTCATCTTGCGCGCTACGTTCTTGTAAGCCACAAACTGCTCTTCTTCGGTCGGGTAGCTGCTGCGCCCCAGATAAAGGAACTCGCTGCGGAACAGCCCTATTCCTTCCGCGTCGTTTTCGTTGGCACAATCTGCGTCCGCGACGTTACCGATATTGGCATACAGGTGGAGAGTCCTGCCGTCTTTTGTGACGGTGGGCTGCCCCTTGAGCTTTTGCAGCAGAGCCTGCTTGGCAAGGAGCTTTTCTCGCTCCGCCTGTTTTTCTTTGAGCGTATCTTCGTCCGGGTCAAGGATAAGGTCGCCGGTGATGCCGTCAACTATCGCGGTCTTGCCGTTCCAGTCTGAGTCCACAATAACGCCGGTGAGAGCCGGAATATTCATCGTTCTGGCCAGAATCGCAGTATGTGACTGTGAAGAGCCGTATTTTGTGACGAAAGCAAGAATCTTTGTCTTGTCAAGCTGCACAGTCTCGGCCGGAGTAAGGTCATCGGCGGCAAGAATTGCCGGCGTGTCGGAATCAGCGGCTGCGTCCTCACCGCCGCACAAGACTGTTATTACCCGGCGAGACACGTCCTTGATGTCCGCGGAGCGGGCTTTCATGTATTCGTCGTCCATCTCGGAAAAAATCTTGGAAATCGTCTCTCCGCTCTGGAATACCGCATACTCTGCATTCGTCTTTTCGTCCCGTATCAGGGAGTAGACGGAATCTGTGTAGTCATCGTCGCCCAAAAGCATGGACTGCACGTCAAAAATATTGGCCGCTTCTTGACCGACTTCCTCTTTTGCTTTCTTGTATACTGCCTGAAGTTGCTGCACAGCCTTGTCTCTGGCTGCGTTGTACCGTTCAATCTCTGCTTCAGGATTGCTTATTTCATGTTTGCTGGTGTCGTACTGTGCTTTCTTAAAGATGCGGACAGGTCCGATAGCTATTCCTTTGTAAATTGATTTGCCGCTGTAACGTTTCATATAAAAAATCATAATATAGTAGACTTTGATTTGTCAATTGATTTATGGCTTGTAACAGATTATTAATCTGAAAATGGATGACAGGAGAAAAAATTATTTTCATATCAAAGTCGGCGTGAACTTCGACAGTGAAAGGCGCACGCTCGGCGGGCGGAAGGTCACGGGCGGAATCTAGGCGACATGAAAAGACATAAAGCTCCGCCTACCCGGCAATAACAGACATTCATAAGATACTATCTTCTCCTCCAGAAGCCGCCCAGTGTACACTGGGCAAGAGGGTTGACAGACCCCCTTGCCGGAGCCTTGCTACGCTCGGCTCCGGCAAGCAGCTACACAGGCCTTGCGGCCAAGGGAGGAAAACACAATGAAAAGACTGATTCTCGCAATCGTACTGGTTGCAATAGCACAAATGGGAAGCTTTGCCTATGAGGTCAAGGTAGGAAAGGACACCATTTTTACGGACGTGAAGGAAGTCGTCGTCTATAATTATAATGCTGTAGGTAAAGTCTTGGACGATATAGATTCCGCAAAAATCGTTCTGACGGAGTACGTTGTCGTCCTAAAGGACGGAAGCGAGTGGACGGTACTCGGTACAGGTTCGGCACTCATCACTGACGCTCCTGTGAGATACAGCACTATTAAGAGAAAGAAGAAATAAGGCCTGCCATATTTACAGGAGACAGTATGATAGGAGCTATTCTTGGCGATGTCGCAGGAAGCATCTACGAGTTTGATAACACGGACAAACTTCCCGCAAAAGAAACCCTGTGGACTGATGACAACTGCGCCACGGACGACAGCCAGATGACGCTGGCTCTGGCAAAGGCCCTGTGCGAGATAAAAAATCCGAATGAGCTGTATGAGGCCGCCATCAGGAACTACAGGGAGGTGGGCTTGCGCTTCCCTGACGCTGGCTGGGGACCGATGTTCGATGCATGGATTGTAAGCGACACCCCAATGCCCTATGGCAGCTGGGGAAACGGGGCTGCGATGCGCGTTTCTCCAGTCGCGTATTACGCGAAGTCCGAGATGGAGTGCCGGCAGCTTGCCCGCATAGCGACGGTCGTCACGCACAACGCGGAGGAGGCAATGAAGTGGGCGGAGAAGGCCGCGCTTGCTTGTTATTACGGCCTGCACTGCCAAGATTCCAGGGAACGCATCAAGGGGATGCTTGATGAGGCGGAACTCGTAAGTGACGTGAGCACTCTGAGGCAGAAGGAATTCAATCTCCGCTGCTCCTCCACCGTCATCACCGCCATAAACGTGTTCCTGCTCACCAGCTCGTTTGAGGAAGCTGTGCAGGTGGCCATCAGCTTAGGAGGCGACAGCGACACCATAGCCTGCGTTACGGGAGCGATTGCGGCTGCCTGTTACGGAGTTAGCAAGGAAATGCGCGAGACGGCACGGAGATACTGCGTGCCGGATTTGTTCCAGTATGTAGAGAAGCTACAGGACGGCTGCGTCGGGCAGCGCTAAAAACGGAAGTTAGAGGATATGAATACACAGAATGAAAATGACTTTAAGGCGATAGAGGCGTTTGTAAAGGAGCTTTGCGATTTCAACCTGCCGCAGGAGCTAGGGCCGGAGCTTTCCTGTCGCGCAGAAAACTTCTATGCGGATGCGGCAGCCGTGGGTACGGTTCAGGCGAAAAACCTCGCCCTGTATCTGCACAGGATGTCGGACCTGAATCCCCGATGGCTGCTTGTCGGAGAGGCTCCTGGCTGCCACGGCTGCAGGTGGAGCGGCATTCCCTTTACGTCGGAGGACCTGCTTGTGAAAAACAGCTTCTTGTCTGACGGGGCCTTCTCCGTAAGGGACAGGGGCAATCCAGAGAGAGATGCCTCTGCGACGGCCGTATGGAAATATCTTGCCGAAAGGGAATTCTATCCCCTTATGTGGAACGCATACCCCTTCCACCCTCACAGGGAGGGGAACGTCAATTCAAACCGAAGTCCGACGGGCAGGGAACTTGAAGTCGGAAGGAAGTTCCTGCAAGAGCTTATAGGCATCTTTGGCATTAAGAATGAAAACATCATAGCGGTCGGCCGGGCGGCGGAGAAGTCCCTCACTCGGTTCGATTTTATAAAATCGGCGGCACGCTCTTTCAAGGAAGTGCGACATCCCTCCCACGGAGGACAGAAGGAGTTTCGGAAGGGGCTGGACGAGCTTCTCGGTCAGTAGGACTGCTTCGTTTGTAAAATGATAGGCGAGCAACTCTTCTGTATATGCCTCCAGTTCCGTTGTGATAGAGGTGTTCGGAAACTTCAGTTTTCCGAACACCTTCTGATTCTGCGCCTTGAACGGAATCAGCTGGTTTCGTGTGGCGTGGCACTTGGGGCAAAAATACCTTGTCTGGGTGAACTCCACCCTGCTTAAGCCTCCTCCGAACGGTATGTGGCACAGGCTTCTTTCCTGCCTTGAATGAGCGTGCATGGGACTGTGGCAGGAGAGACAGTATTCCGACCCGGGCTTCATGATTTCGCCCTTGAGGACAAATACGCTTCTTCCTGACAATGCAGTCTTTATTGTGCTTTCCGTATTGTTGAATGATTGAATTGTGCTTGGAAATTTGATATAACTATTCATGGGGGTTCTTCCTGCTTTATGTTTTTTTGTTGAAACAATTATACAGGATTTATCCCTAATTTTTATCAATCACACAAAACTTAGGATTGAACCAAAATTAAACTCATTTTTATGATGTATTTTTTTACAAATTTAGACTGTTTTTTTA